>JAHECP010000149.1 GCA_024641665.1 Acidobacteriota bacterium
TCGACGCAACCGCACGGGGTGAACTGAGTCTTGACCTCAATGATGCGCGCCGCCAACGTCCGGTGCAGGGCGTCTCACTCGCCGGCCTGCTGCGCCGGTGGCTGTTAAGTTAACGCCTATGGGGGTCAGGGGTCAGGAAGAGCATGCTGTCACGCTGTAGCCGCGAATGCTCTTCCTGACCGCTGCCTACTGACCGCTGACCGCTGTCTCCTGACCGCTGCCTACCGACCGCTCACCGCTGTCGGCGCGGGTTTCAGGTGCTCGTCGTACCACTTGATGTAGCGCTCGTAGCGGTCCTTCTGGTAGCTCGGGCGGCGGATGCCGTGGCTCTGGCCCGGGTACACGACGAGCTGGGTCTCGATGCCGCGGCGGCGCAGCGCCTGGTAGAGCTGCTCGGAGTTCTGGATCGGCACGTTCCAGTCGGCCGACCCGCCCATCACCAGCGTGGGCGTCGTGACCTTGTCCACGTGGAAGAAGGGCGAGAGCCGGATCCAGAGGTCGGTCGTCACCCAGGGCAGCCCCAGCTCGGTCTCCCACTGGTACTGATAGTGGTCGTGGCCGTAGTTGGCGGTGAAGTTGACCTCGCTCGCGCCCGAGATCGCGCACTTGAAGCGGCCCGTCTGCGTGATCACGAAGTCGGTGAGGATGCCGCCGTAGCTCCAGCCGCCCACGCCGAGCCGGTCGGGGTCGGCGACGCCCATGGCCACGACGTGGTCCACCGCGGCCATCACGTCCTGGAAGTCCGTGTGGCCCCAGTCGGCCCAGATCGCGTGGGCGAAGTCACGGCCGCGGCCCGACGAGCCGCGCGGATTCGCCGTGATGACCGCGTAGCCCTGCGCGGCGAGTATCTGCCACTCGAAGTTGAAGCTCGAGGTGAACTGGCTCACCGGGCCGCCGTGGATGCGGAGGATGGCCGGCAGCTTCGCGCCCGCCGCGGCGCCGGGCGGCCGCGTCAGGTAGCCGTCGATCATCGTGCCATCCGGGCTCTTCGCCTTGAAGCGCTCGACGGAGCCGAGGGCGATGCCGGCGAGGAACGCGTCGTTCGCGTGCGTGATCCGCGCGAGCTGGCCGTTCCGCAGGGCGAAGACCTCCGACGGGTAGGCGGTCTCGCTCTCGAGCACCGCGATCTGGCCCTGCTTGCCGACGTCGAAGCGGTACACGTCGCGGTCGCCGTCCACGACGCGCGTGACGGGGCCGCCGGCGAGCGGCACGCGCGCCAGGTGCTCGCTGCCCTCGTCCTCGAGCAGGAAGAGCACCGCCGAGCCGTCGGGCGTCGGCGTCGGGCTGTTCACGTTGCGGTCGAGGCCCGTGGTGAGCACGCGCGGTGCGCCGCCCGCGACCGGCACCACCGCCAGGGTGTTCGTCGCGTACCACATGTCCTTCACGTCGCCGCCCGCCTCGTACACGACGTACCGCCCGTCGGGCGTGAACGCGGGGCTCGAGTCGGTTCCCGGCGAGGTCGTGAGCGCGCGCGGCGTCTCGCCCGATTTCGCGGCGATGACGAAGACGTCGGAGTTCTCGTTCGCGTCCGGCTCCTTCGTGCGGTTGCTGACGAACGCGATCGACTGCCCGTCGGGCGACCACACGGGCGAGCTGTCGTCGTAGGGGCCCTCGGTGACCTGCATCGCCGTCTTCGCGGCGACGTCGAACACGTACACGTGCTCGCGCAGATCGTTCAGGTAGCCCACGCCGTCGCGCTTGAACTGCAGGCGCGTGATGACCACGGGCTTGGGCGCCTTCTCCTCCTTCTTCGCCTCGCCGCCCTCGGCCTCGGCTTCGTCGGGGTTGGGGTCGGAGGCGACCAGCGCGAGCCGGGTGCTGTCGGGCGACCACGCGAACGAGGAGACGCCGCCCTTGAGGTCGGTCAGCCGCGTCGCCTCGCCGCCGCTGCGCGGCAGCAGCCACACCTGGCTCTTCTCGCCGTCGCGCGCGGACAGGAACCCGAGGTACCGGCCGTCCGGGCTCCAGCGCGGGCTCGACTCGGGCTTCTCGCTGGTGGTCAGGCGGATCGCGTCGCCGCCCGCCATCGGCGCCATGTAGATGTCCGTGTCGGCGTTGTCCTTCTTCTCGTCCATCTGCGACACGGTGTACGCGACCCACTGCCCGTCCGGGCTGACGCGCGGGTCGCCGACGTTCTTGAGCGCGAAGATGTCGTCGACGTTCAGCGGGCGCCGCTGCTGGGCGCCGAGCGTGACGGCCGACACGACGGCCAGGATCGAAACGAGGGCGAAACGGAAGAAGCGGGTTCGCATGAGGGCACCCTCTGGGATGAAGGGTTCGCGGGTTCGGGGGTTCTCGGGTTCCCGGGTTCTCAGGTTCCGTGGGCCTTCCGGGAGCATTCTACGGGCATTCCACGGGCATTGCACCACGGACGTTCTTTCCGTGGCTCATTCCGTGGCGATTTCCGTGGTCATTCCGTGGTCATTCCGTGGTCGCCCTACTGATCGCCCTCGAGGTAGGTGTAGCCCTGGAGGCCGTCCTCGTAGAACTCGAGGAGGTGGCGCGACTCCTCGAAGGTGAGCCGGCCCTCGCGCACGGCCGTCTCGGCGTCGGACCGGAGCTTGCCGAGCAGCGAGTTGCCGTCGAACTCGACGTAGTCGAGCACCTGCCGCACGGTGTCGCCCTTGATCAGCGCGTCGAGCACGACGTTCCCCTGGTCGTCGAGGCTCACGTGCACGGCGTGCGTGTCGCCGAGCAGGTTGTGCAGGTCGCCCAGGATCTCCTGGTAGGCGCCCACCAGGAACACGCCCAGGTAGTAGGGCTCGCCGTTGAAGGCGTGCAGCGGCAGCGTGCGCTTCACGTCGCGCCGGTCGATGAACTGGTCGATCTTCCCGTCCGAGTCGCACGTGATGTCGCCGAGCACGGCGTGCGAGGTGGGCGCCTTGTCGAGGCCGTGGATCGGCATCACCGGGAACAGCTGCTTGATCGCCCAGCTGTCGGGGATCGACTGGAACAACGAGAAGTTGCAGAAGTAGGTGTCGGCGAGCGTCTCGTCGAGCCCCTGCAGGTCCTCGGGCACGTCGTCCATCTGCTGGACGAGCCGGCGCAGCTTGGCGCAGATGGCCCAGAAGAGGTTCTCGGCCTGGCACCGCTGGTCGAGCGGCAGGTAGCCGCCGCTGAACAGGTTGAGCGCCATGTCGAGCGCCTGCTGCGCGTCGTGGTAGCTCTCGAGCGCGTTGCGGACGGTCAGGTTCTGGTAGGTCTCGAGCAGGTCGATGATCGGCTGCTCGAGGCGGTCCACGTCCTCGCTCGACGGGATCTCGTTCTCGGTGAAGCCCGACACGCCGAGCACGTTGAAGATGAGCAGGCTGTGGTACGCGACCACCGCGCGCCCGCTCTCGGACACGATCGTCGGGTGCTTCACCCCCGCGTCGTCGCACACGGTCTGGATGTGGTAGACGACGTCGTTCGCGTACTCCTCGAGCGTGTAGTTGACGCTCGACTCGAAGTTGGTCTGCGAGCCGTCGTAGTCCACGCCGAGGCCGCCGCCCACGTCGAGGTACTCGAGGCCGGCGCCGAGCTTCACGAGCTCGGTGTAGATGCGCGCCGCCTCGTTCAGCGCGGCCTTGACGATGCGGATGTTGGGGATCTGCGACCCGAGGTGGAAGTGCAGCAGCTTGAAGCAGTCCTCCATGCCGCGCGCCCGGAGCTCCTCGAGGCCCTTGAGCACCTCGGCCACCGTCAGGCCGAACTTCGACCGGTAGCCGCCCGACGACTGCCACCGGCCGCCGCCCCGCGAGGCGAGCTTCACGCGCATGCCGATCGTCGGCCGGACGCCCACGCGCTCGGCGTACTTCAGGATGAGGCCCAGCTCGGTGTACTTCTCGACGACGGGGATGATGCGGCGGCCGATCTTCTGGGCCAGCATCGCCATCTCGATGAACTCGGCGTCCTTGAAGCCGTTGCAGACGATGGGCGTGTCGTTGCCGGCGAGCGCGGCGACCGCCAGCAGCTCGGGCTTCGAGCCCGCCTCGAGGCCGAACCCGTACGGGCGCCCGAACTGGAGCACCTCCTCGACCACCTGCCGCTGCTGGTTCACCTTGACCGGGTAGACGCAGCAGTACTGGCCCTCGTACTGGTTCTGGGCGATGGCCGCCTGGAACGCGCTGTGGATGTCGCCGAGGCGGTGGCGCAGGATGTCGCGGAAGCGGATGAGCACCGGCAACCCGATCCCGCGGGCCTGCAGGTTGTCGGCGAGCTCCTTGAGATCGATCGACCGCGCCGGGTCCTTCGTCGGGTGGACGCGCACGTGGCCGACCTCGTCAATCGAGAAGTAGCCCTTGCCCCACCGCTCGATCTCGTACAGCTCGACCGCGTCGCTCGTCGCCCACGGGTCGCCCGGCCGCCACGTGCGCGTCAGCCGTTTGGTTGGAAGACTCACGCGTCCATGATAGCGATTTTTTCCGCGGCGACCAGATCGTTTTTTGCCCCGCCGGTATAATGCTCCCCGCAATGACGCGCACGCTGCGGATCGTCGCCGACGCCCGGGCGGTCGCCGAAACGGCCGCCAGCGCGCTCGTCTCGCGCGCCCTCGACGCCGTCGCCGCGCGCGGCCGGTTCAACCTCGCCCTCTCGGGCGGCTCCACGCCGCGCCTGCTCTTCGCCACGCTCGCCGCGCGCGTCGACAGCGGCGCGCCCGGCGCCACCGCCGTCGCCTGGGATCAGGTCCACGTCTTCTGGGGCGACGAGCGCGCCGTGCCGCCCACCCACCCCGACAGCAACTACGGCGTCGCGCGCGCGCTCCTGCTCGCCCACCTGCCGATTCCCGACGCCAACGTCCACCGCATCCAGGCCGAGATGGAGCCGAGCGAGGCGGCCGCCGCCTACCAGGCCACGCTGCGGCGCCACTTCGGCCTCCAGCCGGGCGAGCGGCCCGTCTTCGACCTCGTCTTTCTGGGCCTCGGCCCGGACCTGCACACCGCCTCCCTCTTCCCCGGCAGCCCGGCGCTCGACGAGCGCGAGCGGTTGGTGGCCGCCCCCTGGGTGGAGGCGCTCGGCGCGTTCCGCATCACGCTGACGCCGATCGTGCTCAACCAGGCGCGCACGGTCATGTTCATGGTGGCGGGCGAGGACAAGGCACACGCGCTCAAGACCGTGCTCGAGACCGAGCCCGAGCCGGCCCGGCGGCCGGCCCAGGTGGTGCAGCCGCCCGACGGCGAGCTCGTCTGGTTGGTGGACGAGGCCGCGGCCGCCGGGCTGTCGGCGGCCATCAGGCAGGAGTGGCGGTGAGGGGGGCTACGCAGATCAGGGGTCAGGGGTCAGGGGTCAGGGGTCAGAGCCAACACGCAACGCCCAACGCCCAGCGCCCGCGTCCTAGAACCGCCCCGGTGGCGTGCCCGGTCCGCCGGGGGGCGGCGGCAGCCGCCCGGGGCCTTCGGGCGCGCCCGGACCACGCTGGCGGCGCCGCTCGACGCGCTGCAGCCACGCCTCGAACTTCTGCATCTGGTCCGGCCGCAGGATCCCCTGGATCTCCTGCCGCAGCTCCTTCTGCTCGGCCTCGAACTGCTGGCGCACGTTCCGCTGGATCGCCTGGAGCCGCTCGCGGCGGCGCGCGAAGACCTCGGAGAGCTTCTGCTGCTGATCGGCGTCGAGGCCGAGCTCCTCGGCCAGTAGCGGCGCGAGCCGCCGGGGTCTCTCGCCGTTGGGGCCGCGGATGCCGGCCCAGGGGCGCCCGGGGTCGAACGCCCGGGGGAACCCGCTCCGGTAGGGCGCGAGCCGCGGCGCGACCATCACGCCGGTGCCGGCGCCGGCGGCGAAGACGAGCGCCACGAACAGGCCGAACCACACGCGCGTCGTTTGCTTCGTCATTTGGTCGCGTCCTGCGGCTGCGCCTCGAGCGTGTCGTCGGGCCCGGAGCGCAGCACGGTCATGAGGAGCGTGTCGGCGGACACGTCGGACTGCCAGAACACCGCCGTGGCGGGCAGCCCGTCGGTCCGGTCGCCCATCACCCACGTCTCCACGATGGGCGACAGGCTGACGCCGGGCGACGATGTCGAGGACAGACCGCCCCAGACGAGCGCCGCGATCAGGAGCCCGGCCGCGAGCGGCGCGAGCCGCAGCGTCCAGCCGCGCCAGTCGGCGAGGCCGAGCAGGCCCGACTCGGCCGCGATCTCGGCCGAGATCCGCGCGGCCAGCCACGGCGGCGCCTCGGCCGCCGGCCGCGCGCGGAGCACGGTCAGCACCTCGCGTTGCGCCTCGCGCTCGACGCGGCACGCCGCGCAGCCCGCCAGATGGCCCTCGAGGGCGACACGCGCGGCGCCGTCCAGCGCGCCGTCGGCCAGGCGGGCCAGCAGCGGCTTCGCACGTTCGCAGGTGAGCGTCTCATCCATGGTTCGTCCTCCCGGCCGCGCCGCCCGCGGCCGCGGGCGCCCTCACGAGGGGCTCGAGCAGCGGCCGGAGCCGCTGCCGGGCGCGGAAGATCCGCGACTCCACCGTGCCGATCGGAATGTCGAGCACCTGCGCGATCTCCCGGTACTCGAGCCCTTCGACGTCGCGCAGCGTGACGGCGGCGCGCAGATCCTCGGACAGCGTGGCCAGCGCGCGGTCGATGCTGTCGCGTCGCACGATGTCCGACTCCAGGTCCTCGGCGCTCGGCGGGTCGCCACGCGTCGCGTCGCCCTCCCGCTCGCCGCCCGAGGACCGGTGCCAGAGCGCGCGCCAGCGGCTGCGGCGGACGACGTGGGTGCGCACGGCGTTGGTCGCGATCCGGAACAGCCAGGTGCGGAAGGCGCTGTCGCCGCGGAAGCGTCCGATGGCCCGGTACGCACGAATGAAGATCTCCTGCGTGAGATCCTCGGCCTCTCCCGCATCGCTCACCATCGCCCGGACGAAGTTGTGCGTCCGGGTCTGGTGGCGGCGGACGAGCTCGTCGAAGGCCTCGCGCTCGCCCGCCGCCGCCTGTTGCACCAGCTGCCGGTCCGGATCGTCGTGCGCGGTCTCAGTCACACGGCCACTCGGGTCCCGCGCTCGGTTACCCGCGACCGCCAGGCGCCGCCGGACCGGATCCCGCCCCCCGCCGTCCGCGCCGGCCCTCGGCGCGGCTCGCACGCCGGGCTTGCGCATCGCGGAGCTGCTGCCGCTGCGCGGGGGTGAGAATCTGGTTGATCTTCAGCTCCATGGCGATCCGGGCGCTGAGCGCATCCTGCTGCGCCTGGTTCAGGTCGTCCTGCAACGGCTGGATCTTGCCCTGATCCGGCGCATCCGCCAAGAGCTCGGTCTGGAGCGCCTGCTCGGCCTGGCGGAGCCGGTCCATGACCGCCCGGTTCTGGTCTCGCTGGGCCTGGAAGGTCGCCTTCAGCTCGTCTTTCTGCTGCGCGCTCAGGTCGAGTCGGCGGAACATCCCCAGTGCGCCCATGGGCCCCATCGGCCCCATCGGCCCGCCCCACCGGCCCATCGCCGGCCCCCGGCCCGGCGGCCCGGCCGGCGGATTCTGGGCGTAGGCCACGCCGAACACCAGCATCGCGGCCGCTCCCAGGCTCAACGCGAATACGGAGAAACGTTTACGGGTCATCGGACGACTCCTTTCGTCTTCTGTCGGCTTTGACCCGGAGGGCGGGGGGGATATTCCCCAGCGGCTGGGCTGGGGGGGTGCCCGCGGCGCACAGAGGTGCATCGCGCACAGAGGTACAGGGGGTGCCAGGTGGCGCCGGACCTGACGGTGGGGCGCGTCGTTGAGCGAAGTTGCGCGCCATCGAGGTCTCCGCGCCACCGCGCACCGTCGTGCACCTGGTGCACCTCGGTGCACGCCGGTGCACTCTGTGCCGGGCACAGCGAGAGACCGGGCTGATATAGTGAAAGGAACCGACGTTTCGCTGACGCGCGCACGCGGGCTCGCCGCCCGTCGCGCGTCGGTTCGCGAGGCTACCATGCGTGTCGTCCTCGGCGCGGACCACGCCGGCGTGGAACTGAAGGACCGCCTCGCGGAAGCGGTGCGCGCGCTCGGCCACGAGGTCGGCGACCTGGGCACGTGGGGTTCCGAGCCGGTGGACTACCCCGACTACGCCGAGGCCGTCGGGCGCGCGCTCCAGCGCGGCGAAGCCGATCGCGGCGTCCTCGTCTGCGGCAGCGGGGTTGGCGCGTCGATCGCGGCGAACAAGCTCAGGGACGTCCGCGCGGGCCTCTGCCACGACACCTACTCGGCCCATCAGGGCGTCGAGCACGACGACATGAACGTCGTCGTGCTCGGCTCGCGCGTCGTCGGCCACGAGCTGGCGCGCGAGATCGTCGTCGCGTTCCTCGGCGCGCGCTTCTCGGGCGCGCCGCGCCACGTGCGCCGCCTCGAGAAGATCAAGCGGCTGGAGGCGCGGCGCGGGGACGACCGACTGGAGATGTGACCTTCATGACCGATTCGACTCCCGCCCGCCAGACGCTGCACCTCTCCGCCGATCTCGCCCGCGCGCTCGAGGCGGCCACCGCCGAGTGGCAGCGCGGCGGCCGGATGGCGCGGCTGTGGTCGCGCGACGCCACGCTGTGGACCGGCGCGGACGAGGCGCGCTGGATGGGCTGGCTCGACGCGCCGCGCGAGGCGGCCGCCTCGGTGGCCGCTCTCGAGGCGTTCGCGCGGCAGACGCGCGAGCAGGGCTTCGCCGACGCCCTGCTGCTCGGCATGGGGGGATCGAGCCTGTGCCCCGAGGTGTTCGCGCTGACGTTCGGGCCCGTGGCGGGCGCGCCGCGGCTCCACGTGCTCGACTCGACCGACCCGGCGCAGATCGCGCGCGTCGAGCGCCAGATCGACCTCGATCACGCGCTCTTCATCGTCGCGAGCAAGTCGGGCAGCACGCTCGAGCCCAACGTGTTCAAGGCGTACTTCTTCGAGCGCGTGGCCCGGCGGCTCGGCCGGGAGCGCGCCGCGTCGCGTTTCGTGGCCATCACCGATCCGGGGTCGAGCCTGGAGCGGCAGGCGCAGGCGGAGGGGTTCCTGAAAGTCTTCGCCGGGGTGCCCGCGATCGGCGGGCGGTTCTCGGCGCTGTCGAACTTCGGGCTGGTGCCGGCCGCCGTCATGGGCCTCGACGTCGGCCGGCTGGCGGCGCGGGCGCAGGCGATGGCGCAGGCGTGCCGCGCGGATCGGCCCGTCTCCGACAACCCCGGCGCCCGGCTGGGGCTCGCGCTGGGCGCGGCCGCGCGCGCGGGGCGCGACAAGGTGACGATCGTGGCGTCGCCGGCCGTCGCCGACCTGGGCGCGTGGCTCGAGCAGCTCATCGCCGAGTCGACCGGCAAGCAGGGCAAGGCGCTCATCCCGGTCGCCGGCGAGCGGCTGGGTCCGCCCGAAGTCTACGGGGACGACCGCGTGTTCGCGTACCTGCGCCTCGACGCGGCGCCCGACTCCGGCGACGACGCGCGGATGGATCGACTGGAGCGCGCGGGCCATCCGGTCGTGCGCATCGCGCTCGCCGACGCGTACGATCTCGCCGGCGAGTTCTTCCGATGGGAGATCGCGACGGCCGTGGCCGGCGCGGTCATCGGCATCAACCCGTTCGACCAGCCGGACGTCGAGGCGACCAAGGTCGCCACGCGCCGTCTCACGGACGCCTACGAGCAGACGGGCGCGCTGCCCGGCGAGACGCCGATCCTCGACGAGGGCGGCGTACAGCTGTTCACCGACGAGGCGAACGCACGCGAGCTCTTCGCGCGGGCGCGCTCACGTGCCGCGGGCGCCGTGATTCGCGCGCATCTCGGCCGGTTGGGCGCCGGCGACTACTTCGCGCTGCTCGCCTACGTGGACCGGAACGGGATGCACGCCGCCGCGCTCGACGCGATCCGCCACGCCGTGCGCGACCGCGCGCGCATCGCGACCTGCCTCGGCTTCGGCCCGCGCTTCCTCCACTCGACCGGGCAGGCCTACAAGGGCGGTCCCAACACCGGGGTCTTCCTGCAGGTCACCTGCGACGATACGGCGGACCTGCCGGTGCCGGGCAAGCGCTACACTTTCGGGGTGGTGAAGGCCGCGCAGGCACGCGGCGATTTCGAGGTCCTCGTCGAGCGCGAGCGCCGCGCCCTGCGCGTGCACCTCGGGCCCGACGTGGCGAAGGGCCTGGAGACGTTGAGGACGATGACGGGAGCGTAGGGCTCGACGGCTCAGGGCTCACGGCTCAGGCGCAGCGTGACGGCGCGACGCTGCTTGAGCCCTGAGTCGTGAGCCTTGAGCCGGTCCGAGTACCGAGTACCGTCTTGATCGCAGAGGAGACATGATGCAGCTGGGCATGGTTGGCCTCGGGCGGATGGGATCGAACATGGTCCGTCGCCTGATGAAGGGCGGGCACGAGTGCGTGGTGTTCGATCTCGATCCCGCGAACGTGAAGCGGATGGCGGGCGAGGGCGCGACGGGCGCCGCGTCGCTCGAGGGTCTCGTCGCGAAGCTGAAGGCGCCGCGCGCGGTGTGGGTCATGGTGCCGGCCGGCGGGCCCACCGAGCGGACCGTCACCGATCTCGCCGCAGGGCTGTCGAAGGGCGACACGATCATCGACGGCGGCAACTCGTATTTCAAGGACGACGTGCGGCGGGCGGCGGCGCTGGCGAAGCAGGGCCTCCACTACGTGGACGCCGGCACGAGCGGCGGGGTCTGGGGGCTCGAGCGCGGCTACTGCCTGATGATCGGCGGGCCGGACGAAGCGGTCGGGCGGCTCGACCCGATCTTTGCCACGCTCGCGCCGGGCCTCGGCTCGATCGACCGCACGCCGGGGCGCGAGGCGTGCGGCGGCACCGCCGAGCGGGGCTACCTGCACTGCGGGCCGAGCGGCGCGGGCCACTTCGTGAAGATGGTGCACAACGGCATCGAGTACGGCCTGATGCAGGCCTACGCCGAGGGCTTCGACATCCTGAAGGGCGCCGCCGGCGACGAGGTGCCCGAGGCGATGCGCTACCGGATCGACCTCGCCGACGTCGCCGAGGTCTGGCGGCGCGGCAGCGTCATCTCGTCGTGGCTGCTCGACCTCACGTCGCAGGCCCTCGCGGAGGATCCGGCCCTCGACGGCTACACCGGCTTCGTGCACGACTCGGGCGAGGGGCGCTGGACCGTGCTGGCCGCGGTCGAGGAGGCGGTGCCGGCCGACGTGCTGTCGGCCGCCCTCTACGCGCGCTTCCGGTCCCGCCAGACCCACACCTTCGGCGAACGGGTGCTCTCGGCGATGCGCAAGGAGTTCGGCGGGCACGTGGAGAAGCCCTGATGACCGATCCCGAGCGGACGAAGAAGCCGGCGGGGCCGTGCGTGGTGGTCATCTTCGGCGCGTCGGGCGACCTCACGCGCCGCAAGCTCGCGCCGGCCCTCTACAACCTCGCCCAGGCGGGCCTGCTGTCCGAGCACGTGGCGGTCGTCGGCTTCTCGGGCTCGAGCTTCGCCGACGAGGCCTTCCGCCAGCGGCTGGGTGACGACCTGCGCCGGTTCGCGGAGGCGAGCTTCGATGCGGCCGCCTGGGATCGGCTCGCCGCGCGGATCTTCTACTCGCAGGGCGACGCGCACGACCCGGCGGCCTACGCGCGGCTCCAGCAGGCGCTGGCGCGCGCGAGCGAGCGCTTCGGCGCCGGCCGCAACTATCTCTTCTACCTCGCGACGCCGCCGTCGCTCTTCGGCGAGATCGCGCGCCAGCTCGGCGCGGCCGGCCTGACGAGCGAGGACGGGGGCTGGCGGCGCATCGTGATCGAGAAGCCGTTCGGCCACGACCTCGACTCGGCCGTCGCGCTCAACCGCGAACTGCAGCGCATCGTGGACGAGCGGCAGATCTACCGGATCGACCACTACCTGGGCAAGGAGACCGTGCAGAACATCCTGGTCTTCCGCTTCGCCAACGGCATCTTCGAGCCGATCTGGAACCGGCGCTACGTGGACCACGTGCAGATCACCGTGGGCGAGGAGCTCGGCGTCGAGACGCGCGGGCGGTACTACGAGGAGGCGGGCGCGCTGCGGGACATGGTGCCGAACCACCTGTTCCAGCTGCTCGCGCTCACCGCCATGGAGCCGCCCGCCTCGTTCGAGGCGAACGCCGTGCGTGACGAGAAGGGCAAGGTGCTGCAGGCGATCCAGCCGATCGTGCCGGAGGACGTGCTGCGCCGCACCGTGCGGGGGCAGTACGGCGCCGGCACGGTCCTGGGCGAGGACGTGCCGGCGTATCGCGGCGAGCCGCGCGTGGCGCCCGACTCGACGCGCGAGACCTACGCGGCGCTCAGGGTGCTCATCGACAACTGGCGGTGGGCGGACGTCCCCTTCTACCTGCGCACCGGCAAGCGCCTGCCCAAGCGCCTGACCGAGATCGCGATCCAGTTCAAGCGGGCGCCGGCCGTGCTCTTCCGGCAGAGCGGCGTGGCGCGCCCCGAGCCCAACGAGCTCGTGCTGCGCATCCAGCCCGACGAGGGCATCGCCCTTCGCTTCGGCGCCAAGGTGCCGGGCGCCGTGCTGCGCATCGGTCCCGTGGACATGGACTTCTGCTACGCCGACTACTTCGGCAGCACGCCCTCGACCGGCTACGAGACGCTGCTCTACGATTGCATGAACGGCGACGCGACCCTGTTCCAGCGCGCGGACAACGTCGAGGCGGGCTGGCGGATCGTCGCGCCCGTCCTCGACGTCTGGAACGCGATTCCGCCCCGGAGCTTCCCCAACTACGCCGCGGGCTCGTGGGGGCCCGGCGAGGCGGACGATCTGCTGGCCCGCGACGGCCGGGCCTGGCGCACGCCCTGACACGGCCCCGAGACGGTTCCCGAATGGCGGACGTCCCCCCGTCCTCCGGCGCCCCCGACGGCGACGAGGTCGATCGTCTGCTGGCGCGCGCCGCCGGCGGCGACGAGCGCGCGCTGGCCGACTTGCTGCCGCTCGTCTACGCGGAGCTCAGGCGCATCGCCGAACGCTACATGCGCCGCGAGCGCCCGGGTCAGACCATCCAGGCCACCGCGCTCGTGCACGAGGCCTACCTGCGGCTGCTCAAGGACCGCGCGCGGAACTGGCGGACACGCGCGCGCTTCGTCGGCATCGCCGCCAACGCCATGCGGCAGATTCTCGTGGAGCGCGCGCGCGCCCGCCACGCCGACAAGCGGGGCGGCGGCCGGGACCGCCTGACCCTCGACGAGGCGCGGCTGGCCGCGCCGGCCGGGGCGGCGGACATCGAGGCGATCGACGAGGCCCTCTCGCGTCTCGCGCGGCTCGACGCGCGGCAGGCGCGCGTCGTGGAGCTGCGCTTCTTCGGCGGCCTGACGGTGGAGGAGGCCGCCGCGGTGCTCGAGATCTCGCCCGCGACGCTCAAGCGCGACTGGACGCTCGCCCGCGCGTGGCTGCGGCGCGAGCTCGAGGCAGGTGGCGCCGATGGAGCCTGACCGCTGGCGGCGGGTCGCCGATCTGTTCCACGCGGCGCTCGAGCGGCCGCCGGCGGCGCGCGACGCGTTCCTCGAGGAAGCCTGCGCGGGCGACCGCGCGCTGCTCGACGAGGTGCAGGCCCTGCTGGCGCGGCATCGCTCGGGCGACGGCTTCCTCGAGACACCCGCCGCCGCGCTCGCCGGCCCGCCCGATGACGACGGGGCGCCGTTCGCGGGACGCCGGCTCGGACCCTACCGGCTCCGCGAGGTCATCGGCCGCGGCGGGATGGGCATCGTGTACCGGGCCGAGGATACGCGCCTCGGCCGGACGGTGGCCGTGAAGGCGCTGGCGCCGCAGTTCACGTCGGATGCCGGCCGGCGCGAGCGGCTGCGGCGCGAGGCGCGCGCCGCCGCCGCGCTCTCGCACCCCGGCATCGCCACCGTGCACGCGCTCGAGGAGGTCGACGGCGACCTCTTCATCGTCGGCGAGTACGTGGAGGGCGAGACGCTCCGGGCGGAGGTCGCGCGCGGACCGCTGGCGCTCGACACGCTCGTCGCGACGGCCCTCGCCGTCGCGTCGGCGCTCGCCGCCGCGACGGCGAG
>JAHECP010000020.1 GCA_024641665.1 Acidobacteriota bacterium
CGCGCGCCACGCGGCACGCGGCGGCTGCCGGACCTGGTCCACGCGCCGGCTCGCCGACACCCTGCGCGAGCTGGGCTACGAGGTGGTGCGCGCCGCGCCCGTCGCTGCCGGCACGCTGCTCGTCACCGCGGAAAGGCAGGGGCGGGTGTGAGCTACCTGGTCAACCTCGTGCTGCGCGACCGGCCGGCGCTCGTCGTCGGCGCCGGGCGGATTGCCGCGCGCAAGATCGGCGACCTGCTCGCGGCCGGCGCGCGTGTCACCGTGGTCGCGCCGCGCGTCGCGCCGGAGGTCGAGCGGCTCGCGGCGGACACCCGGCTGCGGGTGTACCGCCGGGGCTACGCCGCCTCCGACCTCGCCGGCGTCATCGTGGTCGTGGCGGCCACCGACGACCACGGGGTGAACGCCCGGGTGTCCGAGGACGCGCGCCGCGCCGGGGTGCTCGTGAACGTGGTGGACGAGCCGGCGCTCTGCACCTTCACGCTGCCGGCGGTGGTGCGCCGCGGCGACCTCACGCTGGCGGTGGCGACCGACGGGCAGTGCCCGGCCTTCGCGCGCGCGGTGCGGGAGGATCTCGAGGCACGCTACGGCGCGGAGTACGCCGCCGCCCTCGCGCTGCTCGCGACGGCCCGGCGGGGCCTGCGCGACGCCGGCTGGGACGGCGCGCGCGTGCAGCACGTCCTCTCGGCCCTCTGCCGGGACGGTCTGGTGGACTGCGTGCGCGCCGGCGACGAGCGGCGGCTCGCCGCGCTGCTGCGGGCGCACCTGGGCGAGCTGGCACCGGTCGTGTGAAGCCGCCTATGTCACCCACGTGGTGGAGGAGGGAGCCCGAGCCGACCGCGGCGGTGGTCCAGGCGCGGATCCGCGAGCGGTACGAGAAGTGCCGCGAGCTCATCTCGCTCAACAACGAGTGCCTCGAGCTGCTCACGGGTCTGCAGGAGGACCTGCAGTACGTGCCGCCGCGCCGCGACGTCGTCGGCGGGCGCGTGGCCGCGTTCTTCGACCGTGCCGACCGCATCGTCAGCCTGCTCGAAGGCCTCGCGTTCCGGTGGTTTCCCGTCCTCCACGCCGCGCTGCGGGACCAGCGCGGCGAGATCGAGACGTTCGTCTCGTCGCGCCAGGAGCTCGTCCGCCCGCGGCTGGCCGCCCGGCTGTCGGAGGTGAACGCGGGCGACGCCGCGGAAGTGGGCGGCAAGACGGCCGCGCTCGGCGAGATCACGCGTCGCCTCGGCATTCCGGTGCCGGACGGCTACGTCCTGACGACCGAGGCCTACCGGATCTTCGTCGGCGTGCCCTGCTGGGACCGCATCCGCGACGGGGTGCGGACGCTCGCCGCCGGCGACCTGGAGACGCTGCAGCGGATCTCGATCGAGTTCACCGAGATGGTGATGACGGCGCCACTGCCGCGCGCGCTGGAGGTCGCGCTCGTCGAGCGCGCCCAGGCGCTGGCGCGCGGCGGCGGGCTCGCCGTCCGATCGAGCGCGTGCGGCGAGGGCGGCACCCACACCTTTGCCGGCCAGTTCGACAGCCGCATCAACGTGCCCGTCGAACGGGTCGTCGACGCGTACCGGCAGGTGGTGGCCAGCCGGTTCAGCCAGCGCGCCCTGTCGTACCGCCTGTCGAGCGGGATCGCCGAGGTGGACGGTCCGATGGCCGTGCTCGTCCTGCCCACGATCCGGGCACGCGCGTCCGGCATCCTCTACACGCGCGATCCCGGCATGCCGCGCAGCAAGAACCTCTGGATCACGGCCACCTGGGGCCTCGGGCTCGGCGTCGCGGGCGGCTCGGCGGCCGGCGACCTGTTCGTCGTCTCGCGCGCGCGGGGGCACGCGGTGATCGAGGCGCGCGTGGCGCGCAAGACCGAGGAGATCGCGCTGAACCCGGCGGGCGGCGTGCTCCGGCGGCCGGTCGAGGCGGCCCGGGCCGACGCGCCCAGCCTCGGGCCCGCCGACCTCGCGCAGCTGGCGCGCTGGGGCGTCGAGCTCGAGCGGCATTTCGGCTCCCCGCAGGACGTGGAGTGGGCGCTCGACGAGGACGGCCGGCTCTGGGTGCTGCAGGCCCGTCCGCTGGTGATGGCGAACCCGCCGAGCGCCCGGCGGGCGGGCCGGGTGCGCCGCGAGCCGCTCGTCACGGGCGGCCAGACCATCTATCCCGGGCGCGCGTCGGGGCCGGCCTACGTCGTCCAGACGCGCCGCATGTTGAATCAAACGCCCGATGGCGCGATCCTGTTCCTGCGCCGGGCCGCCCCGGACATCGTCAAGGTGCTGTCCCGCGCGGCGGGTGTCGTCGCCGAGTGGGGGACCGTGACCGGGCATGCCGCGGCGCTGCTGCGGGAGTTCAAGGTGCCGTCCGTGTTCGAGATGTCGGGCGCGTTCGACCGCGTGCGGTCGGGCGACGCCGTCAGCCTCGACAGCGCGCAACCCGCGCTTTACGAGGGCGCGCTCTGGCCGTCCCGCCGGGAGGGGCGCGCGCCGGAGGAGCGCCGGCTGCCGCGCGATGGCGATCCCATCCACCGGCGGCTGCTGGTGCTCAACCTCCTCGACGCGTCGGCGCTCAACTTCCGGCCGTCGGGCTGCCGCTCGGCGCACGATGTGATCCGGCTCTGCCACGAGCGCGCGATCGAGGCGATGTTCGCGCTGAACGACCGCGAGCTGGGCCCGGGCGTGTATCAGGTTCGCAAGCTCATGACCCCCGCGCCGGTGAACCTGCACGTGCTGGACCTGGGCGGCGGCCTCGCGATGGCCGATCCGCAGGTGGCCGAGGTGCGGCCGTGGGAGATCGCGTCGCGGCCCTTCCAGGCGTTGTGGCAGGGCGTCACGCACCCCGGGGTGACCTGGCGCCGCGAGATGCCCGCGAGCATCAGCGACCTGGCGTCGGTGATGGGGTCGGGCCTCTCGTCGACCGCGCGCGGCGCGCGGCGGGCGCTCGGCGAGAAGAGCTATCTGCTCATCACGTCGGACTACATGAACCTCAACTCGCGGCTCGCTTATCATTTCTCGCTGGTCGACGCCGTCGTGTCCGGTGCGCCGGGCGACAACTACGTGTTCTTTCGTTTCGCGGGCGGTGCTGCGACCCAGTGGCGCCGCAACCTGAGGGCCGGCTTCATCGAGGCCTGCCTGATCCACTACGGGTTCCACGTCGACCGGCGGGGCGACCTGGTGAATGCCTGGTTCAAGAAGGCGAGCGCGCCCGACATGGTGGTGCGTCTCGACATCCTCGGGCGCCTGCTGGCGTGCACGAGCCAACTCGACATGTACATGACGAGCGACGACACGATGCAGTGGTACGTGCGGCAGTTCCTGGCGGGCAACTACGCGTTCGAGGACCGGGACGCCAGGACGGCCGGCACCCAGGCGGGATCGGCCTGATCGTCGGCCCGTTGCGCGGCTCGAAACGGGAATTTCGTGCTCGTGTGCGGCGAGCCGCGTGACGGGCTCGGTCGCGCGCGGCGCGGCGAGCGCGGGTCTGGGGCCGAGCCCCGGTCTACTTAGAGGAGAACAACGCTCATGGCAGTCATCACGATTTCGCGGGGGTCGTTCAGCGGCGGGAAGATGCTGGCGGAGTGCCTGGCCAAGGCGCTCGACTACCGGTGCGTGGACCGGGACGTGATCGTCGAGAAGGCCGCTGCCTACGGCGTGCCCCAGGAGGAGCTCAAGGACGCCCTCGAGAAGCCGCCCACCTTCTGGGACCGCTTCAAGCACAAGAAATACGTCTATCTGACGCTCATCCAGGCCGCGCTGGCCGAGGAGGTGCAGTACGGCAAGGCCGTCTACCACGGCAACGCCGGGCACCTGCTGCTCCGGGGCATCAGCCACGTGCTGCGCGCCCGCATCATCGCGCCGATGCCCTTCCGCCTGAAGATCATCGAGGAGCGCCTGAAGCTCAGCCGGAACGAGGCGCTCAGCTACATCGAGAAGATGGATCAGGACCGGCGCAAGTGGACCCAGTACCTCTACGGCGTCGAGTGGGATTCCCCCACGCTCTACGACATCGTGCTCAACCTCGAGGTGCTGGACATCGCGGCGGGCTGCGAGATCATCGCGGCCGCCGCGCGCCAGCCGGGCTTCCAGGAGACGCCCGAGTCGCAGGCGGCGATGAACGATCTCGTGCTCGCCAGCCGCGTGCGGGCGAATCTCGCCGTGTCTCCGGCGACCTCGGGGCTGGAGGTCGAGGTGACGGCGCGCGCCGGCGCGGTGAGCGTCAAGGGCAAACTGACCTCGCGCGACCAGTTCGGCGACGTCGAGACGACCGTCCGCAAGGTGCCGGGCGTGTCGAGCGTGAAGCTCGACCTGTACAACGAGACGAACGTCTGACGAAAAAGGGGACGGGAGCTATTTCCGGCTCGGCCGGCGTGCCCGGAAATAGCTCCCGTCCCCTTTTTCCTTTTTCGCCTAGCGGATCGCCAGCCAGAAGTCCCGGAAGGCGACGTTCGACAGGAGGAAGCCCAGCGGCACGTTCACGGCGACGCCGATGCAGAAGGCCCAGAAGGGCTGCCAGCCGAACCGGGTCAGCTCGCGGAACCGCGTGGTCAGGCCGTCCGCGTCCGCCGTCCGACGATCCGTCAGGCTGCCGGCAGCAGCACCGGCATGCCCATCGCCGGCCAGATCAGCCACACGAACACGGCCAGCACGGCCATCAGCATCAGGCTGGCGGGAACGCCGGCCATGAAGAACTCACCCGACGTGAACTGCCGGCTGCCGTACGCAATCGCGTTCGGCGCGGCGCCGATGAGCAGCAGAAACGGCATGCCCGCCGTGGCCAGCGCCGTGAACAGGATGACCTCGGGCGCCACGCCCAGGTAGCCCGCGATCACCAGCGCCACCGGCAGGCAGATGGCGATGGCCGCGACGTTCATGATGAAGTTGGTCATGATCAGCACGAAGAGCCCAACGCCGAGCACGAACACCAGCCAGTGGGCGTGCTGGAACAGGATGAGCCAGTTGACGGCGAGCCAGTTCGCGGCGGCGGTCTGCCAGAGGCACAGGCCGATGCTCATCGCCCCTCCGAACAGGAGGATGATGTTCCAGGGGATCTCCTCCAGATCCTTGAGCTGCAGGACGCCCAGCAGGAAGAACAGGATCGTGGAGACGAGGATGACGGCGCTCTTGTCCAGCGGCTCCAGCGCCGGCACGAACGAGCGCAGGCTCAGCACTGCGATGATCGCGAACACGATGACGAGCGCCAGGGTCTCCTGCCGGCTCATCGGGCCGAGCCGATCGTGCAGGATGCGCGCCCGCTCCCGCAGGCCGGTGATCGTCGCGCGCTCGGGCCTGAAGAACACCGTGCAGTACACCCAGAGCAGCAGGACCATCAGCCAGCCCAGGGGCAGCATGTAGTAGCTCAGCTCGAAGAACGAGATCTCCCGGCCGGCCATGTCCTTGAAGAACCCGATCGCGACCGGCCCGCGGGCCGCGCCGAGCAGAGTCACGATGCTGCCGGCGCCCGCGACGAACGCCATGCCGATGAACAGGCCCTTGCCGAACCGCGTGGGCCGGTCCTCCTCCTCGTAGAGCGAGTGGATCGCCATGAGCAGCGGGTACACCGTGGCCGCCACCGCCGTGTGCGCCATCACCAGCGTCAGCAGCGCGGTCATGCCGAAGCAGCCCAGGTAGATCATGCTGGTGCGCTCGCCCACCAGCATGAGCGTCCGGTAGGCGATGCGCTTGGTCAGCCCCGTCTGCGTGAACACCATCCCGATCACCAGCGATCCGAAGATGAACCAGACCGACGGATCCATGAAGTCGGTGAACGCCGTCCGGGCCGGCCGGATCAGGAAGAGCGCCTGGACCACGCCGATCGTGACGGCCGTCACGCCGATCGGGACGACCTCGAACACCCACCAGGTGAGCGCCAGCAGGAACAGGCCGATCGACGCCTTGCCCTCACGGGTCAGCGCGAAGTGCTTGCCGGCCGGATCGACGGCGTCGGGCCACGCCGGCGACAGGTAGACGGCCAGAAACAGGCCGAGGCCGAGCGCGATGAACAGCACCCGCCGCCAGTCGACGCGGGCGGCGGCGGGTGGGGCGAGATGGATTTCCTCGGGCTTCGGGGGCAGGCCGCCCCGCTCGAGCGTCACGCTGTGCTCCGCCATGATGCGCGCATCCGGGATGAATGAACCGACGCGAAGACACGAACAGACGACTCAGGACAGCACGATGTCCGACAGCTCGTGCAGGACGTCCACCGACCGCACGACCCCCACGACACGGCCGTCCCGCACGACGGGGACCAGGCTCAGGTCGTGCTTCACCATGTCGTAGATGATCGTCATGATGTTGTCGTTGGCATCGAGCGTGACGGTGATCGGGAGCATGACGTCGCTGACCGGCCGCTCCGCCTGCTCCCGGATGCCTCGTACGATCCGCTCGGACGAGAGATCGGCCAGGTTCGGGTCGACGTCGACGGCGAACAGCTGGCGCCGGTACTCCATGCCCTCCCCGGTCAGGAACGAGGGCTGCAGCCCGCGCAGGATGTCCCGGCGGCGGACGATCCCGAGCAGCTCGTAGGTCTTGTTGAAGACCAGCACGGCCCGGGGCAGGGACTTGCGCCCCTGCACCTCGATCTCGGACGCGCGCAGCTCCGCGATGGCCTGTCGCAGGGTGAACCAGTGGGGAATGTGGGGATACCGGTCCAGCGGAATCATGATGTCCCCGGCCCGCTTGGCCTCCATCGAACGACTCCTTTCCGTGAGCCCGTCGGCCGCGCCTCGGCGGCCTGTCAGGTCGCGTCCGCGTCCAGATCCCGCCCGATGCGTGCCAGCACGTCCTCGGGCATGCCCGATCGCTCGACCATCGCCGCCAGGTTCCCGCCGTGACGATCGCGCAGGCGGCGCACGTACTCGCGCTCGAACGCCTGCAGCGCCGCCGCGTACGGCTCGACGTCGAAGATCGGGGCGCGCGCCCGCGCCTCCCGCTTCATCCGCTGCCAGCGCATGGCGCGGTCGACCGTCACCACGATCTGCTCCTTCTTGAACGGCTTCGTGATGTAGTCGAACACGCCGTGCGACAGCGCCTCGACGGCTGTGTCGAGGGAGCCGAACGCCGTGATGATAATAACCTCCTCGTCCCGCCCCTGGGCCTTCACGAACCGCAACACGTCCAGCCCGTCCATGCCGGGCATCTTCAGGTCCGTGATAATCAGATCGAACCGCGAGCGCTCGAGCAGCGCGGCGAGCTCCAGCACGTTGTGCGAGGTGACGATCTCGTACGGCGTCTTCTCGGTGACGATCCGCTCCAGGAGCTTGAGCATGTGGATCTCGTCATCGAGCGCGAGGATGCGCTGTCTCATGCCGTCGCTCCTTCCGTTCCCGGCCGGGTCCCGCACGCCGGCATGGAGACCGTGAACACGGTGCCCGTCCCGGACGCGTCCGGGGCGTCCGCGGCGGCCACGCTCGAGAACGTGATCCGGCCGCCGTACTTGGTCACGATCCCGTAGCAGAGCGAGAGCCCCAGCCCGGTGCCCTGGCCGACCTTCTTCGTCGTGAAGAAGGGGTCGAAGATGCGCGGCTTGATCGCGTCCGGGATGCCCGTCCCGGTGTCCGCGACCGACAGGTGCACCCACGGGCCGTCGGTCGTCGCGCTGATCGTCAGCGTGCCGCCCGGGCCCTGCATCGCCGCGACGGCGTTGTTCACCAGGTTGAAGATGACCTGCTGGAACTCCCGCGCGTCCCCGCACACGGTGGGCAGCAAGTCGGGCACGTCGAGCAGCAGGCAGATCTTCTCCGTCACCAGCGTGTTGCGGACGATGCTCGCCACCCGCTCGACGCAGTGGTTGACGTCGACCGTATCCTCCATGCCCTCGGTGATGCGCGCGAAGCCCAGCAGATCCTCCACGATCTTCTTCGCGTGCTCCCCATTCTCCGCGATGATCCGGAGGTCGTCGTGCTCGGGGGTGCCCGGCGTGAACCGCTCCTGCAGCAGCTCCGTGAACCCCAGAATGATGGCGAGCGGGTTGTTGATCTCGTGCGCGACGCCCGCGGCCAGGATGCCGATGGAGGCCAGCTTCTCGGTGTTGTAGATCTTCTGCTCCAGCTGCATCTTCTCGGTGACGTCCTTGATGATGACCGTGCTGCCGATGAGCTCGCCGTCGGGCGAGCGGACGTTGGTGCGCGAGATGTCGACCGTGATGCGCCGGCCGTCCCTGGTCACCCGCGGCGCGATGTAGTCCTTCACGTAGTCGGTCTTCTTCAGCGCGTCCCGGATCCGCTGCAGCTCGTGGTCCGCGTCGATCTCGGGCGGAATCAGCCGGTGGAAGGTCTGGCCGACCATCTCGTCGGAGCGGTAGCCGAACACGAGCTCGGCCCCGCGGTTCCACACCTGCACGCGGTTGTCGTTGTCGACGAAGACGATCGCGTCCATCGAGTTCTGGAGGATGCTCGACATGTACCGCTCCTGCCGGCCCATCCGCTTCTGCAGCGCCTCCGACAGGCGCCGCTGGTAGATGACGCCGAGCATGCCGAACACGAACATCCCGGCGATGAGCGCGGCTTCCGCCGCGAAGTGGCGCACGTAGACGCGGTGCACCGCCTCGGCCACCTCCGCGATGGGCGCCACGACGGCCACCGACCAGACCTGGCGGCCCAGCGCGGGCGTCGCGACCGGCGTGAACGCGATGAGTTTCGTGATCTCGCCGCGCTCGCCGCGGTGCCAGCCGCTCACGTAGAGGCCGGTCCCCTCCTGGCCGAGCAGCATCCGCTCCTTCATGATCCGGTTGATCTGGCTGAAGCTGATGTAGGGCTGCCGCTCCTGGCGCGCCGCGAACGCACTGCGACCGACGAAGTCCCGTTCGGGATGAAACAGGAACATGCCCGCCTGGTCGATCGCCCAGGCGTAGCCGGTCTTGCCCGACCGGATCTCGCCGATGGCGCGGCCGACGAGCTGCGAGATGTCAACGGTTGCAAGCAGCGTCGGCTCCGGCGACGGCCCGCCCTGGAGGCCCGCGCAGAACACGCTCACGACCGCCAGCCGGTCCGCAACCGGCGACTCGGTCCAGAGCGACGCCAGCGCGACGGGGGCGGCGGCCTCGGTGCCCGCGCACGCCCCGACCGCGCGGCCGGGTCCGACCGGCGGCACGCTGTCGGGGTGCGCCCCGGCCACGGCACCCCGCTGATCCAGCAGGCCGATGTCCACCAGCCCCTTCGTCCGCGTGCGCTCCAACACCGCACGCAGGGCATCGTCGCGCTCGCGCGGCGGGAGGCCCGGCAGCTGCCGCCGGAGTCGATCGATCTCAGCGGCAATATCGTCGAGGTTCGCCCGGACCTGCGAGGCCGCCTGTCGCGCCAGGATCAGCTGCTGCTGGTTGAAGTCCTCGTTGATCTGATCCCGCATGATGCCGGCGTTCTGGAAGACGAGGAAGAACGCGACGCCGAGCATCACGAACAGGAGCACCGAGCCAATCGCGACCAGGTGACGGACGTTGAGCAGGGAAGTGGCCATCGCCCGCACCCCCGCCTCAGAAGAACGGGCCGCTCGGCTCGTACGGCTGCGACGCCGTCCGGGCCGACGCCGTGGCGCCGGACGGGGAAGCCAGCCCGAGCTTCTTGGCGAAATCCTGCTGGTACCACTGCGCGATCCTGTCGTTCGAGAGCGCCATGTCGAGCTGCTTGGTCAGCATCGTGATGCGCCCCAGCAGCGTCAGCGTCTCCAGGCTCGTGCGCGCGTCCAGGTACGACACCGCCGAATCCAGGAAGTCCCCCTTGCCGCGGTGCTCGAAGCCGAGCCGGCTGAGCAGGTTCATGATCAGCGCCACCCGCCGTACCCGCCGGTCGAGCGACGCACCGCCCCCCTTGTGCTGCACCCGGATGTAGTTCTTGCTGGACTCCGGCGTGCACAGGGCCTCGATGGTCGTGAAGTGATAGCCCATCCGCAGGCTCAGCACCATGTACTCGCGGCTGAGAATGGCGAAGCTCGACTCGGAGAACGTGTCCTGCTGCGTGCTCGACAGGTGGGTCGCCAGGACCGACATGAGGCCTCCGCCGTTGGCCGGCAGCGCCTGCGACACCCAGCCTTCCTGCTTCACGCCCGCCCAGAACGCCTTCATCGGCTCGGAGATGATCTCGTCCTCGCTCACCGTCCGCCGGCCGGTGGCCGCGGACGCGTCGCGGTCGATGCAGAGGATGTAGACGTCGAGCGGGATCTCGCTCTCGAGCTTCACGCCGAGCCGCTCCTTGTGCTCGAGCGTCTTCGCCTTCGAGAACATCTCCTCCATCGCCCGCTGGTGCGCGAAGCGCGTGAGGTCGTGGAAAGTCTGGCAGCGCTCGGCGGTGAAGTCGGGGTCGGAGGGGTGGAGCAGGTTGAGCGACGCCACGCGCTCGAGCACCCGGTCGAGCAGATTGAAGATGACGGTGTCCTCGAACAGCTCGCTCTCCGGCCGGCGCGCCTCCACCAGCGCGGGGATCGCGCCCTTGTAGACGACGGCGCCGGTGGCGTCGACGGTGACCACCTCGCCTGCGGAGATGGCACTCGCGTCGCCGACGCCGGCCAGCGTGGGAATCCGGCACTCGCGCGCGAGCGTGGCCATGTGGCTGGCCACACCGCCGACCTCGGTGAGGAGCGCGCTGACCCGGTCCATGACCGCGATCAGGCCGGGGAACGGCGTCGGAGTGACCAGCACCGCGCCGAACGGCACACCGGCGAGGTCTTCGGTCGATCGCGCGTGGTGCACGACGCCCGTGCCGGCGCCCGGGCTGACAGTGATGCCGCCCCGCGTGACCACCTCGCACGCCGCCACGTCGGGCAGCACCGCCGCGGTCCGGGCGCGGACGACGCGCAGGGGGCGCGTCTGCAGCAGGAAGAGCCGGCCGTCGTGGTCCACGGCCCACTCGATGTCCTGCGGGCGCCGGTAGTGCGCCTCGATGGCCACCGCGTGGCGCGCGAGCTGCTCGAGCACCCCCTCACCGACCGAGGCCCGGCGCTGCTCGTCGGGCGGGACCGGCTCTTCCCGCGTGCCGCCGTCGGGCCGCAGGACGAGGCGCACCGGCTTCACGGCCAGGCTGGCCTGGCGCACGGCGCCGGTCGTGCGCGACACGCGGAACAGGTCCGGTGTCAGCGTACCATCCACGAGGTACTTGCCCAGGCCCGGGATGGCGCTCACGATCACGTCGTCGCCGTCGGGCCGCACCGGATCGCGCGAATAGACCACCCCGCTCGCGGCCGCGTCCACCATCGACACGCAGCTCACGCTCATGCCCAGCTCCGACTCCGAGAGGTCGTGGCTGAGGAAGTAGTAGATCGCCTGCGGCGTGAACTTGCTGGCCAGCACGGCACGGTAGACGTCCAGCAGGTCCCCGGCCCGGACGTTGAGGAACGAGCCGTACTGCCCGGCGAAGCTGAACAGGGTGTCCTCGCCCAGGGCGCTCGATCGGAGCGAGACGCTCCGAGGCCCCGCGCGCTCGACGAGATCCGAGTAGCTGCCCTGGACGGCGAGGGCCACGTCGGCCGGCACCAGGCTCTCCGCGATCATCGCGCGGATTTCGTCGCTCACCCGCTGGAGATCGTCGAACCGCTTGACGTCGACCGAGTGGATGCACGCCGTGATGCGCGCCTGCAGGTCGTTCGCGTCGATGAACCGCTTGTACGCCCAGGCGGTGATCGCGAAGCCGTCTGGAACCGGCAGCCCCAGCCGCACCTTCATCTCGCCGAGCTGGGCGTTCTTGCCCCCGACGCTGCCGGCGCGGTCCCGTCCCAGCTGGTCGAAGGGGATCGTGTAGTCGTCGGCGGGGATCGGCCGCTTCCCCTCGAGCAGCGCCTCGACGTCCTGGTCGATGGCCGCGAAGCGGTCCCGGAGCGGCCGGTACGGGTCCCCGCCGAGTGCGATCATCCGGTCGATGATCTCGATGACGCCCGCGCGCATGTCCGCCACCGAGGCCCGGATGTAGTTGGCGTCGAACAGGTGCTCGCCCTGGGACTTCTCCTCCATGTCCGCGATGACGGCGAGGACCTGGTTGTTCCGTTCGAGCAGCGCCAGGAAGTTCGCGAACCGCTCCTGCAGCGCCGACAGCCCTTCGGCGTCACTGCGGCCGGCGAGGAACGCGTGTCGAAACCACCTCATGGGCGTCGGTCGGGCGGCAGGCGCGGCGGGCCTACGCCGTGGTCTCCGCGGTGGTGGGCGCCTCGTCCTCGGAATGGACGAACGCGTCCACGTACTGCCGCATCTCGGTCTCGTCCTTGATCCACATGTCGAGCTGGGCCGAGAACCGCAGCAGGTGCCCGATCATCGTGAGGGCCTCGGCCCCCGTCCCCTGATCCAGGCCGCGGTACCACGCGTTCAGGAGATCGCCCGTCACGGTGACCGTGAAGTGGTGCCGGCGCAGCACCTCGGCCATGAACTGGGCCCGCAGGGCGCGCTGCCACGGCGCCGCCCCGCCACCCTTGAAGCGCAGGCTGATGTGGTTGTTGTTCTGGTTGTCCCCCAGGAACGCGTCGACGATCGCGAAATGGTACGCCTGGCGCGAGTTGAGGTTGAGGTAGCTCTCGGTGATGCAGGCGTAGTTGGGGGCGCCCAGGTCGCGCATCCCGTCCGCGCTCACCGTGCTCGCCATCACCGACCCGAACGCGCGCACGTGCGGGCGGCTCAGCCGGCGGCGCTCGAACTCCTCGTCGCCGAGCCCGCGCCACAGCGCCTGGAACGGCACCGACAGGACTTCGTCGGGCCGCACCCGGCGCTTCGCGACGGCTCCGGGCGCGAGGCCGCCGCCGAGGTCGACCAGGTGGACGTAGAGCGGCGGCGGGCACTCCAGCTTCTTCGCGCCGCCGTCCGGCCGATCGAGCAGGCGATCGCCCACCTCGAACATCGCCTGGATCGCCATCTCGTGCGCGAAGCGGATGACGTCGTGGAGCGACTGGCAGGCCCAGGAGCTCATGAAGCTGCTCCCGCTCAGCTTGGTGAGCTTGCCGGCCAGGACGCTCGGCAGCCCGACCGTCGTGCGGCCGACCAGCGTGAGCGGCAGGTGATCCCGCAGCTCGGGCCAGAGCGCGCCGGCGAACACCCGCCGGCTCGCCACGTCCATGCTGACGATCTGGCCGGGCACGAGCGTCTCGATCGCCCCGTCCACGCCGAACAGGCTCGGCACCCGGAACTCCCGCACAATCGACGCCGCGTGGCCCGTGACCGAGCCGCGCTCGACCAGCAGGCCGCAGACGCGCGGCAGGAACCGCACGCAGTCCGGCAGGAGCTGGTGCGTCACGAGCAGCGCGCCGGTCGGAATGCGATCCTCGTCCTCGCGCGTCCGCACCACCGCCACCGGACCGACCGCGCGGCCGGGCCACACGACCTCGCCGCCACGCAGGAGCAGCGGCGCGTCGGCCGGCACGTCCTGGCCCGCCGCCTCCGCCTTCTCGATGCGCAGCGGCCGCGCCTGCAGGATCCACACCGTGCCCTCGGCGTCGATCGTCCACTCGAGATCCTGCGGGCGCCCGAAGTAGTCCTCGATCGCCAGGGCCTGCGCCGCCAGCTTGGCGGCCTCCGGGTCGGTGACCGACGCCTGGAGCTGGGCGTCGGGCTCGACCTCCGCGCGCGAGACCCCGCCGCCGTCGGTCCCAACCAGCCGCTCGCCCTTGCGGGCCAGGCGCCGCTCGAGAACCGCGTGCGGCGCGCGCCGCGAGACGGCGAGCTGATCCGCGCTCGCGGTGCCGACCGACGCGTCGGCTCCGAGGCCGTACACCGACGTCAGCAGCATCAGCGGCGCCTTGGGATCGTTCGGCTGGCGCGTGAAGAGCACGCCCGACGCGCGCGCCGGCACCATGCGCTCGACGATGACGGCCATCGGCGTGTCGACCTCCGCCAGCCCGGCGGCCCGGCGGTAGAACACCGCGCGCGGGGCGAAGCGGCTCCGCACGACCGCCTTCCAGGCGTCCGCGACCCCCGCCAGCGGCACGTTGAGGACACTCTCGAACTGCCCGGCGAACGACAGCTCGCTGTCCTCGCCGGAGGCGCTCGATCGGACGGCCGCCCCTTCGGCCGCCGCGAACCCGCACGCGCTCCACGCGGTGGAGATGGCCTCGACCAACGCCGGCGGCACCGACGCGTGCTCGATCAGCCCCTGCGCGAGCTCGCACCGCCGCCGGAAATCGTCCGGCGCATCCAGCCTCGCCGGCGCGAGCACCGCTCGCAGCTTGCTGCCGAGGCCATGGTGCTCGAGGAACTCGCGATAGGCTTCCGTCGTGATGACGAAGAACGGCGGGACGCGAATGCCCATGTCGTCGAGCCGCGCCAGGTTCACGGCCTTCCCGCCCACGTGGCCGGCCGTCTCGGGCCTGATCTCGGCGAGCTGCAGCGTCAGGCGCGGGTCCTGCTCCTCCTGGAGCTTCGCGAGGAACTCCATGACGTCGTGTCGGATGCTCGTGACCACGTTCGCGAGGTCGAAGTACCGGTCGCCCGAGAGCTGGTTGAGCAGCGAGACCAGGTCCGCGGTGCCGTCGAAGAGCGCGCGGATCTCCATGCGCACGCGCGGCTGCCGGAACGAGGTCCACGAGGCTTCCTCCTCCAGCTCCGACAGCAGCTCGAGCAGCTCGTTGTTCACCGACAGGAAGTCACGGAAGACCTGATACCTGGCGCGCAGATCCGCGACGTCGGTGGGCGCGCGCAGCACGAGCCAGCGCGGCCGCAGCGCCTCGCTCATCTCCCGCGCCATGCCGGCGACCCGCGCGGTCATCGTCAGCCCCTCCGCCGCGCCCCCGGGCGTCACCCGCCGCGCGCGGCCGCTGCCGAGCACGCCCGTGACGAGGCCCGTCGCCAGCATCACGACGACGGCCAGGAAGCCGTAGCCCATCCCGTGCTCGTGGGCCAGCCGGAACAGCGACGCGGACAGCCCGACGCGCGCCACCTGCACCTGGAAGTGCTCGGTCCGCACCAGCGCGCCCTGGGCGAACTCGAACAGATCCACGTCCAGCGCGCCCGGCGGCATGCCGGACGGCAGATCGACGGCGACGTGGAACGGATGGCGGCCCTGCTGGACGTCCTCCAGGTGGATGGCGCCGGGCACCACGCGATACAGGTGCTCGCGCTCCTTCAGCCTGACCAGCTGATCCACCATCTCGCTCGGATCGGCCGACGTCCCCTCGACGACCACGTGGCTGCGGAGCGTCTCGTACCCGAGGCCGAGGCGGGTCCTGAGCTCCGGCGAGGCGACCGAGGCCAGCGCCGCCGAGGTGTACAGGCCGTACACGCTGGGCGCGTGCTCGAACGTCACGTGCTCCACCCCGCCCCAGATGAAGCCCGCGATCCGGTCCCGGCGGTTGTAGACCTGCGGCTCGGCGGCGCCGAGGACCCGGACCACGACCTGCGAGCCCTCACCGGCCGTGCCGCGCACCGTCAGCGTCGCGCCCTCGTAGAACATCCCGGCCTCGACCTGCGACGGCTCGACCGACGAGTAGGCGGGCGCCGGGGGCCCGGGCTGCGCGAAGACGGCGCCGCCGCCGGCCACGAAGGCCAGTGCCAGCAGAGCCCGATGGGCGCCACCCAAACTCGGCATCGCGTTTCCCTAATGACCGGCCAGGTGCGACAGCAGGATGCTCGGAGTCTGGAGCACGTCGAACCCGACCTTCGCCGCCGTGATCAGCACGATGAGCGCCAGCAGGATCTTGAGCTGATCGGCGCGCAGCTTCCGGCCCAGGCGGGTGCCGATCACGGCGCCGGCGGCCGAGCCGCCGGCCAGCAGCATGGCCAGCACGAAGTCCACGGTGTGGTTCTCGGACGACTGCAGCACGGTGACGACGATGCACGTGAACAGCACCTGGAGCAGGCTCGTGCCGGCCACCACGTGCATGCGCATCCGGAGGACGTACAGCATCATCGGCACCATGATGAAGCCGCCGCCGACGCCCATCAGCGCGGCCAGCAGCCCGCCGAGCGCGCCCATGGCGAGCGGCAGCAGGACCGACACCTCGATCTCCGACTTGGGGAACGCGATCCGCATCGGCAGCCCGTCGGCCCAGGTCCGCTTCGGGATCGGACGGAACCGCCGCTCCGACATGTAGGCGCCGTGGCGCCAGGTCTGGATCGACTCGACCAGCATGAAGCCGCCGATCGACCCCAACAGGAAGATGTAGAGCAGGCGGATGACGGTGTTGGCGGGGCCGAACGTGTTCAGCCACTCGAGCAGGCGCACCCCGACGAAGCTGCCGCCCGCGCCGCCGGTGAAGAGCAGGAGCGCGAGCTTGTAGTCGACGGTGCCGCCACGCGAGTGCGCGAGGGTGCCGGCGGTCGACGAGGCGACGATCTGGGCGGAATCGGAGGCGGCGGCGACCATGGGCGAGATGCCCACGAACATGAGGAGGGGCGTCAGGAGGAACCCACCGCCGACGCCGAACAGGCCGGAGACCAGGCCCACGACGCCGCCGATCAGGACCAGCACCGGGATGCTGGCGCTGATCTGGGCGATGGGGAGGAAGACGTGCATGAGCCTCCTCCGTGCGGCGGCATATTGTGAGAGTTTTCACAATATGCCGGCAAAAAAAACCGGGCGCGGCTCGCCGGTCAGCCGTGCCCGGCACACGTCTGCTGGCTTTGACGATAGGGGGCGGGGAGCCGGCTGTCAAGCCCCCCGGCCGGCATCACGACTGAGCCTATCGACTATACAGGGCATCTCGTAAGCTACACATGGGCCTTGACTTACGTCGTCATGACCCATATTCTCTGGAGTGGGGTTGGGCGTCCCACCCGGACGCCGTCTGCGCCGCGGGCATGGCGCGCACGCCCGGCCGGGTGAAGCGCTCGAGGCGCGGGTGGCCACGCCCGCGGCGCCGCACGCGTGGGCGGCTCCCCCCGTCGTGGGGCCAGGACGCACGGCGGGTGGCGACGCAGATTGTGAAAAGTTTCACAACCTGCCTTCCGCAAACGGGGGATCCGCTCGTGACCATCCTGCTGCCGGTCGCCGGGATCAGCATCAACCTCTTCGTGCTGATCGGCGCCGGCGCCCTGGTCGGATTCCTCTCCGGCCTACTGGGCGTCGGCGGCGGATTCCTGCTCACGCCCATCCTGATGATGCTCGGCGTCCCGCCCACCGTCGCGGCGGCGTCCGACACCAACGCCATCGTGGCCACCTCCTCGTCGGGCATGGCCGCCCACTTTCGTCTGGGCAACGTGGACCTCAAGCTGGGCACCGTCCTGCTGCTCGGCGGGCTGGCGGGCTCGGCCGTGGGTGTCCAGATCATCAAGGTGTTCCGCCTGCTGGGGAACGCGGACGTCGTCATCAGCCTCACCTACGTCGTCGTCCTCGGCGCCATCGGCAGCTACATGTTCGTCGAGAGCCTGCAGAGCCTGCGGCGGGGCAGCCTGGCGCCGCGCGTGTCGACGGCGCGCCCGTCCGGCACGCTGCTCGGCCGGCTGCCGTGCCAGATGAAGTTCCCGCGCTCGGGCATTCAACACTCGGTCTTCGTGCCCTTCGTGCTCTGCGCGATGGTGGGCATTCTGGCCGCCGTGATGGGTGTGGGCGGCGGCTTCATCATGGTGCCCATGATGGTCTACCTGCTGCGGATGCCGATGCACGTGGCGATCGGCACGGATCTCTTCCAGATCCTGTTCACGTGCGCCGGCCTCACCTTCATGCAGGCCACGACCAACCACACCGTCGACCTGCTGCTCGCGCTCTGCGTCGCGGCGGGATCGACGACGGGCGCGCAGATCGGTGCGCGCGTGGGGCGGCTGTTCCGCGGCGACCAGCTGAAGGTCGTCCTGGCCACGATCGTCCTGGTCGTCATGGTGAAGATGGCCGTCGACCTGGTGGCCTCACCGGCCAACCTGCTGTCGGCCGTGAAAGGAGCGGGGCATTGATCGCGAGGTCCGCGCGATCGACGTGGCGCCGCCGTGCGGCGGTCGTGACCGCGATGGTCGCGCTGGGGCTGCCGGCCTCGGGCCGGGCCCAGTCGCCCCAGGTGACCGTCGACCCGCCGCAGCTGCGCGTGGAGACCTTTTCGGGGCAGCAGCACGTGCTCATCACGGTGCGCGTGGACCCGGACGCCACGCCTGTCGTCGTCATCCGGCGGCCCGACGCCGAGGCCGTCTTCAACCGCAAGGTCCGGGTGGGGCCGATCTGGCTCAACTCGGGCCGCGTGCATATCACCGGGGTGCCCGCCCTGCTGCTGTGCTTCTCTCCGGTGCCGGTCGACGCGCTGCTCCAGCGGGCGGACATCGATCGGTACCTGCTCGACGCCCGGGCGGTGCGCCAGGCCCTGCACGTCGAGCCGGCGGAGTTCGATGCGCCCGCGATCCGCGACAGCTATCTCGCCCTGCGGCAGGAGGACGAGAGCTACCGGTTCGCGGACCGCGGCAGCGACGCGTTCGAGGCCGGCGAGGAGCCGGGCTGGTACGCGCTGCGGCTGGCCTGGCCGACGCGGGCACCGACCGCGATGTACGCGGTGAGCGTGTACGAATGCCGCGAGGGGCGCGTCGTCAGCACCGCCACGGTGCCGTTCGAGGTGGCGCGGACCGGTCTCGCGGCGTGGCTCGCGGCCCAGGCGACGGATCACGCGCCGCTCTACGGCGCGGTCGCCGTGGCGGTGGCGATCTCGCTGGGGTTTGGGATCGATTTCCTGGTGACGTTCTTCCGGCGGCGCGGTGCGCGCCATGGACGTCAGCCGTCGAAGCGTTCGGCCGGACATCTGGGCGCGCACTGAAGGATTGGGAACGACCGACAGTCGGTCAGGAGGTGAGCGAATGCCGAGTTATGTCAACCCCGACAAGTGCGATGGGTGCAAGGCGCTGGACAAGACGGCCTGCCAGCACATTTGCCCCAACGACCTCATGGTGCTCAACAAAGAGACCATGAAGGCGTTCAATCGCGACGTGAGCATGTGCTGGGAGTGCTACAACTGCGTGAAGATCTGCCCGACCCAGGCCGTCGAAGTGCGTGGCTACGCCGACTTCGTCCCGCTCGGCGCTTCCGTCACGCCCCTGCGGTCCACCGATTCCATCATGTGGACGGTGAAGTTCCGCAACGGCAACCTCAAGCGCTTCAAGTTCCCGATCCGCACCACCGCCGAGGGATCGGCCGTTCCCGACGGCGGCTGGAAGTCCGACGGCGACTTGAACAGCCCGGCGCTCTTCACCGAACCGGCCTCACTCGGCCTGCCGGCTGTGTACAGCATCAAGCACTAGGGGAGGAGACGAGATGGCCAATTTCGAGACTGTCGTGGTCGAAACCGACCTGCTGATCCTTGGTGGCGGCATGGCCGCCTGCGGGGCCGCGGTCGAGGCGGCCCATTGGGCGAAGCAGCACAACCTCAAGGTGACGCTGGTCGACAAGGCCGTGGTGGATCGGTCGGGCGCCGTCGCCATGGGGCTGTCCGCGATCAACCAGTACGTCGGCCTCAGGGACGGCCAGAACACCGTCAAGGACTACGTCGACTACGTGCGCAACGACCTGATGGGGATCACCCGTGAGGACCTCGTGGCCAGCATCGCGCGCCACGTCGACTCGACGGTACATCTGTTCGAGAAGTGGGGCCTGCCGATCTGGAAGGACGAGAACGGCGCCTACGTGCACGAGGGTCGCTGGCAGCTGATGATCAACGGCGAGTCCTACAAGGTCGTCGTCGCCGAAGCCGCCAAGAACGCGCTCCTGCAGAGCGGCGTCGGTGAAATCTACGAGCGCATCTTCATCGCCGGGCCGATCATGAACGGAGACAAGTGCCTGGGCGCCGTCGGCTTCTCCGTGCGCGAGGACAAGTTCTACGTCTTCAAGGCGAAGGCCACGCTCGTCGCGATGGGCGGCGCCGTGCACGTCTTCAAGCCGCGTAGCTCCGGCGAGGGCATGGGGCGCGCGTGGTACCCGCCGTGGAACTCCGGCTCCTCCGCCTACTTCACGCTCAAGGCGGGCGCCGAGATGACCTGCCAGGAAGTGCGTTTCATCCCGGTCCGCTTCAAGGACGCCTACGGACCGGTTGGCGCGTGGTTCCTACTGTTCAAGTCGCGGGCGACCAACTCGCAGGGCGGCGACTACATGGTCGAGCGTAAGGCGGAGCTCGAGAACTGGGCGCCGTACGGCAAGGTGAAGCCCGTGCCGGCCAACCTGCGCAACTACCTCGGGATGCTGGACGTGATGGAGGGCAAGGGCCCGGTCTACATGCGAACCGAGGAGGCGATCCAGAAGATCGCCGACGAGTACAAGGAGGATCCGAAGGCCTACAAGAAGAAGATGAAGGAGCTCGAGGCCGAGGCGTGGGAGGACTTCCTCGACATGACCATCTCCCAGGCCATCCTCTGGGCGGGCACCAACGTGCAGCCCGAGGAGAAGAGCTCCGAGATCGCCGCCGCGGAGCCGTACTTCATCGGCTCGCACTCGGGCGCGTCGGGCGCCTGGGTGAGCGGTCCCGAAGACCTCCAGACCGGCGAGAGCAAGCAGGAGTACTTCTGGGGCTACTGCAACATGTCCACGGTGCCGGGGGTGTTCTGCGCCGGTGACGCGTCGGGCGCGTCGAGCCACAAGTTCTCGTCCGGCTCGTGCACCGAAGGCCGCATCGCAGCGAAAGCGGCCGTCAAGTACGTCGTCGAGCACAACGAGGCGCCGAAGGTCGACCAGGCCCTGATCGACGCCCTCAAGGCCGACATCCTCAAACCGCTCGACACGTACGAGGAGCACCGCGGGGAGACGACCGACCCCGAGATCAACCCGCACTACATCAAGCCGCGCATGTTCATGTTCCGCCTGCAAAAGATCATGGATGAGTACGCGGGCGGCGTGACGGCGCAGTTCACCACCAACAAGGCCCTCCTCGAGAAGGCGCTCGAGCTGCTCGCCTTGCTCAAGGAGGACTCGACCAAGCTGGCGGCCTCGAACCACCACGAGCTCATGCGGTGCTGGGAGAACACGCACCGGATGTGGCAGGCGGAAGCGCACGTGCGCACCATGCTCTTCCGCAACGAGACGCGCTGGCCCGGCTACTACTTCCGCGCCGACGCGCCGAAGATCGACGAGGCGAACTGGAAGGTGTTCGCCAACTGCCGGTTCGACCCGAAGACCAACGAGTGGACGATGCTGAAGCGGCCGATCATGACCGTGATCCCCGCGGCCGAGGCCGTGGGCGCCTGAGCGTCTTGCGTGTTCAACCGCGGAGGGACCGCCCGCGCCGGGCGGTCCCTCCGCCACCTCGGAGGTCGACCATGTCGTGCACCGCCCGTTTCGAGTGCCCGCACTGCCGGACGCCCCTGACACCGTGGGACAGCCCGGAGCTGACGAGCTGGGCCGGCGCGCGGCAGTACGTCTGCTTCAACGACGACTGCCCGTACTACGTCCGCGGGTGGGCGTGGATGCAGGAGCACTTCAACGTCCGCGCATCGTACCGACATCGTTTCGACCCGGCCACGGGCGAGACGGGGCCGCTGCCGGTCTGGTCGCCGGGGGCGCTCAAGGACCGCATCGTCGAGCGCGCGGAGCGGAGCGGGGCGCCGGGGTCCCCGCGAGCGGAGGGCGCCAGGCGGGGTGCAGGGGTCCCCGCCGATCAGGACGAAGAGGAGTCCGCCCATGCCTGACACGCCATTGACTGCCGACCGGGTCGTGCGGGAGCTTCCGCGCCTGGGCCGGGACGACGTCTTCACGTTTCGCTGCGGGCCGGATCTCGACTGCTTCACCCGCTGCTGTCAGGACGTGTCGATCGTGCTGACGCCGTACGACGTGCTGCGTCTCACGCGCGCGCTCGGCCTTGAGTCGTCCGAGTTCCTCGAGCGGCACACGATCTCGCCGTTCACGCCGGAGCAGAAGATCCCGGTGGTCCTCCTGCGGATGGATCCCGAGACCAAGCGGTGCCCGTTCGTCTCCAAGGACGGCTGCGACGTCTACCGGGACCGCCCGTGGGCGTGCCGGGTGTACCCCCTCGGCCTGGCGGAGCCCAAGCATCCGTCGGCCGAACAGCAGCCGTTCCACTTCCTGGTGCGCGAGGACTTCTGCCACGGGCACGGGTGCGGCGCGCCGCGCATGGTGCGACAGTGGACCGAGGAGCAGGGCATCGAGGCCTACGACATGATGGGGCGGTCGTTCACCGACCTCATGCTCCACGATTTCTGGGACCGCGACGGGTCGCTGCCGCCCGAGAAGCTCGCGATGTACTTCACGGGCTGCTACGACATCGACGCGTTCCGGCGGTTCGTCTTCGACACGCGGTTCCTGGACCTGTTCGAGATCGACGAGGCACGCGTCGAGGCGCTCCGCAGCGACGACCAGGAGCTGCTCGACTTCGCAATGCAGTGGCTGCGCTTCGCGCTGTTCGGCGAGAAGACCCTGAGAGTCAAACGGCCCGTCATGGAGGCCCGGCGACAGGCCACGGCGGCCGAGGCCCGATAGGCTGAGGGACCAGTGGACAGATCATGACCCAAACCCAGGTTCGAGACACCGGCGGCAGGCCCGTGCTGGTCATCGGAGGCGGCATCGCCGGCGTGACTACGGCGGTCGAGGCCGCCGAAGCCGGCTGCGATGTCATCCTCGTCGAGAAGCTCCCCTATCTCGGCGGCCGGGTGGCCCGCCTCTTCAGGTACTTCCCCAAGCTCTGTCCGCCCGGCTGCGGACTGGAAATCAACTTCAGGCGGATCAAGATCAACCCCAGGATCACGGTCCTGACGCAGGCCACCGTCGACGACATCAGCGGGTCGCCGGGCGACTTCCAGGCGACCATCACCGTCGCGCCCCGCTTCGTCACCGACGCCTGCACGCTGTGCGACAAGTGCGCGGAGGTCTGCCCGGTCGAGCGCCCTGACGACTTCAACCTGGACATGGACCGGACCAGGGCGGCCTACCTGCCGCACCGCCTGGCGTATCCGCCGCTCTATGTCATCGACCGGGTGGCGTGCCCGAGCGGGTGCACCGCGTGCCGCGATGCCTGCGCCTACGGCGCCATCGACCTCACCCAGCAGCCCGCGCGCCGGACGGTCAAGGTGGCCGCCGTCGTGGCGGCGACCGGATGGGCGCCCTACGACGCCACGAAGATCGACAACCTCGGGTTCGGCAGGTACCCGAACGTCGTCACCAACGTGATGCTCGAACGGCTGGCCGCGCCCGATGGTCCCACCAGGGGGCGGATCCTCCGGCCGTCGGACGGGCAGCCGCCAGCCTCGATCGCGTTCGTGCAGTGCGCCGGATCGCGCGACGAGAACCACCTCCCCTACTGCTCCGCGGTCTGCTGCGCCGCCTCGCTCAAGCACGTGACCTACCTCCGCGACGTCTACCCCGAGGCGCGGATCACCATCTTCTACATCGACCTTCGGACGCCCGGTCGTCTGGAGGACTTCCTCCAGAAGGTGACCGCCGACGAGCGCCTGACGCTCATCAAGGGCAAGGTGGCAGGCGTCGAGGAGGATCCGGCGACGCACGACCTGATGGTCACCGCCGAGGACGTGATGGGCGGCCGCAAGATCACCCAGACGGTCAATCTGCTCGTGCTCGCCACCGGCATCGTGCCTCAGACCGACGGCCTGCCGGCCGGCTTCGCCCTGGATGAGTACCGGTTCGTGGCGCACTCGAACGGCGGGACGGGGATGTTCGCGGCCGGCTGCGTGACCCGCCCCGAGGAAGTGTCCGCCACGGTTCAGGACGCGACCGGAGCCGCCCTGAAAGCGCTCCAGGCGGTCGTGAGGAGTGCTCACCATGGCTAAGTCACCGGGCGTCTACATCTGCAGCGGCTGCTCGATCGGCGAGTCGATCGATGTCCCGAAGCTCGCGAAAGTCGCCGAGTCCGAGTTCAAGGTCCCCCGGTGTCAGGTGCATCCGGTGCTGTGCAACCCCGAGGGGGTGGAACTGATTCGCAAGGACCTGGCCGACGGCGCGATCGACGGCGTCGTCATCGCCGCCTGCTCGCCGCGCGTGAAGACCGACGCGTTCGCCTTCGATCCGACCGTGGTCCTCGACCGCGTGAACCTGCGGGAGCACGTCGCCTGGTGCCAGAAGCCGAACGACGAAGACACCCAGATGATGGCGGAGGACTACCTCCGCATGGGGATCGTCAAAGCCCAGAAGTCCGAGCCGCTCGAGCCGATGCACGACGAGATCTCGAGGAAGATCCTGGTCGTCGGCGGCGGCGTCACCGGCCTCACGGCGGCGCTCGAGGGCGCCAACGCCGGCTATGAGGTCGTGCTGGTCGAAAAGGACTCCCGGCTGGGCGGCTTCGTCTCGACGCTCAAGAAGCGTTTCCCCACGGCTCCGCCCTACACCGAGTTGACGGTCGACGGCGTCGCGGCGCAGATCGAGTCGGTCAGCTACCACCCGAAGATCGAGGTGCTGACCTCCGCGAAGATCCTCAAGACCAGTGGACAGCCTGGGATGTTCGACGTGACGATTGCGACCGGTGCCGGCGAGATGAAGACCCGGGTCGGCTCGATCGTGCTTGCCACCGGGTGGAAGCCGTACGACGCCACGAAGCTCGGGCACCTGGGCTACGGCCTGAGCCCCGACGTGGTCACCAACGTCGAGTTCGAGCGGATGGCGGCCGGCGGGCCGATTGCGCGACCGTCGGACGGGAAGGCCGTCGAGAGCGTGCTGTTCGTCCAGTGCGCCGGGTCCCGCGACAAGGACCATCTGCCCTACTGCTCGTCGGTGTGCTGCATGGCATCGCTTAAGCACGCCGCATACGTCCACGAGCAGAACCCCGACGCCGCCGTCTACATCGTCTACAAGGACATCAGGACGCCGGGCCAGTACGAGCGGTTCTATCGCGCTGCCCAGGATCATCCGCTGAACTTCCTGACCAAGGGAGAGGTCGTCGGCGTCGAGAAGGCGGATAGCGGCGCGCTGGCCGTGACGGTCAAGGACACGCTGCTCGACGAGAGGATCAGGATCGAGGTCGGCCTGGTGGTGCTGGCCACCGGGATGGTGCCCAACGCGGCCGACGGCGTGGCCATCCGCGCGGTCAAGGACGCCAGGGCCACGCTGGCCAGGGCGGACGCCACGGAGCCGCAGAAAGTGGACGCGCGCAACAAGATTGAAACGCTCGCGCACCACGAGGGCACCGAGATCCTGCAGCTCACCTACCGCCAGGGTCCCGACCTGCCGGCGTTCCGCTACGGCTTTCCCGACTCCCACTTCGTGTGTTTCCCGTACGAGACCCGCCGTACCGGCATCTACGCTGCGGGCGCCGTGCGCTCGCCGATGGACGCCGCGCGCGCGCAGGAGGACGCCGCCGGCGCGATGCTGAAGGCCATCCAGAGCGTGGAGCTCGAGGCCGCGGGTGCGGCGGTGCACCCGCGGGCGGGCGACCTGTCGTTCCCGTCCTTCTTCCTGCAGCGCTGCACGCAGTGCAAGCGGTGCACCGAGGAGTGCCCGTTCGGCACGCTGGACGAGGACGTGAAGGGCACGCCCCAGCTCAACGCCTTCCGCTGCCGCCGCTGCGGCGTCTGCATGGGGGCCTGCCCCGAGCGCATCATCTCGTTCAAGAACTACTCGGTGGAGATCATCGCCTCGATGATCAAGGCCATCGAGGTGCCGGAGGAGGAGGACGAGAAGCCGCGCGTGCTTGTCTTCATGTGCGAGAACGACGCGTATCCGGCGCTCGACGTCGCCGGGCTCAACCGCGTGCAGTACGACCCGAGCGTGCGCGTGATCCCGCTCCGCTGCCTCGGCTCGCTCAACATCGTCTGGATCGCCGACGCGCTCTCGGGCGGCATCGACGGCGTCATGCTCGTCGGCTGCAAGTACGGCGACGACTACCAGTGCCACTACATGCAGGGCAGCGAGCTCGCCAATCGCCGGCTGGAGAACGTGAAGGAGACGCTCCAGCGTCTGCAGCTGGAATCGGAGCGTATCCAGCTCACCCAGCTGGCGATCAACGAATACGACAGGCTGCCGGGGCTCATCAACGGTTTCGTGGAGCGCATCAGGGAGCTGGGGCCCAACCCCTACAAGGGGTTCTAGAGGGACACGATGGCCGACACCCTTGTCGTCACGCCCGACATCACGTTCATCCGCGAGGTCATGGCCTCGGGTGGAGAGGATCTGAAGAAGTGCTACCAGTGCGCGACGTGCTCGGTGGTCTGCGAGTTGTCGCCCGACGAGGCACCGTTTCCCCGGCGGCAGATGGTGTACGCGCAGTGGGGGCTGCGTGATCGCCTGATGGCCGACCCGGCGATCTGGCTGTGTCACCAATGCAACGACTGCTCGACGAGATGCCCTCGCGGCGTCAGGCCGGGCGACGTATTGGCGGCCATTCGGCAGCAGGTCGTGCTCCACTACGCGGCGCCACGATTCCTCGGCCGCTGGCTCAGCCAGCCCCGGTCGATTCCGCTCGTGCTGGGCATACCGGCGGCATTGCTCACCTTGGCCCTCCTCGCGAGGGACCGCGTCGCAGACGCCCTGGGCCTCTCGGTGGTCCCGACCGGTCGGATCGTCTTCGCCTATTCCAGCCTGTTCCCTCGCTGGATGCTGAACGGCTTTTTCGGGTTCTTCGCTCTTCTGGCCTTCGTCGCGATCCTCGTCGGAGTGCTCAGGTTCTGGCGAGCCATGCGGGCCGCCGTCCCGGCCGATCGCCGCGGCCAGCCTGTTGCGGGGCTGATCTCGAGCACTCTGTCGGCGCTTGCGCGCATCGTCACGCACCGCAACTTCGCATCCTGCACCACGGCGCGCTCACGGTTCGTCTCGCACGTGTGCACGATGTTCGGCTTTATCGCCTTGGCCGTGGTGAGCCTGTGGGTGATCACCGCCGCGTACAATCCGCTGATCCGGGGTGACTTCGTCTACCCCTTCAGCTTCTGGAATCCCTGGAAGATTCTCGCCAATGTGGGCGGCGTCGCCGTGTTGGCCGGCTGCTGCCTGATGATTCGCGATCGGCTGCGCGAGAACGGGTCCGCCAGCTCGTCCTCGTATGCGGATTGGGCGCTGCTGTTCACCCTGCTGCTCGTCACGATCACCGGCTTCTTCACCGAGGGGCTCCACTTCATGCGGCTGGAGCCCCACAGACACGTTGCCTACTTCGTGCATCTGGTGTTCGCGTTCACGGCCCTGATGTATCTGCCGTACACGAAGTTCGCTCATCTGGCTTACCGTGGCGCCGCCATGGTCTTCGCGGAGCGTTACGGCCAGACCCGTGAGGCGTCCTCGATGGCGCCGGTCAATCGGCAGGACGCACAGCAAGAAGGTTAGGAATCATGTCGAAGACACCGCTTCCGAGCAGACGAGGCAGCCGACTGACCGCCGTCGCGGTGCTCGTCATCCTGCTTCCGTTTGGCTACAGCGCCCTGTCCTGGGCCGTCGCGCGAAAACCCGCGGGTCCCCAGCCGTTTCTCGAGAGGCCCGATCCCAAGTACGACCGCTGCATCAGGGACACGACCTACATGCGCTTTCATCATTGGGAGCTGCTCCTGACCGTCAGAGACGAGGTCGTGCGCGCCGGCCACCCTGGAGACGTGACGTTGAAGAAGTGCCAGGAATGTCATACGAGCCGAGAGCGCTTCTGCGACCGGTGCCACAACTCCGTGAACCTCCACCCGGACTGCTGGAGGTGTCACGACTATCCGTAGGCGGGGCGGTGTGCGCGGTTCCTTGTGACCCGGTGGTCCGGCCGGGCAGCCGGACGAGGCGGCCGAGGCCGGATTGGAGGGGAGGCGGCGGATGAACAGGCGAGAGTTCTTGAAGACGACGGGCGGCGTGGTGCTGCTGGGCGGTTCCTGTGCGTACGCCGTCCGCCTGTTGACAGCGACCACTCCGGTCCCTCCGGCCGCGGCGCCAGCCGGCGCGGCCACGGCGCCTTCGTCGACGCGGCGGTGGGGGATGGTGATCGACCTCAACAGATGCCGGCCGGACTGCACGGCGTGTCTGGATGCGTGCAGCAGGGAAAACAACGTCGTGCCTGTCGGCGACGCGCGGTGGGATGTCCACTGGATCAGGAAGGTCACCGTCCACGACCCGAGCGGCCGGTCACGCGACAAGCACGTGTTGCTGCTGTGCAACCAGTGCGACGAACCGCCGTGTGCGCAGGTCTGTCCCGTCCAGGCCACCTACAAGCGCGATGACGGCATCGTGATCGTCGATCCCCACCGGTGCATCGGCTGCAGGTATTGCATGATCGCCTGCCCGTACGACGCCCGCATGTTCAGTTTCAAGGAGAGCGACGCCTGGCCCAACAAGGATCTGCCCAGGCGATCCCACGGCGTGGCCGAGGCGTGCACGTTCTGCGCGCATCGTCTGGACCGGTCCGAGAAACCGGCGTGCGTCGAAGCGTGCGAACGGCTCAACGTCGGGGCCCTCATGGTTGGCGACCTGAACGATCCCGACAGCAACGTCTCCAGGGCCATCGCCGACAACTCCGTCAAGCGACTCAGGGAGGATCTCGGCACCGAGCCGAAGGTCTGGTACGTCGGGCTCTAGGGGCATCGGGGAGAAGGCGGACATGGACACGCGGTACGAGAAGGTCGACGGGACTTCGCCGCAGTACCGGCTGGCGCTGGCAGTTCTCGGCGGACTGGCTGTCGCGGGATTCGCCTGTACCTGGTGGGTGTCGCAGCAGGGACTCTGGCGGACAGGGATGAACCTCCGGGTCCCCTGGGGTCTGCAGATCGTGATGGCCATCTACTACATCGGGCTGTCGGCGGGCTCTCTCGTGATCTCGGGGTTGTCCGGTGTGTTCGGCCGGGCGGAGTACAAGCCCTTCGCCCGGATCGCCGTCTACGCCGCAATGCTCCTGCTGGTGGCGGCGCTGCTCTCGATCGCCATGGACCAGGGACGGATCGACCGGTTCTTCGTGCAGCCCTTCGTGCACACCAATCCGCTGTCGCTGTTCTCGATCAACCCGGCGCTTTACGTCAGCTACATCCTGATCTGTATGGTCTACCTCTGGGCGCTGCTGACCGAGCGGAACCGACTGGTGGGCGGCCTCGCGGCGCTGGCCCTGGGATGGGCCATCGCCGTTCACAGCGGCACCGGAGCGATCTTCGGCTTCAACGCGAGAGCGCTGTACGAATCGCCCCTGCTGCCGGCGAGCTTCGTGATCGCGGCGATCGCATCGGGCACGGCGCTGATGATCGTGCTGATCGTGGCCCTGTTCAGGCTGACCAGGCGACGCGTGGACGACGACCTCGTGCTGGGACTCGGCCGGATCCTGCGCGTGTGCCTGCTGGCCGTGTTCTATCTCCTGGTCGTGGACAACGCGTTCCGGCTGTACCTCGTCGGGGAGCGCGAGGCCGGTCTCTACTATCTCTTCCAAGGCGTGCACGGTGCGATGTTCTGGGGCGGCCTGGTCCTGCTGGCGTGCTGCCTGCCGCTGGTGCTGCTCTTCGCTCCGAGGACCCGGCGGTCGGTCCGGTGGGTCGTGTTCGCGTCCGTCCTCGTGATCTGCGGGATTCTGTGTGAGCGATACGTGATCGTTGTCCCGGGGCTGACACGCCCCGCGGACCTGTTTCCAGGCATGCAGGTGATCGGCATGCAGTCCCAGGAGGGCATCGTCGGCTATTCGATCAGCTTCGTCGAGATCGTTCAGGCGCTGGGAGTGCTGAGCCTGATCGGGTTCCTGTTCTTGCTGGGGCTGAAGGCCCTCAAGCTGATGCCGACCGAAGCACGGATCGATTTGCCGCTCGTCTCGGTTGCGTTACCTGAATACGCGAGTGATGGGAGTGCTCGCGGGCAGGTCGATCCTGCTCGTCGAGCCTCGCTACCGACAGGAGGGTTCCATGGCAGATGAAGGCGTCAAGACCACGCTCCTCGATGAGCTAGAGAAGGGCCCGTGGCCGAGCTTCGTCAAGGAGATCAAGAAGGCGAGCGAGACGAGCCCGGTCTGTGACGATCTCCTGGGGCAGCTCGAGCTGTCCTACGAAGAGAAGAAGGGCCACTGGAAGCACGGCGGCATCGTCGGTGTCATGGGCTATGGGGGTGGCGTCATCGGCCGCTACAGCGACGTGCCAGAGAAGTTCCCGAACGTGGCCCACTTCCACACGCTGCGTGTCAACCATCCCGCTGGATGGTTCTATACGAGCGACGCGCTCAGGACGCTCTGCAACATCTGGGAGCGCCACGGCTCGGGCCTGACCAACATGCATGGCTCCACCGGAGACATCATTTTCCTGGGCACGAAGACCGACGAGCTGGAGCCGACCTTCGCCGATCTGACCAAGGCTGGCTTTGACCTCGGCGGTTCTGGCTCCGTGATGCGGACGCCGTCGTGCTGTGTCGGGCAGGCGCGCTGCGAGTGGGCCTGCTATGACACGATGAAGCTCTGCTACGAGTTAACGCAGACCTATCAGGACGAGTTGCACCGGCCGGCCTTCCCTTACAAGTACAAGTTCAAGTGCGCCGGCTGTCCGAACGACTGTGTCGCCTCCATCGCCCGGTCCGACTGCTCCATCATCGGGACCTGGAAGGACGACATCCAGCAGGACGACGCGGCCGTGGCCGAGTACGCGGCGCTGGGCCTCGACATCCAGAAGGACGTCTGCGACAACTGCCCTACCAAGTGTATGGCGTGGGACGGCAAGAAGCTGACGATTGACAATCACGAGTGCGTCCGTTGTATGCACTGCATCAACGTGATGCCGAAGGCCCTGCGGCCCGGCAAGGAACGAGGTGCGACGATTCTCATCGGCGCCAAGGCCCCGATCATTCAAGGCGCTCTGCTCTCGTCGGTTCTCATCCCGTTTGTTCCGGCGGACGAGCTTCTGGAAACGCTCAAGGAGCTTACGGGCCGCATCTGGGAGTTCTGGTCGGAGTATGGCAAGAACCGCGAGCGGGTCGGCGAGCTCATCCAGCGCGTCGGGATGGCGAACTTCCTCGACGCGATCGGCCTCGAGCCGACGCCCGAAATGGTGGCGGCGCCGAGGGACAACCCGTACATCTTCTTCCAGAAGGAAGACGGCAAGCCGAAGGACGGGGACGGGCAGTAGCGGGTCCCGACAGACGCGAGGAGACATGACGATGACCACGACACCGGCACCGGCCAAGCGGATTACGGATATCGGTCCTCCGCACTACGAGAAGTTCCTGCACCCCCTGATTAAGAAGAACTACGGCCAGTGGAAGTACCACGAATCTGTGGCGTCGGGGGTGCTGCGTCACGTCGCGGAATCGGGCGACGAGATTTACAGCGTGCGCGCAGGTTCACCGCGGCTTCTTTCCACGGCGACCATCAGGCTCTTCGCGGATCTCGCGGAAAAATACTGCGGCGGGTACCTGCGCTTCACGAGCCGGAACAACGTGGAGTTCCTCCTGGATGACCGGGCCAAGATCGAGCCCTTGAAGAAGGAGCTCCTGGCGCTGGGTTTCCCCGTCGGGGGCACGAACAACGCCATCAGCAACATCGTCCACACCCAGGGGTGGGTCCACTGCCACTCCTCGGCGACCGACGCGTCGGGCATCGTCAAGTCGGTCATGGACGCCCTCCACGACCGCTTCACCCACGAGGACCTGCCGGCCAAGCTGCGCATCGCGCTCGCTTGCTGCCTCAACATGTGCGGCGCCGTCCACTGCTCCGACATCGCCATCCTGGGTGTTCACCGAATGCCCCCGCAGATCAGCAAGGAGACGCTCCCAAAGGTCTGCGAGATCCCGACCCTCATCGCCTCCTGCCCAACGGGCGCCATCCGCTCTGCCACGTACGACGGCAAGCCCTCCGTCGAGGTGACGGAGGAACAGTGCATGTTCTGCGCTAACTGCTACACGGTGTGCCCCGCCATGCCGCTGAACGATCCCGAGAACGATGGGATCTCCATCTGGGTGGGCGGCAAGGTGAGCAACGCGCGCAGCGCGCCGAAGTTCTCGAAGCTGGCGATCCCGTTCATCCCCAACAACCCGCCGCGCTGGCCGGAGGTGGTGGACGCGGTTGTGAACATCGTCAACGTCTACGCCAAGCACGCGCGGAAGTACCAGCGCATGGGCGAGTGGATCGAGCGGATCGGGTGGCCCCGTTTCTTCGAACTGACGGGGATTCCGTTCACCCGGTACCACATCGACGACTTCCGGTACGCGGGGACCACCTACGCCAGGTCGACGCACATCCGGTTCTAGGAGGCTTCCATGGCTGTGACGGTGGAACAACTGGCCGAAGAGATGTACGAGATGATCAAAGAGGCGATGGGCAAGAAGAGCTTCAAGGCCACGGACCTCGCGAAAGCCATGATCGCCAAGTACGGCGAGGCGGAAGTTTCGAAGGACGACTGCAAGCATGCCATTCGCGTGCTCATCGACACGGGGCGCTGCGTGTACAGCTACTTCGGCGGCAGCTACATCACGCTGCCGCACAAGGAAGGCGCCGCGCCCGACTAGGCTCGGCGGCGGGTGGGCCGGCGGTGCGCGCGTGCGCCGGCCGGCGCGCCGGGCTCTCACGTGACGGAAGGAGACGACGATGGCGGGCAAAGCCGCGGATAACCTCGACGAGCTCGTGACCGTCCTGAAGAAGTGGCAGACGATCGAGGACGACAGTGTCGCCTCGACCACCGAGATCATGGAGCGGACCAAGAACCCGCTCATTCGCCTCGTCATGGAGATCATCAGGCACGACTCGGTGATGCACAAGCACGTGCAGCAGGTCATGCTCGACGGCCTCCAGAAGGAGGCGTTCTCGCTCACGCCCGAGGAACTGGCGGAAATCTGGGACCTCGTGGAGAAGCACCACGCGCTCGAGAAGGACACGCTGGAGCTGGCGGACAAGGCCCGGCGCAACTGCCGGCTGTTCGTGCACCGGCACCTGCTGACCTACCTGCTCGAGGACGAGCAGAAACACGACCGCCTGCTCGCCCAGCTCGAGGATTTCAAGCGCGGCATCTATCCGTACGCGTAGTCGGCGGCCCCGCGGGAGGGGGTTGAACCATGGCGCTGTTCAAGGAGGTCAAGAAGCCAGTCATCAAGGCGGGTGGTCAGGTCGGCGGCGAAATCAGCCCGCTGCGTCCCCGCTACGTCCCGAAGCAGGCGCCCTGTCTGGGCACCTGCCCCGGCGGCACCGACATCCGCGGCTGGCTGACGACGATCGCCCAGGCCGAGGCCTACGGCCGGACGGCCGAGCAGGCCTACGAGCTGGCCTGGGAGATCATCACCGATCGCAACCCGTTTCCGGCCGTCTGCGGCCGTGTCTGTCCCCATCCCTGCGAGGACGCGTGCAACCGCCAGGCGAAGGAAGGCCCGGTGGCCATCAATGCGCTCGAGCGGTTCGTCGGCGATTTCGCGATCCGCAAGAATCTGAAGCTGCACACCCTCACCGGCGCGCGAAGGGAGGAGCGCGTGGCCGTCGTCGGCGCCGGGCCGGCCGGCCTCTCCTGCGCGTACCAGCTCGCGCGGCGCGGCTATTCGGTGACGGTGTTCGAGGCATTCGCCAAGCCGGGTGGCATGCTGCGCTACGGCATCCCGCGGTACCGGCTCCCGGCCGACGTCCTCGACGCCGAGATCCAGCGCATCGCCGACCTGGGCGTGGAGGTGTGGTGCAACACCGCCGTCGGCCGTGACGTCAAGCTCGAGCAGCTGCGCGCCGACTACCAGGCGGTGTTCGTCGGCATCGGCGCACACAAGGGGTTGCAGCTCGGCGTGCCGGGCGAGGACGCACCCAACGTGTTCACCGGCACCGCGTTTCTGAACCACGTCAACAGCGGCGAGCCGGCGGAGCTGGGCGACCGAGTGATCGTGATCGGCGGCGGCGACACCGCCATCGACGCGGCGCGCGTGAGCAAACGGCTGGGGGCGGAGGTCACGCTGATCTACCGGCGGACCCGCGCGGAGATGCCGGCCATCAAGCCGGAGATCGAGGGCGCGCTCGAAGAGGGCGTGCAGATCGAGTTCCTGGCCGCGCCGGTCGAGATCCTCCAGCACGACGGTCGGGCTGTGGGCATGCGCTGCATCCGGATGGACCTCGGCGAGCCGGACAAGTCGGGCCGGCCCCGCCCCGTGCCGCGGCCGGGCTCCGAGTTCGAGGTTCCGGCGACCGCGATCATCGCGGCCATCAGCCAGGAGCCGGACTTCGCGCCCCTGCCCGGCCTCCGCGAAGGCAAGGACTGGATCAAGGCGAACGAATGGGGCACCACGCCGATCGACGGCGTGTTTGCCGGCGGCGACGACGTGAACCTGGGGCTGGTGACGATTGCCATCGGGCAGGGCCGGTTCGCCGCCGAGGCCATCGACGCCCGGCTGCGCGGCACGCCGCTCGAGAAACTGCCGGTGCCGCCGCCGATCAAGCCGGATCACATGAAGCTCGGGTGGTACAAGGAGAGCGCCCGGCACGAGCGGGCCCACGTGGCGGTCGCGGACCGCGGGCTCGAGACGGAGATCGAGCAGAGCCTGGCCGAGAACGAGGTCCTCGCGGAAGCCGGGCGCTGCATGTCGTGCGGTATGTGCATGGACTGTGAGGCGTGCTGGATGTACTGCACGAACAACGCGTTCGCGAAACTGCCGAAGGGCGAGCACTACAAGATCAAGCTCGAGCTGTGCAACGGCTGCAAGAAGTGCGCGGAGGAGTGCCCCTGCGGTTACATCGACCTGGTTTGAGACGGAGAGACTGCCGTGCCCACCATCGAACTGAACGGACACAACTACACCGTTGACGAAGACGGCTTCCTCGAGAACCCGGAGATCTGGAACGAAAGGGTCGCTCTGGACTTCGCCTCGACCGAAGGCGTGGCCGAGCTGACCGAGGCGCACTGGAAGGTGATCAACTACCTGCGCAACTACTACCTCCAGTACGGCATCGCACCCATGATCCGGAAGCTCTGCAAGGAGACCGGCTTCAAGCTGAACGAGATCTACGCGCTGTTCCCGTCTGGCCCGGCCAAGGGCGCCTGCAAGCTGGCGGGCCTTCCGAAGCCGACCGGGTGCGTGTAGGGCCATGGCTCCGACCACCGTCTCGCCGCGGACGTGCGATCTGTTCGCCCAGGAGTGGCTGGCGTGCACGCTCCGGACCTACCCGGAGCAGACGAGCCGCTTCCTGCGCGAGGAGCGGGATCCGTTCCGCAATCCGGTGGGCGAAACGCTGCGAACGGCCCTGACGGCGCTGGCCGGCGAGCTCCTCGGCGACTTCGACCGTCCGCGCGCGGCCGCCGCCCTCGAGGACATCGTCCGGATACGCGCCGTGCAGGACTTCACGCCGGCCGAGGCCGTGGGGTTCGTGCTCCTCGCCCGGGGTGCCGCGCGGTCGGTGGCCGGCCGTGGCGATGGGGGCGCCAGGCCCGGGTCGCTCGAGGCGCTCGATGCGAGGGTCGACGAGCTGGTCCTCGTCGCCTTCGATCTCTTCGCGCGGTGCCGCGAGGAGATTCACGCGATCGGCGCGCGCGCCGCGCGCCGGCGCGTCTACGTGTTGGAACGCGCCCAGGGCCTGTCGGACGACCTGAAGGCCGCGCCGCCGGCGCTCTGCGATTGACGGACAGGGGACGTTGCCCATGAACGCGTTGCTGTCACTCGTCGCCGTCTCGATCCTGGTGGCGCTCGCCTGGGTCGGGGGGTCGGTCGCGTCGCTGCGATCGGTCTTCGGGATCGTGGTGCCGGCCGCCGCCGTGGCGATCTTCGTCGTGGGGCTGGCGGCACGCGTGACCCGCTGGGCGCTCACGCCGGTGCCGTTCCGCATTCCGACGACGTGCGGGCAGCAGCGCACGCTGCCGTGGATCAAAGCGAGCTGGATCGAGAGCCCGTGGACGCGCGCGGGCGTGGTCGTGCGGATGGCGCTCGAGGTGCTGCTGTTCCGGTCGCTGTTCCGAAACACGCAGGCGGCCATGACCGCCGAGCCCATTCCCGCCGCCGGGCAGGACGCGCACGGCGCCGCGCCGGCCGCCCGTGGGCTCCGGCGGCTGGTGTACGGCGAGGAGAAGTGGCTCTGGCTGGCGGCGCTCGCGTTCCACTGGTCGTTCCTGGTGGTGCTCCTGCGGCACCTGCGCTTCGTCGTGGAGCCGCCGCCGGCATGGGTCGACGCGATTGCCGCCGTCGACGGGTTCTTCCAGGTCGGCGTGCCGGTGCTGTACATGACCGACGTGCTGCTGCTGGCGGCGCTCGGCTATCTGCTGCTGCGCCGGCTGGTGGACGCGCGGATCCGCTACCTGTCGCTCCTCCAGGACTATTTCGCGCTGTACCTGCTCATCGGGCTGGTCGGGTCGGGCGTGCTGATGCGGTATTTCGTGCGCCCGGACGTGGTGGCGATCAAGGAGCTGGCGCTGGGGCTGGTGACCTTCGCGCCCGTCGTGCCCGCCACGGTGAGCCCGTTCTTCTTCGTGCACCTGACGCTGGTAAGCGTGCTGCTGGCGTACTTTCCCTTCAGCAAGCTGGTGCACATGGCGGGCGTGTTCCTGAGCCCGACGCGGAACCTGGCCAACACCAACCGCATGCGCCGCCACGTGAACCCCTGGAACTACCCTGTGAAGGTGCACACGTACGAGGAATGGGAGGACGAGTTCCGCGACAAGATCAAGGCGGCCGGCCTCCCGCTCGAGAAGGCATAGCCTCATGGCCGATCAGACGCCGAGCCCGGAAACGCTGACCCAGGTCGAGTACCGGCCGCGGGCGAAGAACTGGCTCGATCCGCACGTGGAGTTCCGCAGGGGGACCTTCTGCTACAGCGCGCTGCCGAAGAGTCTCAAGGCCCTCGACCTGCCGAACCCGCGCGAGTGGCAGCCGTTCCACCGGGACTGGAAGCTGCCGCCGGACTGGAAGGCGATCATCCTCGAGGGGATGAAGGACCGGCTCGATCGGTTTCGCTCCTTCCGCCTGTTCATGGACATCTGCGTGCGCTGCGGGGCGTGCGCCGACAAGTGTCACTTCTACCTGGGCTCCGGCGACCCGAAGAACATGCCGGTTGTGCGGGCCGAGCTCATCCGCTCGGTCTACCGGCGCTACTTCACGACCGCCGGGCGGCTGTTCGGCGAGGCGGTCGGGGCGCGTGAGCTGACCGAGGACGTGCTGAAGGAGTGGTTCTACTACTTCTATCAGTGTACCGAGTGCCGGCGCTGCTCGGTCTTCTGTCCGTACGGCATCGACACGGCCGAGGTCACAATGATTGGCCGCGAGCTCCTGAACTTGGTGGGCTGCAACATCAACTGGGTGCTCGAGCCGGTCGCCAACTGCTTCCGCACCGGCAACCATCTGGGCGTCCAGCCGCACGGCTTCAAGGACAGCATCGACTTCGCGGTCGACGAGCTCGAGGAAATCACCGGCGTCCGCATCGAGGCGCCGATCAACAAGAAGGGCGCCGAGATTCTCTTCGTGGTCCCGTCGGCCGACTATTTCGCCTCGCCGCACTACTACACGCTGCTCGGCTACCTGCTGCTGTTCCACGAGATTGGCCTCGACTACACGTTCAGCGCGTTCGCATCGGAAGGCGGCAACTTCGGTCTGTTCACCTCGCACGAGATGATCAAGCGCCTGAACGCCAAGATCTACGCGGAGGCGAAGCGGCTCGGCGTGAAGTGGATCCTGGGCGGCGAGTGCGGCCACATGTGGCGGGTGCTCCACCAGTACATGGACACCATGAACGGACCGGCCGACTTCCTGGAGGTGCCGGTCTCGCCGGTGACCGGCACGCGGTTCGACAACACCGCCTCGACGCGGATGGTCCACATCTGCGAGTTCACGGCGGATCTGGTGCGGCACAACAGGCTCCGGCTGGACCCGACGCGCAACGACAAGTGGCGTGTCACGTTCCACGACTCGTGCAATCCGGCGCGCGCCATGGGGCTGCTCGAGGAGCCGCGGTACCTCATTCGCGCCACCTGCCGCCACTTCCACGAGATGCCAGAGAACACGATTCGCGAGCAGACGTTCTGCTGCGGCAGCGGGTCGGGCCTCGGCACCGACGAGAACCTCGAGATGCGGCTGCGCGGCGGCTTCCCGCGGGCCAACGCCGTGCGCTACGTCCACGAGCGGCACGGCGTGAACCTGCTGGCCTGCATCTGCGCGATCGACAAGGCCACGCTGCCGCCGCTGCTCGAGTACTGGGTGCCGGGCGTGGAGGTCGCCGGGATCCACGAGCTGGTCGGCAACGCGCTGATCGTGAAGGGCGGACGCGAACGGACGACCGACCTGCGCGGCGATCCGTTCGAGCGCGAGGCGCCCGCGGCCGAGGAGGAGCCCGTCCATGCGTGACCGCTACGTCATTCTCGCGGCGCTCGTCCTGTTCTTCGTCCTGGTGACCGCGCCGGTCTGGTACGCGCGAGCGGCCGGCGAGAAGGCCGGCGGGCCGGATGTGAAGCTGCCGACGCAGGAGAAGGCGTGCGTCATGCCCGTCGACTACATGCGGACGTCGCACATGGACCTGCTGATCAGCTGGCGCGAGCGCGTCGTCCGGGAGAACATCCGGACGTGGACGGCGCCCGACGGCACGGTGTACACGGTCAGCCTGTCGGGTACCTGTCTCAAGTGCCACACGAACAAGGCGGAGTTCTGCGACCGCTGCCACGACTACGCCGGCGTCACGCCCTACTGCTGGGACTGTCACGTGGATCCGGCGGCGATCGCCAGGAGCAGGCCATGAGCATCAGCAGACGCGGGTTCCTCGGCGCGGCGGGCCTGTCCGCGCTCGCCCTGGCGTCGAAGTCGACGCTGGACGCGTTGGGGTTCGAGGCGGCGCCGCAGGAGCCGACGTCCGCCGCGGCGGGCACGCGCTGGGCGATGGTCGTCGACCCGCGCAAGTGCCTGGATCAGGGCGACTGCACCAAGTGCATCGAGGCATGCGACTACGCGCACAACGTGCCGCACATCACGAATCCGGCGCACGAGGTCAAGTGGATCTGGAAGGAGCCGTTCGAGGACGCGTTTCCCTTCCTCGAGGTCGACTACGCGCCGGAGGCCTTTCGCGAGCAGCCGGTCATGGTGCTCTGCAACCACTGCGACAACGCTCCGTGCGTGCGGGTCTGCCCGACGCAGGCGACGTGGAAGCGGGACGATGGCATCGTGATGATGGACTGGCACCGCTGCATCGGCTGCCGCTACTGCATGGCGGCGTGCCCGTACGGCTCGCGCAGCTTCAACTGGGGCGACCCGCGGCCGGCGATGGCCAGCCTGAACCCGGACTACCCGACCCGGACCAAGGGCGTGGTGGAGAAGTGCACGTTCTGCGAGGAGCGCCTCGCCGTGGGCCAGCGGCCGGCCTGCGTGGACGCCTGCCCGGCCAGGGCCCTCGTGTTCGGCAACCTGGACGATCCGGAGGGCGAGGTCCGCTCGCTGCTGCGCGCGCGCTTCGCCGTGCGCCGGAAGGCCGAGCTGGGCACGGGCCCGGCCGTCTACTACCTCGTCTGAGGGGTACCCCATGTTCATGTTCGAGAAGGCAATCGTTGGCAGCCGGCGCTACTGGACGTGGGTGTGCGGCCTGCTGGTGGTGATCGCCGTCGCGTTCCTCGCCTACCTCCGGCAGCTGCAGGTCGGCCTCGCCATCACCGGCATGAGCCGCGACGTGACCTGGGGGCTCTACATCGCGCAGTTCACGTTCTTCGTCGGCGTCGCGGCGTCGGCCGTCATGGTGGTCCTGCCGTACTACCTGCACGACTTCAAGGCGTTCGGCCGCATCACGATCCTGGGCGAGTTCCTGGCCATTGCGTCCGTGACGATGTGCGCGCTGTTCATCCTCGTGGACATGGGACAGCCGATGCGCGTGCTGAACGTCATGCTGCACCCCACGCTCCACTCGATGATGTTCTGGGACATGATGTCGCTCGGCGGCTACCTACTGCTGAACGCCGTCATCGCGCTCGTGACCCTGGGCGCCGAGCGCAAGCGGGTCGCGCCGCCGGCGTGGATCCGGCCGGTGATCATCGTGTCGATCCCCTGGGCGGTCAGCATCCACACCGTGACGGCGTTCCTGTACAACGGCCTGCCGGGACGCTCGTTCTGGTTGACGGCGATCCTGGCGCCACGGTTCCTGGCGTCCGCGTTCGCGGCCGGCCCGGCGCTCCTGATCCTGCTCTGCCTGGTGATCCGGAAGGTGACCTGGTTCGACGCCGGCCGCGAGCCGATCCAGAAGCTGGCGGTCATCGTCACCTACGCGATGCTGCTGAACGTGTTCTTCGTGGGCCTGGAGCTGTTCACCGCGCTCTACAGCCAGATTCCCGAGCACGTCGAGCACTTCCAGTACCTGTTCCTCGGGCTGCACGGACAGGCGACGCTCGCGCCCTGGATGTGGACCTCGTCGGTGCTGGGCGTCGTCTCGCTGGGGCTGCTGCTCGTCCCCTCCATGCGGCGGCGGGAGCCCGTGCTGGCGGTCACCTGCGTGATGGTGTTCGTGTCGCTCTGGATCGACAAGGGCCTGGGCCTGATCGTGGGCGGGTTCGTGCCGTCGCCCTTCGGGGCCGTCGTGCGGTACGTGCCGACCGTGCCCGAGGTGCTCATCGTGCTCGGCATCTGGGCGGCCGGCTTCCTGCTGGTGACGCTGTTCTACAAGATCACCCTGTCGGTGCGTGCGGAGGTGGCCGCGTCGTGAACCCCGAATCGCCCCTCGACGTGCGGTCGGCGCCTCCCCGCCTGGTCGTGGGCGGGCTCGGCGGAGACTCGGGCAAGACCCTCGTGTCGCTCGCGCTCGTCCAGGCGGCGCGACAGAAGGGGCTCGAGGTTCAGGCGTTCAAGAAGGGACCCGACTACATCGATCCGGCGTGGCTCGGCTGGGCGTCGGGGCGGCCTGCGCGTAACCTCGACACCTATCTCATGGGCGTCGAGGGCGCGCGGCAGGCCTTCCTCCACGCCACGCCCGGCGTCGATCTCGCGGTCGTCGAGGGCAACCGGGGGCTGTACGACGGCGTGGACGCGCTTGGCACGCACAGCAGCGCCGAACTCGCCAAGGCGCTCGAGGCGCCCGTGGTCCTGGTCGTGAACGCGACGAAGACCACCCGCACCGTGGCCGCGCTGGTGCTCGGGTGCCAGACGCTCGACCCGGCCGTGTCCATCGCGGGTGTCGTGCTCAACCAGGTGAACGGCGTGCGCCACGAGCGGGTCATCCGCGGGGCGATCGAATCGGTGTGCCGCATTCCGGTGCTGGGCGTGCTGCCGCGGATTCCGGCCGTGACGCTCCTGCCGGGGCGTCACATGGGGCTGGTGCCGCCGGCGGAGCATGGCGACCTGGCGGCGCTGGCCGGCCGGCTGGCGGATCTGGTCGGCCCGCGGCTGGACGTCGCGGCGATCCTCGACGTCGCCCGCCGCGCGCCCGCGCGCGCGTGGCCGGTCGCGCCGGCGGCCGGCGGCCCCGACGGCCGGGGCCTGCGGATCGGCTACCTGCGCGATTCGGCGTTCACGTTCTACTACCCCGAAAACCTGGAAGGGCTGGAGGCCGCCGGCGCCGAGCTGGTGCCGATCTCGAGCCTGACGGCGGATGGGCTGCCGTCCGGCCTGCACGCGCTCTACATCGGCGGCGGCTTTCCCGAAACCCACGCCGCTGCGATCGCGGCGAACCGGACGTTCCTCGACGACCTGCGGCGCCAGGCGGAGGCCGGGATGCCGGTCTACGCCGAGTGCGGCGGGCTGATGCTGCTCGCGCGGAGCCTGCGACAGGGCGAGGCGGTCAGCCCGATGGCGGGCGTGCTGCCGTGCGACGTGGAGTTCTGCGCGACCCCGCAGGGGCACGGCTACACCGAGATGGTGGTGGACACGCCGAATCCGTTCTTCCCCACGGGCACGCGGATGCGCGGGCACGAGTTCCACTATTCGCGTCTCGTCCGGACGGGCGAACGGCTCGAGACGGCGTGCGCCCTGCGCCGGGGCGTCGGCAGCATCTACGCGCGCGACGGGGTCGTCGTGCGCAACGTGTGGGCGACCTACGCGCACGTGCATGCCACCTCGACACCGGAGTGGGTGCCGGGCCTCGTCCGGGCGGCGCGGGCGCAGGCGGAGCGGATGGATCGAGGCGCGGCCGCGGATCGGGCCGCGTCGGTGAACGGCTGACGAATGGCGCCCGCCGCGTGGGCGCCCGGGAACGGACACGCGCGGGGCTGCCGGCAAACGCTTGTGACAGGCCGGCGGGTTCCCCCAACGACGAGGTGCTTCATGAGCAAGCTGGTACCGCCGCATGGCAGCGCACAGTTGAAACCCCTGCTGCTCGAGGGCCAGGCCCGCGAGCAGGAGATCAAGAAGGCCGCCACCCTCAAGCGGGTCCCGATGACCTCGCGCGAAACCGGTGACCTCATCATGATGGGCATCGGCGCCTTCACCCCGCTCGACGGCTTCATGGGCCGCGACGACTGGCAGGGCTGCTGCGACTCCTACAGCCTGCCCAGCCGCAAGAACCTGTTCTGGCCGATCCCGATCACGCTGTCGGCCGACTCCACGCTCGCCACGTCCATCACGCTCGGCGAGGAGGTCGCGCTCTGGGACCTCGAGACCGACGCGCTCATGGGCACGATGAAGGTCCAGGAGAAGTACCGGATCGACAAGGCGCACGAGTGCCAGGCCGTCTTCCGTACCACCGACACCGCGCACCCCGGCGTGCAGAAGGTGATGGAGCAGGAGGAGTTCAACCTGGCCGGCCCGGTGAAGGTCGTCTCCGAGTCGTTCTTCCCGGAGATGTTCCAGGGCATCTACCAGCGGCCGGCCGAGGCCCGCAAGGAATTCGAGACACGGGGCTGGAGCACGGTCGCGGCCCTGCAGCTCCGCAACCCGATGCACAACTCGCACGCCTACCTCGCGTGGGTGGCTATCGAGGTGTGCGACGGCGTCTACATCCATCAGCTCGTCGGCAAGCTGAAGCCGGGTGACATCCCGGCCGAGACCCGCGTCAAGGCGATCGACGCGCTGGTCAACAAGTACTTCCGGAAGGAGCGCATCGTCCAGGGCGGCTATCCGATGGAGATGCGCTACGGCGGCCCGCGCGAGGCGCTGCTGCACGCCGTCTTCCGGCAGAACTACGGCTGCTCGCACCTGATCGTCGGGCGCGACCACGCCGGCGTCGGCGACTACTACGGCCCGTTCGACGCGCAGAAGATCTTCGGCGAGATCCCGCAGGACGCGCTCGTGCTCCGGCCCCTCAACATGGACTGGACGTTCTACTGCTACGAGTGCGGCACGATGGCCTCGATGAAGACCTGCCCGCACGAGAGCAAGGCGGTCATCGACGAGAACGGCCAATACAAGGGCGGCGCGCGGTTGCTGCTCTCCGGCACCATGCTCCGCAAGCTGATGAGCGAAGGGAAGGCGGTGCCGGCGGAGTTCTCGAAGCCCGAGGTGGTCGCGATCCTCAAGGAGTACTACGACAACCTCGACCAGAAAGTGGAGGTGAAGCTGCACGGCGCCGCAACCGGCAACGTGAAGAAATAGACGCGCGCCCGACGCGGCGGGGGGCCCCGGCCTCCCGCCCACCGGTGCCGGGCGGGGAGCAGGGCCCCGACCGATTCAAGGGACGAAGCCGCCATGACCGCGCTCATCTACGTTGTGATCTCCGCCTCGGCGCTGGTGTTCGTCGTGGCGACGGCGGTTCGCGCCGTCGGCTACGCGCGGGCGCCGCTGCACCTGAGGTGGGAGCTCTATCCGGTGCCGCACGAGGCTCCGGACCGCGCCGCCCACGGCGGCTCGTACTTCGAGACCCTGGACTGGTGGACCCACCCGACCCACTTCAACGTCGTCGGCGAGCTCAAGGCCATGCTGGCCGAGATGCTCTTCCTGAAGGCGCTTCGGGAGTTCAACGTCAGGCTGTGGCGGCGGTCCTTCCCGTTCCACTTCGGGCTCTACCTCCTCTTCGGCACCGTGGTGCTCGTCCTCGGCGCGGCCGTGACGACGCTCGTGGCGCCGGCGGTCCTCGCCGGCTCCTTCGGCGCGACGCTGGACGTGCTCACCCGTGTCATCGGCGGTGCCGGCCTTGCGCTCACCATTGCCGGGGCGCTCGGCCTGTTGCACCGGCGCCTGACCGACGAGGACCTGCGGCCGTACACGACGGCCGGCGATCTCTTCAACCTGGCGGCCTTCATCGGCGCGCTCGGCGTGCTGGCGGTCGGGCTCCTGCTGCGGCCGGCCGACGCCCCCGGCGTCCACGCCGTCGCCGTGGGCCTGCTCAGGTGGGACACGAGCGTGCAGGTGCCCGGCGTGCTGGCGGCGGGACTGGCGCTCGCGGCCCTGCTCCTTGCCTACATTCCGTTCACCCACATGTCGCACTTCGTCGGCAAGTACTTCACCTATCACGCTGTCCGGTGGGACGACGCCATCAACACCCGCGGTGGAGCGATGGAGCGGCGGCTGGCCGAATACCTGGCGTACCGACCCACCTGGTCGGCACCGCACGTCAGGGCGGACGGCGTGCGCACCTGGGCCGACGTGGCGACCACGAACCCGACGGAAGGGGCGAAGCGATGACGGACAAGCCCAAGCCCCGGCTCGCTGACATGTCGCGTCGGGACGGACGGCCGCTGATTCACATAGAGAACGACGACCTGATGCCGCTGCCGGCCCCGCTCAACGATCCGGCGCGGGAGCGGCCCTGGACCCCGTTGTCCCCGCAGGCCGTGGAGCGGTACGAGTGCGCGCTCGACGATACCTGCGCCGTGAGCGTGCCGAAGCCCGCCACCAGGGCGGAGGAGGACGCGCTGGTCGGCAAGTTCCTCGCCGGGCTCGAGAAGCTCTTCACGCGCGAGAACAACTGGACCTTCCTGCAGCCGCTCGTGTTGAGCATGGAGCACTGCGCGAAATGCCAGACGTGCGCCGAGGCCTGCCACGTCTTCGAGGCCAGCGGCCGCAACGAGCTCTACCGGCCGACGTACCGGTCCGAGATCGTGCGCCGGCTCTACTTCAAGTACGTGAAGCACGGCGGCCTGCTGTCGGCCTGGCAGCACGGCGACGTGAAGGTGAACTGGCCGCTCGTGGCCCGGCTGATCGAGCTGTCCTATCGCTGCAACATCTGCCGCCGCTGCGCCCAGACCTGCCCGATCGGCGTCGACAACGGCCTGATCGCGCACGAGCTGCGGAAGCTCTTCAGCCAAGAGATGGGCATCGCGGCCAAGGAGCTCCACGAGACCGGCTCGATGCTCCAGCTGAAGGTGGGCTCGTCGACCGGCATGTCGGCCGAGGTGGTCAAGGACAACATCCAGTTCATCGACGAGGAGACCTCCGAGCGCACGGGTGTCAAGGTCGAGACGCCCTGGGACGTGGAGGGCGCCGACGTGCTGCTCATCCACAACGCCGGGGAGATCCTGGCCTGGCCGGAGAACCCCGGCGCCTTCGCCCTCGTCCTGACCGCCGCCGGCATCTCCTGGACGCTCTCGTCCGAGCTGGCCGGCTACGACTCCATCAACTACGGTCTCTGGTACGACGACGTGCAGCTCGCCCGGGTGGCCGTGAAGCACGCCGAGGCGGCGAAGAAGCTGAAGGTCAAGAAGATCGTGCTCGGCGAGTGCGGCCACGCGCACAAGGCGCTGTCGGTCATCGCCGACCGCGTGCTGACCGGCGATCTCAACATCCCGCGCGAGAGCTCCCTGACGTTGCTGCGCGACATCGTCATGAACGGCCACCTGAAGCTCGATCCGTCGCGGAACGACTTCCCGGTCACGCTACACGACCCGTGCAACTTGGTGCGGCTGATGGGCGTGGTGGAGCCGCAGCGGGAGGTCGTGCGCGCCATCTGCCCGAAGTTCCGGGAGATGGAGCCGCACGGCGTCGACAACTACTGCTGCGGCGGCGGCAGCGGCTTCGCCATCATGAGCGGCCACAACTTCCCCGACTGGCGGTTCCACGTGTCGGGGCGCAAGAAGCTCCAGCAGATCCTCGGCGCGTTCGCCGACTGTCTGGATCCGTCGATACCCAAGTACCTGTGCGCGCCCTGCAGCAACTGCAAGGGGCAGTTCCGCGACATGCTCGCGTACTACGACCTGTGGGAGCAGAACCGCATCCTGTACGGCGGGCTCGTCGAGCTCATCGTGAACGCGATGACGGACGTCACACCCGGGTTCATCGAGTGGGAGTGGCACTAGAAGCCCCGGAGTCCGAGAAGAACGGAGCAACCCATGGCCCTCAACCTCGTCATGCTGGGTCCGCCGGCGGCCGGCAAGGGCACGCAGGCCAAAACGGTCGCGCGCGAGCGCGGCATCCCGCACATCTCGACCGGCGACATGCTCCGCGAGGCGGTGCAGGCCGGCACGCCGGTCGGGCGGGCGGCGAAGGCGCTGATGGAAGCGGGCTCGCTCGTCAGCGACGACGTGATGATCGAAATCGTCCGCGAGCGGCTCGATCGGCCGGACACGCGCGACGGGTTCGTGCTCGACGGCTTTCCGCGCACCGTAGCGCAGGCGACCGCGCTCGACGGGCTGATACGACCCCGGGCCCCGCTGATCGTCATCGAGATCATCGTGCCGGCCGAGGCCCTGGTCGCGCGCGCGTGCGGCCGCCGCACCTGCCGCGACTGCGGCACGATCACGACGGCGGCCAACGCGGCCTGTCCCGCGTGCGGCGGGCCGCTCGTCCAGCGGCGCGACGACTGCGAGGAGGTGGTCCGGGAGCGCCTGCGGGTGTACGAGCGCGACACGCGGCCGCTCGTGGACTACTACCGGCGCCGGCCCACGTTCCAGCCGGTGGACGGCGACCAGTCACCGGACGCGGTCGGGGTGGCCATCCGGCACGCCATCGAGACGGCCCTGGAGGCGCCCGCGCTGACGGGACGGCGCACCTGACCGTCCGGGCCCGGGCGGCGACCGCGGTCACTTCGCTCGAGAACGGCCATGCGCCTGCCACACCAGCGCGACCTCGACGCCCTGCCGTGCTACGTGACGGTGCAGGATCGTGCGCTACGCGTCGTCGCGGCCAATCAGCGCTTCGTCGACGCGTTCGGCGCCGTCGAGGGTCGCCGCTGCTACCAGATGTACAAGCGCCGGTCGGCGCCGTGCGAGCGGTGCCCGGTCGAGCGGACGTTCCGTGACGGTGGCTGCCACGACTGCGACGAGCACGTCTGGAGCCTCTCGGGCCGCAACACCTCGGTGCTCGTCTTCACGGCGCCGATCCACGACGCGCGCGGCCGGATCGTCAACGTGATGGAGATGAGCGGCGACGTCACGCCGATCCGCGAGCTGCAGTCGCAGCTCGCCCCGCTCGGCCTGCTGATCGGATCCGTGTCCCACAGTATCAAGGGCCTGCTGCCGGGCCTCGACGGCGGCATCCACCTGGTGAGCTCGGGGCTGGCGCAGGACGACCTGCGGCGCGTGGCGCACGGCTGGGACATGATCGGGCGCAGCGTCACCCGCATTCGCAGCCTCGTGCTCGACATGCTCTACTACGCGAAGGACCGCGAGCCGTTCCTGAGCGAGGTGCCCGTCGCCGAGGTGATCGAGGAGGCCCGCGCGGCGGTGGAGGAGCGCGCCCGCGAGCACGGCGTGGTCCTGCGCTGCGCGGTCGAGGAGGACGGAGGCCGGTTCGAGGTCGATCCGAAGGCCATCCGCGCCCTCGTTGTGATCCTGCTCGAGAACGCCATCGACGCGTGCCGTGCCGACACCCACCGTACGGGCGCCAAGGTCACCCTCCGCACGTGCGGCGACGCGGAGGCCGTGCGCATCGAGGTGGCCTGCGACGGCGTGAGCATGTACCGCGCGCCGCACGAGCCGGTCTTCCTCTCGACCGCGAAGTGGACCGGCAACGTCGGGCTCGACCTGCTCATTCCGAACAAGATCGCCCGCGCGCACGGCGGGCGCATCGACGTCCGCTGGAGCCGCGGCGAGGGCACGTGCATCCGCGCGACGATTCCGCGCCGGCAGACGAAACCCGCCACCTGATGCCCGGCCTGACCGGCCGTGGGCCGGTCCCGCCGGCACCCCTCGGCCGGCCGCGCCGGGGCACCCCGGCGGGCGGTGCCCTCCGCCCTGGCGCTATAATCCCGACGCTCGCTCACGGAGGACCTTCCATGCGCAGTCCGCTCGCTCTCGTGGCCGCCGCCGTCCTCGTCTCCGGCGCCTGGACGCTTCGCGCGCAGTCGCCGGCGCCGCCGCCCGCGGCGGGCGCGGCCTGGATGACCCTCGCGCGCACGCCGCCGATGGGCTAGAACAGCTGGAACAAGTTCGGCTGCGACGTCAGCGAACAGCTGATCGAGGCGATGGCCGACGCGATGGTCGCGACCGACCTGCGCGACGCCGGCTCCCAGTACATCGTCATCGACGACTGCTGGCAGGTGTCCCGCGACGAGCGCGGCGCCATCGTTCCCGACCCGCAGCGCTTTCCGTCGGGCATGAAGGCGCTGGCCGATTACGTCCACTCGAAGGGGCTGAAGTTCGGGCTCTACTCCGACGCGGGCGCCAGGACCTGCCAGGGACGGCCGGGCAGTAACGGCTACGAGGTGGAGGACGCGCGCCAGTACGCCGCATGGGGCGTCGACTACCTCAAGTACGACTGGTGCGACACGGACGGCGTCGATCCCAAGATCGCGTATCCGACCATGCGCGACGCGTTGAAGGCGACCGGCCGGTCGATCGTCTTCAGCATGTGCGAGTGGGGACGCAGCACGCCGTGGACGTGGGCCCGGGGCGTCGCGCATCTGTGGCGCACCACCGGCGACATCCAGGACTGCTGGAGCTGCCCGGGCAGTTTCGTCCGCATCCTCGACCGGCAGGCCGGTCTCGAGAAGTACGCCGGGCCCGGCGGCTGGAACGACCCCGACATGCTCGAGGTGGGCAACGGCGGCATGACGACGTCCGAGTACCGCGCGCACTTCAGCTTCTGGAGCCTGCTGGCCGCGCCGCTCATGGCGGGCAACGACCTGCGCGCGATGTCCGAGGCGACGCGCGAGATCCTGGGCAACCGCGACGTGATCGCGATCGATCAGGACCCGCTCGGCGCCCAGGGGCGCCGCGTGCGCGACGACGGCGAGCGGGAGGTGTGGGCGAAGGATCTCGCCGACGGCGGACGCGCGGTGATCCTGTTCAACCGCGGCCAGGTGGCGGCGTCGATGGCCGTGTCGTGGCAGGAAATCGGACTGCCGTACGACACCGAGCCCCGGGTCCGGGACCTGTGGGCCCACCGGGACCTCGGCCGCACGACGTCGCCCTTCGTGGCGACCGTGCCGCCGCACGACGTGGTGATGATTCGGGTCACGCCGTAGCGCGCCTAGGCGTCGTAGTCCACCTTGCAGCCGCAGCCGTCCCACATGCGGTCGTAGGTGTCGAGCCGGCCCTCCACGAACCGCCGGGCGGCGTCCGCGTCGACGAACCGTCGCACGGCGCGCGTGTCCGGCGACGGCGATTCCACCGCCGCCAGACCGTCGCCGAGGCGCACGATCAGCAGTTCGCCCGCCAGGCCCGTGTCGTGGCGCTCCACCGGCTCGATGCCGGGCGCGAACGCGGCCCACGCGTCGGCCGACAGCACGACGACGGGCTCGGTGTCGAGCCGGCGGCTCAAATCGGACAGCGTCATCGTGTCAGTCTCCAGACTCCTCCTTCTCAAGGACTCGCGCAGGCGGCGCGTGGTGACACCGGGGTCTGACGCTGCTGCCCCGGTTGTGGCCCGGCGGGAAAGCCACTAGAATCTTGACACCACATGCCCACCGTTTCGCGGCGCGCGCGTTCCGGGAGCAAACTGTCGTGGCCGATGCTGGCGGACGTCACGTGCGCGGTGCTCGTGTCGGTGGCGCTCTACGTGGGCACGACCGGCGGCTTCACGATCGAGCTGCTCGGCGTGCGTCTCGCCTCGCACGATCCCTGGCGCCCGCTGCTCATGGCGCTCGTGATCGGCTTCGCGCGGGTCGCCACGACCCACTCGACGAAATGGCTGTTCCACGTCGCGGCCGTGGGCATCTTCGTCCAGGCGATCGGGGCGCACTACCAGCCCAGCGTGGGTTTCACCGATCTCATCTCCTTCGGCGAGCAGTTCCAGGATCGCGCGCTGCCGTCCCTCCGGGCATTGCCGCATCAGGTGGTCGGCGGTTCCGGTTACGACGGCCAGTTCTACGCACAGCTCGCGCTCGCCCCGCTCCTCCGCGATCCGGCGCTCCGCGTGGCGCTCGACGACGCGGGCTACCGCGCCCGGCGGATCCTGTTCGGGTGGACGGCGTGGGCGATGGGCCTCGGACAGCCGTGGTGGGTGATCCAGGCCTACGCGCTCCAGAACGCGATCGCGTGGCTGCTCCTCGCGTGGTTGCTCCTGCGGTGGTTTCCGAGCGGCTCGTCGCGCGCGTTCGCGCTCTGGGCGGGCTGCCTCTTCGCCGACGGGCTGATCGCGTCGGTGCGCAGCGCGCTCGTCGACGGCCCTTCCCTGCTGCTCGTGGCGGTCGCGGTCGCGGCGGTCGAGGGCGGCCGCCCGTGGGTGGCGTCCGTGTGGCTCGGCCTCACCGGGCTCGGTCGCGAGACGAGCGCGCTCGCCAGCGTGGCGCTCCTCCGACCGGGGTGGTGGCGGCGCCGCGAGGCGCCGAAGGTGATCGCGCAGGGCGTCGTGGCCCTCCTGCCGCTCGCGGTGTGGCTCGCCTACGTGCGCTGGGGCATCGGCTTCGAGATGTCGCCCGGAGGATCCAACTTCGCGTGGCCCCTCTCGGGCTACGTGCGGAAGTGGACGGTCACCGTGTCCGCGCTCGCCGAGTCCGGGTACTCGTCCTACGCGCGATTCAGCCTGTTCGCGCTCGTGAGCCTCACCGTCCAGTCGGCGTACCTCGTCGCGCGCCCGCGCTGGGCGAGCGCCTGGTGGCGGGTGGGCGCCGTGCACATCCTGCTGATGATGGTGCTCGGCTGGGCGGTGTGGGAAGCGGACCCGGGCGCGTCCACGCGGGTGCTGCTGCCCCTCACGATCGCCTTCAACGTCTGCGTGCGGGACGAGCCGCGGTTCTGGCCGTGGTTCATCCTCGGCAACCTCACCATCCTGCACGGCCTCGAGATCCTGAGGGTCCCGTGGATCTGGAGGTACCTGTAAGCCCGCCGCGCTAGGCCGCCTGTTCCCGCCGGCGCCAGGGCCGCAGCCCGGGATACGGCGTCCGGTTGCGCCAGAGGATCCAGAAGCAGGCGGCGAGCACGGCCGCCGCGGCGAGGTAGGTGCCCGGCTCGGCCCCCGACATCGACCATCCGTACTGGCCGGCGACCAGGCCCAGACCGTTGTGCAGGGCGTGCCACAGCATGGCCGGGAAGATCGACCCCGTCAGCAGCACCACCGAGGCGAGCAGCACGCCGAGGTACGCGGTGGGGAAGATGCGGAACAGCGTGACGTGGAAGAGGCCGAACGTCACGCCCACGGCCACCGCGAGCGCGGCCGGGTGCAGCCGGCGGTGCAGGCCGTGCAGCAGCATCCCCCGGAACGCGATCTCCTCGCAGATCCCGGGCAGGATCGTGAAGAGCAGCAGGAGCTGCCACATCGGCACGTCGGCGGGGAGCAGGGCTTGCGAGAAGCTCTCGATCACGCGCGGAGGCACCGGCACCACGAGGTTGGCCAGGCGGAACACGCCGATGCCCGTGAGCAGTCCGGCGGGCACGCCGGCGAGGACGGCGACCCACACGGCGGGGCGCACCGGCCGAAGTGCCAGGGCGTCCCGGGCGTCGAGCCGGTAGCGCCGGATCATCAGCAGGGAGCCGCCGAGGAAGATCCCGATCAGATTGACGACGGTCTGGACGCGCACGTCCACGGCGGTGTCGGCGTTGAGGCCGAAGACGAGCGTCAGCCCCCACATGGCCGCGAACCAGCGCAGCACGTGCCGCGGGAAGAGCGCCGGCCCGCCGGCCAGCTCGGTACTCTCGGCCGCCACCGGCGCGATGAGGCGCTCGGTCGACAGCGCGCGCGTCGAGAGCCGGCTGGTCCAGAGCGCCGCGGCCGCCGTCGTCAGCCAGGCGATCGCGGTGAAGGGCCAGTCGGGGTGACCGATGAGCAGCTCCTTCACGGCGACGCTGAGGTTTGCGATCGGCACCAGGACGATGGCCGACCGGAGGGGGAGCGCGGGCAGCACGGCCGCCAGGCCCGGCAGCATCCCGACGAGGAACACCGGAAAGAAGTAGAGCTGCGCCTCCTTGTACGACCGCGCGTGGCCCGAGACGAGCAGCAGCACGCTCGAGACGAGCGCCGCCACCGGCAGGTAGAGGACGAGCAGCAGCAGCGCAGTGGCGGGCGAGACAGCCGCCGAGAAGTCCACGGTGGTGGGAATCAGCTTGAATCCGACGTAGAGCAGGAGGTTGCCGACCTGGATCACGGTGATGGCCAGCGCCACCGTCAGGATCAGCAGGTGCTTGGCCGCCACGATTTCCGCGCGGGCGGCGGCCGTGGTGAGCAGCGTCTCGAGCGTGCCCCGTTCCTTCTCTCCGGCGATGGCGTCGATCGCCACGACGGCGCCGCCGGTCAGGAGGAAGAGCATCAGCAGCGGCGTGAGCAGGCGGCCGAGCGTGAGCCCCGCCACCTGCTCCGCGCTGGCCAGGTTGACCGGCACGACGGTGGCGAGGTCGGCGGCGTCCACCGGGAAGCCGCGCGCGGCGAGCGCGGCGCCGCGGCGCGCGCGCCG
>JAHECP010000021.1 GCA_024641665.1 Acidobacteriota bacterium
GCCGGCGGTCGCGGCACGGGCGGGCGGGATGCCGCCCGTCGCGGCGGCGCTGCTGGCGGCGCTGGCGCTCGCGGTCGGGGTCCTCGCCGGCATGACGCTCGTGTCACCGGGCCCGGTCGCCGCGCCGATCGTCCGGCTGTCCATCCCGCTGCCACTCGACTGGCGGACCGACGGAGCCGAGGGCCAGCGGATGGCCATCTCGCCCGACGGCGCCCGGCTCGTCTACGCGAGCCGGGCCGGCGACGAGGCGCCGCTCGTCGTGCGCCGGCTCGATGACTTCGACGAGCACACGCTCACCGGCACCAACGGCGCGCGCACGCCCTTCTTCTCGCCCGACGGCCGGTGGATCGGCTTCGTCGCCGGCGGTCGGCTGCAGAAGATCCCGGTGGACGGCGGCACCGCGGTGTCGCTCGCCGACGCGCGCGCGGCGTTCGGCGCGAGCTGGTCCGCCGAGCGCGGCATCGTGTTCGTGCCGACGCTCCGCTCGGGGCTCGTGCAGGTGCCGGCCGACGGCGGGGTGTCCCGCCCGGTGACCACCCTCGGCGAGGACGAGGTGAGCCACCGCTGCCCCGACGTGCTGCCGGGAGGCCGCGCCGTTCTGTACACCGTGCTGTCGGCCGGCCGTCCCGCCGAGATCGTCGCCCGGTGGCTCGACACGGGCACGCGGCGCACGATCGTCGAGCAGGGCCTGTGCGGACGCTACGTGGCGGGCGGCCACCTGGTGTACGTGCGCGGCGACGCGCTCGTCGCCGTGCCGTTCGACGCCGCCCGCGTCCGGGTGACCGGGCCGGCCGAGACGATCGCCGAACACGTGCTCGTCTCACCGGCGAGCGCCCTGCCCGGCGTCGTCGTGGCGCGCGCGGGCACGGTCGCGTACCTGCCGCCCGAGAGCGCGTCCAATGACCGCCGGCTCGTGTGGGTGGATCGCGAGGGCCGCGCCGAGCCACTGCCCCTTCCGCCCGGCGCCTACGCGCACCCGCGGATTTCGCCGGACGGCCGCCGCGTCGCGGCGTGGGTATCCGCCGGCGACGAGCCGCACCTCGTCGTCCTCGACCTGTCCAGCGGACGGACGAGCGACCCCGGACCGGGCGCGCGGCCGGTGTGGACGCCCGACGGCAGGCGCCTGACCTACGATCTGGACGCCGGCGGCCGCGACAATCTCTACTGGCGCTCGCCGAGCGGCGACGACGCGCCCGAGCGGCTGACGTCGGGACGCTTCGTGCAGTTCGCCGAGTCGTGGTCGACCGACGGGCGGTTCCTCGCACTGACCGAGTCGGGGTCCACCACGGGGCGCGACATCTGGGTGATGTCGGCGGGCGACCGCGCGTTGCGCCGGCTGCTGCAAACGCCCGCCGGCGAGGGCGGAGCCGTATTCTCGCCCGACGGGCGCTGGCTCGCGTACGTGTCGAACGAGACGGGCCGCGACGAGGTGTACGTGGTGCCGTTCCCCGGCATGAACGGCAAGTGGCAGGTGTCGAACGGCGGCGGACGCGAGCCGGTCTGGTCGCGGGATGGCCGCGAGCTGTTCTTCCGCAACCCGCCGGCGATGCTGGCGGCGCCGGTGGCGCCCGGGCCGGCGTTCCACGCCGGCCCGCCCGTGACGCTGTTCGAGGGATTCGAGCGGCGACCGGCGCCGCGCGCCGACTACGACGTGGCACCCAACGGCCGGTTCCTCATGGTGCAGGCGGTGGACACCCCGGCCGAGGCCCCGCGGATCGACGTGGTGCTGAACTGGTTCGCCGGACGCCGCTGACGCGGACCTACTTCTTGCGCGCCAGCTCCTCGTTGACGATCTTCTCGAAGGTCGCGTAGGGCAGCGCGCCCGCCACGAAGCGGCCGTTGATGAAGAAGGAGGGCGTCGACGAGACGCCGAGCGCCTCGCCCTCCTTCACGTCCGCGTCCACGTGGGCCTTGGCCTGGCCGCCGTCGAGACAGGCGGCGAACTTCGCCGTGTCGAGGCCGAGCTCGGCGGCGTGGCGTTTGAGGTCGTCCTCCGACAGCGCGCGCTGGTTGGCGAACAGCGCGTCGTGGAACTCCCAGAACTTCCCTTGCTGGCGCGCGCACTCGCCCGCCTCGGCCGCCTGGTAGGCCTGCGGATGGATCGAGGTCAGCGGGAAGTCGCGGAACACGATCTTCACCTTGTCGCCGAAGGTCTTGCGGATCTGGTCGATCGTGGGCCTGGCGCGGCCGCAGAACGGGCACTGGAAGTCGGAGAACTCCACGATCTCGACCGGCGCGTCGGCCGGCCCGCGCACCGGCTGCTCGGCCGACGCCGGCACGACGTAGCGCGGCGGATCGAGCGAGACGTCGACGTCGGAGGCCTTCGCGCGCAGCTCGGCCACGAGCGCTTCGCGCGCGTCGGTCTTGCGCTGCCGCTCCAGGAACGCCTTCAGCGCCGGACGCACCGCGTCGAGCGACGCGCCGCTCATCTGGCTGCGCATCTGCATGTAGGCCGCCTGCAGGTCGGCTTCGGTCACCTCGGCCACGCGCTTCGGCAGCTCCGCCGCCAGCAGCTCGTCGGCGGTCACGCCCCGCTTCTTCGCCTCCTGCTCGATGAGATAGTCGCCGATCATCAGGTCGAGCACGCGGCTGCGCAGATCGTACTGCTCCTGCGTCGATCGCATGTACGACGCGGCGTCGAGCTCGTGCCACTTCTTGTCCACGTCGGCCACGGTGATCGTGCGATCGCCGAGCCGCGCGGCCACGTCCGAGGGGGACGCCGGCGGGGGGGCCGCCGCCGACTGCGTCCGGGCGCACGCCGGCCCGGCCGCGAGGGCCGCCAGCACGACGGCGAGAATCAGGGACCGAAGCCACTGGGTCATGCGAGAAACGCTCCTCTGGGAGAACCAGGACACCCGGACGCCGACTGCCTGCCCACAGACTATGACCCGGACCCCCGGGTTTCACCAAGTCCCGGGCAGCCCGTCCCGGTCCCGGGGCGGGATTTCCGCCCCGGAACGGCCCTCGCTATAATCGCGCCGATTCGACGACCCGTGGACCCGTCACGCGTCCGGAGGCACCCCATGCACCGCCGAGCCCGCGATTAGCGTCTCCATCATTCGGCATTCATCATTCGGCATTCGGCATTCGGCATTCGGCATTCGGCATTCGACATTCGACATTCGACATTCGACATTCGACATTCGACATTCGACATTCGACATTCGACATTCGGCATTCGGCATTCGGACCATGGACACCTCCTCCTGGACGCCTCCCTCCGAGTGGCTGCGCATCACGACCGTTGACTGCCACACCGCCGGCGAGCCGTTCCGCGTCGTCACCGGCGGGTTCCCGGAGCCACAGGGCGACACGATCCTCGCGCGGCGGCGTGACGCGCGCGAGCGGCTCGACGGGCTGCGCAAGGCCTTGATGTGGGAGCCGCGCGGCCACGCCGACATGTACGGGTGCCTCGTCACGCCGCCGGTGTCGCCGACCGCCGACCTGGGCGTGCTGTTCCTCCACAACGAGGGGTACAGCACGATGTGCGGGCACGGCATCATCGGCCTCGCCACCGTGGCGGTGGAGATCGGGCTGGTGGCGGTCACGTGGCCCGAGACGACCATCCACATCGACACCCCGGCCGGCCTCGTCACCGCGCACGCCGCCTTGAGCGGCCGCCACGTCCGCTGCGTGCGCTTCGAGAACGTGCCGTCGTTCGTCGTGGCGCTGGACGACGAGGTGGCGGTGGAAGGGCTGGGCCGGGTACGCTACGACCTGGCGTTCGGCGGCGCGTTCTACGCGTTTGTGCGCGCCGCCGACGTCGGGCTGACCTGCGCGCCGGTCGATTTCCGCGGGCTCATCGACGCCGGCATGCGCATCAAGCGCGCCGTGACCGCCGCGCGCGAGATTCCGCACCCCGTCGAGCCGGATCTGAGCTTTCTCTATGGCACGATCTTCATCGGCCCGCCCGAGAAGCCCGGATCGCACTCGCGCAACGTGTGCGTGTTCGCGGAAGGCGAGGTGGACCGCTCGCCGACCGGCACGGGCGTGAGCGCGCGCCTGGCCATTCACCACGCGCGCGGCGAGATCGAGGTGGGCCAGCGCATCACGATCGAGAGCCTCATCGGCACGAGCTTCGGCGGCCGCGTGGTGGACACCACGACGTTCGGCCCGCACCCCGCCGTCATCCCCGAGGTGGAAGGCTCGGCCCACATCACCGGCCGCCACGAGTTCTTCCTCGATCCCGACGACCCGCTCAGGGAGGGGTTTCTGCTGCGATAGAGAGAATGTCGAATGTCGAATGCGGAATGTCGAACTATTGATAGCGCGCGCTGTGGCGGGACCGGGCACCCGCAGGGCTCACGCGTCCCCGGGGGGAGGGCCTTACACGGACGGAAGCTCCTCGGTGGAGCTCCCATCCCCTCTCTGAGGGGCCCCCGTTCCGGCAAAGTACTCCCGCCTCCAATAGATGTACGCGGCAAAACCCCACCAGCAGGCCACGAACACGACGGTCAGCAGCGTGGCCACCTGCAACAGCAGGTCCGTCCCGAAGGTCTCCACGACCTCCGGGTAGGCGCGCAGCTGGTGGAACAGCTCGGCCTGGCGGCCCGGCACGTCCAGGACGTAGCGCAGGTTGTCGAGCGTGTAGACGGCCGTCGCCAGGTACACGACGCGCGGCCCCCAGCGGGCCGCCGTCCACAGCGCGACGCCGACCACGGCGAAGAGGAGCGCCAGGCCCAGGTGGTAGGCGAGGGCGGCGGCGCCGGCGCGCAGCGCGCCGGCCATCGGCACGGGCACGCCCGCCGACGCCGCGGACACCACCGCCGACAGGCCGAAGAACACGGCGGCCGTGCGGATCGTGAAACGTCCCTTCGCGGGCATGGACACCAGCGGCTTTCGGACGGGTCGGGCGGACAGTATGATCATAGCGCAGGCGAGCGATGCCGACCTTTCGCGCCAAGGCGCGACCGCCCCGTCGCCTCCGTCCGGCTCCCCCCGTCGCCCGCGACGCCGAGGCGCTCGGCGCGTTCCTCGAGGACGCGGCGCACTACCCCGGCGGCCACGCCGCGGGCGTGGCGTTTCCGCACGACGAGGGCGAGCTGGCGGCGCTCGTGCGCGCGCATGCGCGCGTGCTGCCGATCGGCGCGCAGTCGTCGGTGACCGGCGGCGCGACGCCGATGGGCGAGGTGGTCGTCTCGACGGCGCGGCTGAACGCCATCCTGGAGGTGACCCGCGACCGCGTGCGGCTGCAGCCGGGGGTGGCGCTCACCACGCTGCAGGAGCGGCTGGCCGCCGACGGTCTCTACTACCCGCCCACGCCCACCTACACGGGCGCCTTCGCCGGCGGCGTGGTGGCCACCAACGCGTCGGGGGCGGCCACGTTCAAGTACGGCAGCACGCGCGGGTGGGTCGAGGCGCTGACGGTGGTGCTCGCCTCGGGCGATGTGCTGGATCTCACGCGCGGCGAGGTCGTGGCGCACCCCGACGGCTGGTTCGAGATCGAGGACACGACCGGGACACGCCGCGTCCCCGTGCCCGCCTATCACATGCCCGACGTGCCCAAGCGGTCGGCCGGCTATTTCGCGGCGGCCGGCATGGACCTGATCGATCTGTTCATCGGCGCCGAGGGCACGCTGGGCGTGGTCGCCGAGATCGTCTTCCGCGTCATCCCGCGCGTGCCGGCCGCGGCGCTGGCGCTCGTGCCGGTCCTCTCCGAGACGCGCGCGATCGCGCTCGTCCGCGCGCTGCGCGAGGCGTCCGAGCGCACCTGGCGCGCGCACGATCCGTGCGGCATCGACGTCGCCGGGATCGAGAACCTGGACCGGCGCTGCCTCCAGATGCTGCACGAGGACGGCGTGGACCGGAAGCACGACGTGAGCCTCCCGCCCGGCACCGAGGTCGCCCTGCTGGTGCAGCTCGAGCTGCCGCCGGGCACGTCCGCCGCGCGCGCCTTCGACGAGATCGGCGCGGCGCTCGAGCCCTCGGCGCCCGACACGCCGCTCGTGCGCCTCTGCCGGCTGCTCGACGCGCACGGCGTGCTTGCGACGACCGAGCTGGCACTGCCGGGCGACGCGCGGCGGGCCGAGCAGCTGCTCGCGGTGCGCGAGGCGGTGCCGACCGGCGTGAACCAGCGCGTCGCCGAGGCCAAGCGCGCGACGGGCGAGCCGGTCGAGAAGACCGCGGCCGACATGATCGTGCCCTTCGACCGCTTTGCCGAGATGCTGGCGATCTACCACAACGGCTTCCGGCGGCGCGGGCTCGACCACGCGATCTGGGGACACATCTCGGACGGCAACGTCCATCCCAACGTCATCCCGCGCTCCCTCGCGGACGTGCAGGCGGGCAAGGAGGCCATCCTCGAGTTCGGCCTCGAGGTGGCGCGGCTCGGCGGCTGCCCGCTGGCCGAGCACGGCGTGGGCCGCAGCCCGGTGAAGCAGGCGCTGCTCCGCCAGCTCTACGGCGACGAGGGGATCGCGGAGATGCGCGCGGTGAAACGTGCGCTCGATCCGGACTGGAAGCTCGCGCCCGGTGTCGTGTTCGCGGCGTCATAGGTCACGGCCAACACTCATCCAGGAGCCTTCACTCATGACTCATCAGCGACCTCGTTCCGTGCTCGCCCTCGCGGCGGCGTTCGCCGTGGCCGGCGCGGTCGCGGCCTCGGCCCAGGCGCCGACCCCCGCCGCCGAGCGCCTGGCGTCGTTCGCGGCGCGGCAGCAGATGGAGCAGCGCTCCATCTTCCAGAGCCTCACGTACCGCAACATCGGCCCGGTTCAGATGAACGGCCGGCTCGTGGACGTGGAGTTCCCCGACCCGAAGAACCCGTACACGTTCCTGCTCGCGTACGCGTCGGGCGGTCTCTGGAAGACCACCAACAACGGCACCACGTTCGAGCCGCTCATGGACGCGCAGTCGTCGATCATCATGGGCGACGTGGCGGTCGACCCGCGCAACCCGAACGTGTACTGGGTGGGCACGGGCGAGAAGAACGAGAGCCGCTCCACCTACTCGGGTACGGGCGTCTTCAAGACGACGGACGGCGGCAAGACCTGGGCGCACACGGGGCTCGCCGACACCCAGCGCATCGCGCGCATCGTCGTGTCGCCGCGCGACTCGAACACGGTGTGGGTCGCGGCGCAGGGCCCGCTCTACACCGACAGCGACGCCCGCGGCGTCTACATGACGACCGACGGCGGCAAGACGTGGAAGAAGACGCTCTACGTGGACGAGCAGACCGGCGCCTCCGACCTCGCGATCCACCCGAGGAACCCGAAGATCCTCTACGCCGGCATGTGGCAGAAGGACCGCAAGGCCTGGAAGAACACGCCCAACGGCCCCAACGGCGGCGTCTACCGCAGCGAGGACGGCGGCGTGACGTGGAAGAAGCTCACGAGCGGCCTGCCCTCGGGTGACGGCCTCGGCCGCATTGGCCTCGCCGTGACGCCCGCCGCGCCCGACACGCTCTACGTCACGGTCGACAACCAGACGCCGAAGCCCGACAAGGACCAGCCCAAGCCGGACGACTCGCCGCTCGCGCCCGCGAAGCTGAAGACGATGACCGAGGCCCAGTTCCTGGCGCTGAAGGACTCGGACATCCAGGCGTTTCTGCGACGGTCCAACACCGGCGACACGGTCGCCGAGGTCCGGCAGCTCGTCAAGGACGGCAAGCTCACCGTGAAAGACATGCTGAACCGCCTGCTCGAGAACGACGCGACGCTCCTCGACAAGGAGGTCATCGCGGCCGAGCTCTTCCGCTCGACCGACCGCGGCAACACCTTCACGCAGGCGAACACCAACTACCTCGACGGCGTCTACAGCACGTTCGGCTACTACTTCGCCGACTTCGCGGTGTCGCCGAAGGACGCGAACACGATCTACCTGCTCGGCGTGCCGCTCATCAAGTCCACCGACGGCGGCAAGACCTGGAAGTCGGTCGGCGGCCGCGGCGTGCACAGCGACCACCACACGCTGTGGATCGACCCGAACTTCCCCGACCACATCGTCAACGGCAACGACGGCGGCCTGAACATCTCGTGGGACGGCGGGAAGACCTTCATCGACGTCGCCAACATCCCCGTCGGGCAGTTCTACTCGCTCGCCGTGGACATGGCCGAGCCGTACAACGTCTACGGCGGCCTGCAGGACAACGGCGTCTACATGGGCCGCAGCGACCGCTCCTACGACAACAACGAATGGCGGTCGATCGGCGGCGGCGACGGCATGCAGGTGCAGGTCGATACCCGGACCAACAAGCTCTACGTCCGCGGTTCGCAGTACGGCTCCTACCGCGCCACCGACGAGACGACCGACAAGAGCTGGACCGTGCGGCCGCTCAGCCACATCACCGAGCAGATGAACCGGTACAACTGGCAGACACCGATCCTCTTCTCGCCGCACACGCCCGAGATCCTCTACTACGGCACCCAGCGTCTCTACCGCAGCTTCGACCAGGGGCGCACGTTCGCCGCGATCAGCGGCGACCTGACCGGCAACCACCAGCCCAACGTGTCCGACACCCCGTACTCGACACTCGTCACGATCAGCGAGTCGCCGCGCACCTTCGGCCTCATCTACGTCGGCTCGGACGACGGGAGGGTGCACGTGACGAAGGACGGCGGGGTGACCTGGACGGACGTGACCGAGGGCCTCGCGAAGGACCGGTACGTCAGCCGCGTCATTGCGTCGCAGCATCAGGACGGCGTCGCCTACGTCACGCAGACCGGCTATCGCAACGACGACTGGCACGCGTACCTGTTCCGCACCGCCGACTACGGGACGACCTGGACGTCGATCAAGGGCGACATGCCCGACGAGCCGGTGAACGTGATCCGCGAGGATCCGAAGCACCCCGAACTGCTCTACGCGGGCACCGATCTCGGCGTGGACGTGAGCCTCGACACCGGCCAGACCTGGCAGACGCTCGGCGGCAACCTCCCGCACGTGCCGGTGCACGACCTGCTCGTCCACCCGCGCGAGAACGAGCTCGTCGTGGGCACGCACGGCCGCAGTGTCTACATCCTGGACGTGAAGCCGGTCCAGGCCCTGCTCGACCCGGCCGGCCAGGCCCGCGTGATCGACCAGCCGCTGCACGTCTTCGCCGTGAAGGACGTGCAGGCGCCGGCCTCGTGGACGCGGCAGTTCCAGCAGCAGATGCGCGGCTCGTTCTTCGAGATACCCGAGCAGACCTCGCCCCTCTTCTACTACACCAAGGCCGCCGGCAAGGCCACGCTCACCATCAAGGACGCCGACGGCAACCCGTTGCGCGTCATCGAGAACGACGCCAGGGCCGGCATCAACGTCGTGGAGTGGAACGGCGTGCTGGACACCGACCTGGCGAAGAAGGCCGAGGCGGCGCGACAGGCCAAGACGCCGGCGCCAGGCGAGCGCCCGGCCGGCGCCCGCGGCCCCCGCGGCGGCGGGGCTCCGCCCGCGGCCCAGGAGATTCCCTTCGAGGACTGGATGAAGTGGTACGTCGAGCCGGGCAGCTACACCCTCGAGGTGGCCCTCAACGGCCAGACCCAGTCGGTGAACTTCAAGGTCGTCCGCGCGGCCGGCGGCTTCCGCTTCTTCGGCGACCCCGACGCGGAGCCGGGTCAGAAGCCGAGCAAGTAGGCACGACAGAGGACGGGAGCTCCACGGAAGTCCGCGGGGCTCCCGTCCCCGTCGTCGTCACGCTGCCACGGCGTGCCCACGACGGATTCACCACGAAGGGCACGAAGGCCACGAAGTGCTGTCACGCGGCATCATGCGTGACACCACTTCGTGTTCTCCTCATCATTCATTTCAAGTGACGCGTCACGTTCGGCTGGCGACCTGGCCGCCGGAGGCGGCCGGGCGGCGTGCGCTTCGTGCGCTTCGTGGTTGACGTACGTGAATGCGATCGCAGCGTGACGCTCAGGCCCGCCGCTCGGCGATCGCCTGCGCGCGCTTGAAGAGCGTGCCGGCGTCGAGCGCGGCGCAGAGCTCGAAGAACTCCGGGTGCGGGCCGGTCCAGCGCAGCTCGTCCACCGACGCGAACACGGGCGCGTCGGTCCGGAGCGTGGCCAGCTCGCGGAAGAGGAGCGCCAGCTCCCGGTACTCGGCCAGCGTGGCCGCGAGCTTCGCGCCGCCGCGCACCTGAATCCCCCAGTCGGCCGCGTTCGCCGGGATCCACTCGAGATGCCCGAAGCGCGCGAGCACCGCCGCGGCCGACTTCGCGCCCCAGCCGGGCAGGCCCGGATAGCCGTCGGCGGTGTCGCCCACGAGGCCCAGGTAGTCGGGGATCGCCTCGGGCGGCACGCCGAACTTCTCGACGACCCCGTTCGCGTCACGGACCGCGCCGGCGCGGCGGTCATACTGCACGATGCGCGAGCCGGAGACGCACTGCGCCAGGTCCTTGTCCGGCGTGCAGATGAACACACGCTCGACGCGCGGGTCGGCCGCCGCCGTCGCCGCGCCCGCGGCCAGCCCGTCGTCGGCCTCGAACTCGACCATCGGGAGCACGACGACGCCCATGGCGGCGAGCGCGGCCTCAAGGGGCTCGAACTGCGCGAGCAGCTCGGGCTCGACGCCTTCGCCCGTCTTGTAGCCCTGCCACAGCTGGTTGCGGAACGACTCGATGACGTGATCGGTGGCGACGGCGACGTGGGTGGCGGCACCGTCGAGCAGCGAGAGCACCGAGCTCAGCACCCCGCGCACCGCGCCCATCTCGCGCCCCTGCGTGTCCTTCGCGGAGGGCACGACGAAATAGTGGCGGAACAGCTCGTAGGTGCCGTCGACGAGGTGGACGTTCATCTCTTGGATCGGCGGGGCCCCCTGCACCCCGCCTGGCTCGGTCGCTCGCGGGGACCCCTACGCCCCGCGCCGCTCCCTCGCTCGGATCGGCGGGGTCATCTTAGCAGCCGGGAGGCCCCTCGTGCGCGGTTACCTGGGCCGGAGCGGCACGGCCCGCCCGTCGGCGTCCACCATCGGCAGCCCGGCGGCGGCCCACGCCGACATGCCGCCGATGACATTCCGGAGATTCCGGTAGCCGCGGCGCAGGAGCAGGCTGCAGGCCGTGCTCGACCGCACGCCGCCCTCGCACAGCACCGCAATCGTCTCGCCCCGGTCCAGATCGAGCTCGTCGGCCTGCCAGGCGACGTGCTTGTAGCTCATGAACCGGGCGCCGTCGAGGTGCCCGGCGGCGAATTCCGACGGCTCGCGCACGTCGAGCGTGCGCAGGCCGTTCGCCGCGCGCAGCTGCTCGTGCAGCTGGTGCACGGTCATCTGCGGCAGCGTCTCGAGCGGCCGGCCGGCCGCCATCCACGCGCCGATGCCGCCGGCCAGATAGCCCAGCACGCGGCGGTCGAGACCGACGAAGGCCAGCGCGTGCAGTGCGCGCCCGATGTCGGTGTCCCTGTCGAGCATGAGCAGCACCGGCACGTCGGGCGGCGTGATCCAGCCCACCCGCTGCTCGAACTCCGAGTTGGTCAGGTGGACGTGATACGCGCCGGGCACGTGGCCCCCGCCGAACGCGGCCGTGGACCGCGTGTCGACGACGATGGCGCCCTCGGCGGCGCGCGCCTCGAAGGCCGGCACCGGCAGCCCCGGCGCCGTCGGCTCTTCCATCGTCAGCGGCCGGTGGCCCTGGTTGATCGCGACGATGTTCGCGATGTTGGCCGGACGGGCGGGCTGGTCGGCGTTCATGAAGCGGACGAACGCCTCGCGATCCCGGTGAAGGAGCGCCGGGTTGTGGCGCCGTTCGTAGCCGACCGTGGTGGCAACCTTGCCACTCGTGACGCGCCCTCACGTGGAGCCGGCTACGTGGCCCGGATACACCTCCACGAACTCGGCCAGCGCCGCCAGCCTCGGCATCGCGACGTCGAAGATCGTCCGCGCGCCCTCGACACCGCCCTGCGCGAGATCGGGGCGCGCCACGTCGCCGACGAGCCGGAAGTCGGCGGTGAGCAGGCACCAGGGATCCTCGCCGCGGCTGTGGTCGGTCACGAGCAGGTTGATCTGCTCGGGCCGGTGGCCCGGCACGTGTACGACCTCCAGCGTCACCTCGCCGATCCGCAACCGGTCGCCGTCGGCGACGCGCGTGGCCGGGTAGGTCACCTCGGCCAGCGCGGGCAGCACCAGCTCGGCACCGGTGACCGCCGCGAGGCGGCGCGCGCCGGACACGTGGTCGGCGTGCGTGTGCGAGTCGATGACGTAACGGACGCGCGAGGACCGCCGCCGGGCGGCCGCCAGATAGGGCTGCACGTCCCACAAGGGGTCGACGACCGCGCACTCGCCCGTCTGCAGCGCGCCGACGAGATACGTGGCGCGCCCCGTCTCGGTCCGGACGACCGATTCGAACCACATGTTCCGGCCCCCCGTGTTGTCGGCTGTGGCTCCATCGTAGCCGAGCGGCGCCGCTCCTGTCGACCGCTGGGCCGCCGGCCGGGCCGGACGGGGTGTGCTACCCTTGGAGCCGTCGGTCCTTGTGGAGCTTGCGAACGAGATGCACGACCTGTGGACGGTGGCGGCGGCCGTGCTGGTGCTCAACCTGCCGTTCGGTTTCTGGCGGGCGAGCGTGGCGCGGTTCTCGCGTCCCTGGTTCCTCGCCGTCCACATCCCGGTGCCGTTCGTGATCGCGCTGCGTATCCTGTCCGGACTGGGCTGGCGGCTGTCCACCTTCCCCGTGATGGTCGGCGCCTTCTTCGCCGGCCAGCTCGCCGGCGGCGCCGTGCGCCGCTTCTCGCGCCGGCCCGAGGGCGGCGACGCCGTCGAGCCCGCCGAGGACTGAGCCCCCGCGGTCGGTCGAGACTCCATGGCGCTCCACGCCCCCGCCGTCCTGCTCGAAGCCATCGCCGCGTCGCTCGACGACGCCCGCGCCGCCGCGGCCGGCGGGGCGGACCGGCTCGAGCTGTTGGCAAGGTGGACGTGCCACGCTGCCGCGCGTTCGTCGAGCGCGCGCACTCGCTCGCCCCGCGCGTCGATCTCACCTTCCACCGCGCCTTCGACGTCGTCGCGGACGCGGACGAGGCGCTCGAGCAGCTCGTCGACCTCGGGATCACGCGGATCCTCACCTCGGGCCGGGCGAAGACCGCGCTCGAGGGCGCGGCCGAGATCCGGCGCACGCGCGAACGCGCGCGGGGCCGCATCGAGATTCTCACGGGTGGCGGCATCTCGGCGGCCCGCCGTTCGCGCTCGTGGCGGCAGGTGGCGGCGCTCTCCTCGCTCGCCGGGTCGCTCCTCACGCGCCTGGCCTGGCTCTCGGCCGGCGCCGCGTCCGCGAACCCGAAAAATGGGGTCTGACCCCATTTTTCAGGAGTAGACTCTCGCCATGGTGAAAGGGCTCTCGCTCCTCGCCTTCCTGTCGATGGTGGCGGGCCTCCTGGTGCTCCTCTACCCGGTGATGGTCCTCTTCTCGCCGTCGCCGGTGGTGATCGCGTTCCAGGCCGCCGCCGTGGTCCTCATGATCTGGGCACGGATGACGTTCGGGACGCGGAGCTTTCACGCAGCGGCCAATCCGACCGAGGGCGGGCTGGTCACGAGCGGGCCGTATCAATACATCCGCCACCCCATCTACACGGCCATCTGCCTGTTCGCGTGGCCGCCCGTCGTCGCGGGCCTCTCGGTGCGGGCGGCGCTGGCGGCGCTGCTCGTCACGACGGGGGCCATCGTCCGCATGCTGTGCGAGGAGCGGCTGCTCGTGACGCGCTACCCCGCGTACGTCGACTACATGCGGACGACGAAGCGGATGGTACCTGGCGTGTTCTAGAACAGGGGTCAGGGGTCAGGAAGAGCGAGGGAGCGGCGCGGGGCGTTGGGGTCCCCGCAAGCGACCGAGCCAGGCGGGGTGCAGGGGACCCCGCCGATCCAAGAGAAGACCAGGGGTCAGCCGCCTTCGCCTTCGAGCTACGGCGGGCCAAGGGAGGTCGTTATGAGCTTTGCGGAATCCGGGTTCGCGCAGTTCACGTCCTCGCCGGCGGGCCGCATCGTGCGCATCGTCGCGGGCCTGGCCATCATTCTCTGGGGCTACTCGGCGCGCGCGACGACGCTGGGCCTGGTGCTGATGGTCATCGGCCTCGTGCCGCTGATTGCAGGCGCCTTCGATCTCTGTTTCTTCAGCGCGCTGTTCGGCGGCCCGATGGGTGGCGCACGCATCCGCGCGCTGAAGCGCAAGGGATGATCGGGCGAGGCCCGTGACCATGTCCCGGGTGGCGATGCCGCCCCCTGCTTTGGTATCGTGGGGGATACCCCCAAGGAGAAAGCAGGCGACATGGACATCCCCAAGTCGGACGCGCTCGTGTTCTTCGGCGCGACCGGCGATCTCGCATACAAGAAGATCTTTCCGGCGCTGCAGCGGATGGTGAAGCACGGCGGGCTCGACGTGCCCGTCATCGGCGTGGCCAAGGCGGGCTGGGGCCTCGACGACCTCAAGGCCCGCGCGAAGGACAGCCTCGAGCAGCACGGCGGGCTCGATGGCGCGGCGTTCGCGAAGCTGTCGGCCCTGCTTCGCTACGTGGACGGCGACTACGCCGACGGGGGCACGTTCGAGGCCCTGCGCCGGGAGCTGGGCGCCGCGAAGCACCCGACCCACTACCTCGCGATTCCTCCGGCGCTCTTCGGCACGGTCGTCGGCCAGCTCGATCGCCACCGCTGCGCCGACGGCGCGCGCGTCGTCGTCGAGAAGCCGTTCGGGCGCAGCCTCGCCTCGGCGCGCGAGCTGAACGTCATCCTGCACCGAACCTTCGCCGAGCCGGACATCTTTCGCATCGACCACTACCTCGGCAAGAACGCCGTGCAGAACCTGGTCTTCTTCAGGTTCGCGAACGCGTTCCTCGAGCCGATCTGGAATCGCAACTTCGTCGAGTCGGTCCAGATCACCATGGCCGAGCAGTTCGGCGTGCAGGGGCGCGGCGCGTTCTACGAGGAGGCGGGCGCCATCCGCGACGTGGTGCAGAACCACCTGCTCCAGGTGCTCGCCAACGTGGCCATGGAGCCGCCGACCGGCGCCCGCGAGAACGAGAGCGTCCGCGACGAGAAGGTGAAGGTGCTCAAGGCCGTCGCGACGCTCGATCCCGGGCACGTCGTGCGGGGACAGTTCAAGGGCTATCTCGACGAAAAGGGCGTGGCGGCCGGCTCCACCGTCGAGACCTACGCCGCGCTGCGCCTCGACATCCATTCGTGGCGCTGGCAGGGCGTGCCCTTCTACATCCGCGCCGGCAAGTGCCTGCCCGTCACCTGCACCGAAGTGATGGTGAAGCTGAAGCAGCCGCCGCCCGTCTATGCGTCGGTGCCGCCGGCGAACCACCTGCGGTTCCGGCTGGGCCCCGAGGCGACGATCGCCGTCGGCGCCATGGTCAAGAAGCCGGGCGACGAGCTGGTCGGCGAGGAGATGGAGCTGCTCGTCAGCCACGACGAGGACTCGTTCGAGGCCGACGCCTACGAGCAGCTGCTCGGCGACGCCATGGACGGCGAGCCCTTCCGCTTCGCGCGCGAGGACTACGTCGAAGAGGCGTGGCGCATCGTGGACCTCGTCGCCGGCGCGTCGGCGAAGCCGATCGAGTACGCGCCGGGCAGCTGGGGCCCGCGCGAGGCGGAGCGGCTCGTCGCGCCCGGCACGTGGCACGACCCGCAGGGGGCACGGTAGTTCCATGGGACACGGGTCGCCGCAGATCTGGCTCGTTCGGCACGGCGAGACGGAATGGAGCCGAAGCGGCCAGCACACCGGCCGCACCGACATCCCGCTGACCGGCACCGGCGAGCGCGAAGCCGCCGGCCTCGCCGCGCGGCTCGCCGGACGACGGTTCGCCCTGGTGCTCTCCAGCCCGCTCGCCCGGGCATGGGACACCTGCCTCCTGGCGGGGTTCGGCAACGTCGCCGAACGGTGCGACGACCTCGTCGAGTGGGACTACGGCGCCTTCGAGGGCCGCACCAGCGCCGAGATCCGCCAGAACCGGCCCGACTGGACCATCTGGACCGGCGAGGTCCCGGACGGCGAGACGGCCGAGGACGTGGGATGCCGCGCGGCCCGGGTCATCGACCGCGCGTCCGCCGCCGGCGGCGACGTCCTGCTCTTCGCGCACGGCCACCTGCTGCGCGTGCTGGGCGCCGTCTGGGCCGGCCTCTCGCCGCGTGACGGGGCCGTGCTCGCGCTCGGCACGGCATCGATCAGCGCGCTCGGCTACGAGAACGGCACGCGCGTGATCCTCGTCTGGAACGTCACGGGGCCTCCCGGCCGGTAGAATAGCGGCGGAGGTCATGCACCGATGAGGCGTCAGGGATTTCGCCCGTGGAGCCGGCTCGCCGCGCTCGTGCCCGTGTTCGCCGCCCTGCTCTTCGCGCCGCGCCCGGCCGCCGCGCAGACCGCGCCGCCGCCAGCCGACGCGGCGGCGCTCGCCGCGCAGGTCAAGGCCGAGTTCCTCCACGCGTGGCGGGGCTACAAGCAGTACGCGTGGGGCCACGACGAGCTGCGGCCGCTCAGCCGTGAGCCGCGCGACTGGTACAAGGACACGCCGCTCTACATGACGCCGGTCGACGCGCTCGACACGATGCTCCTCATGGGCCTCGACGACGAGGCGAACGAGACGCGGGCCTACCTGGACGCGCACCTGTCGTTCGACCACGACATCTGGGTCAAGAACTTCGAGATCACCATCCGCATCCTCGGCGGCCTGCTGTCGGCCTACCAGATGACCGGCGACCGTCAGCTGCTCGCCAAGGCCGAGGATCTCGGCCACCGGCTGCTCCCGGTCTTCGATTCACCGACGGGCATGCCTTACATGTATGTGAACTTGAAGACGGGAGCGACCGGCGGGCCGGACATGGGCGCCCCGGCGGGCCAGGCGCGGCGCAGGGCGCCGCGCGGCGCGTCGAACCCCGCCGAGGTCGGCACGCTGATCCTGGAATGGGGCACGCTCGCCCGGCTCACCGGCGACCAGGAGTTCTACGACAGGCCGAAGCGGGCGCTCGTCGCGCTCTTCGACCGGCGTGCGAAGACGGGCCTCGTCGGCGACGAGATCGACGTGGACACCGGCAAGTGGCTCGGCCGGACGAGCCACATCGGCGGCGGCATCGACTCCTTCTACGAGTACCTGGTCAAGTGCGAGCGGCTGTTCGACGACGCCGACTGCGGGCGGATGGCGAAGGCGACGCTGGCCGCGGCGAACAAGTACCTCGCCGACCAGCGGCCGAACGGCCTGTGGTACGGCGAGGCGAACATGAACACGGGCCGCCGCACCGCGACGGTCTACGGCGCGCTCCAGGCCTTCTTCCCGGCCGTCCTGGTGCTCTCGGGCGACGTCGGCCGCGCCGAGCGCCTGCAGACCTCGAACTTCCGCATGTGGATGCTCGACGGCATCGAGCCCGAGGAGCTGAACTACCGCACGATGAAGATCAGGTACCCCGGCTACCAGCTCCGCCCCGAGAACATCGAGTCGGCGTACTACCTGTTCCACGCCACGCACGACCCCCGCTACCTCGACATGGGCCGCGACATGTTCGAGTCGCTCGTGCGCTACTGCCGGACCGACGACGGCTACACGATCCTGACGAGCGTCGTCACCAAGGAGCAGGGCGACCGCATGCACAGCTTCTTCCTGGCGGAGACGCTCAAGTACCTGTACCTGCTCTTCGACCCCCAGGCGCTCGACCTCGACTCGGTCGTGTTCAACACCGAGGCGCATCCGCTCAGGAAAGTACAGCAATAGTCGGTTCGGGGGTTCGGGGGTTCTCGGGTTCTCGGGTTCACAGGTTCCCAGGTTCCCAGAGCGATCCTCGGCCGCAGCCCGTTCTCTCACGGTGCTGGCGTCCGAACCGTGTTCCGGCGGGTCCCGGACGCTCCGCCACGGCCGCGGAGAGGCTTCCGACAGGGGACGAAGCGGGACCGAGAAAGCGCGCCTGCCGGAAGCGCGGCCTCTGCCCAAAGAGGCTCTGGCACCGCATCTTCTGGCCGACCGGCCACTGCTACGGCGCAACCTGCACGTCGACCGTCTTGGTGAACTGCGTGCCGTCGCTGTCCTCGAACGCGAAGGTGACGGCCACGAGCGCCTCGCGGAGCGCGTCCGGCAGCGTGTACCAGACCGTCAGGTTGGTCGTCTGGGACGTGTTGACCACGCTGAACGCGCTGCCGGTCGAGCTCGTGATCACGAAGTCGTAGTGCTCGGTCTCACCTCCCGTCGGCGCGCTCACGATGCCCCCGGACGCCTGGTGCACGACGACGGTGACGGCCGTCAGCTTCACGGGAAAGGCGAGGTCCACGTCCTTGTCGTCGGCCCGGCCGTTGAGGGTGATCGTGATGCCGAACGAGGTGACGAACTGGTAGTCGAGGATGTCGTCCGGCTGGTTGTTCCCGCGAACGACCCGGTAGGTCTTGCCCGTCGACGTCTCGGCCGTCGCGGGACTGGGCGTCACGCTGGCGTCGACGTAGTCGTCGACCGAGACCGAGCTCGACGAGCTCGTCGGGTTCTGGCATCCGGCCAGCACGAGGCCGGCCGTGAACAGGCCTATTCCAGCTGCCGCAAGTGACCGCATCTCTTTGGCTCCCTCTCTCCGATGTTGGTGAGCCGGCGGCGTCGAGCCGGAGAGCCGACGCGGCCGGCGTTCGTCGTCAGAACGTCGTGCCGACCGCGAACTTCAACGCGTGCGCCGGCTGCCAGCTGTCGCGGTACGTGTTCACGGCGTAGATCAGGCGGAACGGCACGCTCAGCACCGGGACGATCACCCGCAGCTCGGCCCCGCTCGACGTGCGCAGCTTCCGCAGGTCGAGCGGCTGCCCCTCGGCGAACGCTTGGCCGGCGTCGTGGAAAACGAGCGCCCGGATCCTGGATGACAAGTCGAAGTAGTACTCGGCGTTGAACAGGACGAACTTGTCGCCGCCGATGAGGCGGTTGTTGATGTCGGTCGGCCCCACCGAGCGGAGATCGACGCCGCGGATCTGGTACTCCCCGCCCAGGTAGAAGCGGAGGTAGTACGGCAGGGCCTCGGAGCCGACCAGTGGCTGGATCCAGCCGGTCTGGGCGCGGAAGCCGAACGCCGTCCGCTTCGTGTGCGGGATGTACAGGATGGCCTCGAACTGGGGCCTGATGAAATCCGTCGTGCCGCCCAGAAAGGTCCCCGCGAAGTCCACGGTGCCGGTCAGCCTCGTCCCGCGCCGGGGCATGTACGGGTTGTCGACCGTGTTGTAGATCAACGACGGGCTCAGGCTGCTCTGCGTGTGGCGCCCTTCGTCCAGGGTGGCGCTGAAGGTCGGCACCCCGCCGGTCGATGTCGTGGACGTCCCGGTGCCGAGCAGATCGTCCCGGACGCTGACGTTGATGACCTCGTACGTGTAGGTCAGCATCGCGCGCGTGAATCGCGTGAGCGCGAGGCCGCCCGTGATCGACGCCCCTTCCCTGACCTCGCTGTACCCGACCGTGCCGTCGCTGACGAGGTAGTCCACCTTGGTCGAGTAGAGGCTCCCGCCGCCGGTGATGGGACGATTGAACAGGTACGGCTCGGTGAAGGACACCTGGTAGGCGTTCGCCCGCGAGCCCTTTTGCAGGGAGAGCGTGAAGCTCTCGCCGCGCCCCATCAGGTTGGCGGTCGTGTACGACGCGCTGCCAAAGAAGCCGTCGTACTGCGAAACTCCGGCGCCGAACATGACCTGGTTGCGGTTCTGCTCCTCCAGCTTGAGCTGGACGTCGACCTGGTGCTCCCGGTCGGCGGCCTTCTCCACCTGGACTGCGTCGTTCTCCAGCGCCTTGAAGTAGCCGAGCTGGTTCAGGCGCCGGATGCTCGTCTTGAGGGCCTCGGTGCTGAACACGCCGCCCTCCACGAGGCTGAGCTCGCGCCGGATCACCTGGTCGCGCGTGTTGGTGTTGCCGGCGAACGTGATCCGGTGGACGAAGTACTGTTCGCCCTCGGTCACCCGCATCGTCACGTCGACGACCGGCAGGTCCGACCGGCTCCCGCCGTCCGCGGCCGGGCCGGCGCCGGGCGGAGGTCCGCCCTCGGGCCGCGGCTGAAGGTCCGGGTACGCCGTGAACTCGAAGTAGCCGCCAGACCCGTAGATCTCGCGCGCGGAATCGAGGCCCTTGGTGATCGCCGCCTCGTCGTAGACCTCTCCGGGCTTGATCTTGAACAGGCTCCGCAGCACCTCGGCCTTCACGACCTTGTTGCCGTCGAACGTGAAGCTCCCGACGACGTACTGCCGGCCCTCGGAGACCGGGACCCTGAGCTGCACCCACCGCGTGCCGCCGTCGGACGAGTCGTCGAGCGGACGCGCCTCGGGCTCGCCGATGCGGACGTCGATGTAGCCGCGCTCGCGGTAGTACTCCGTCAGCGCTTCGGCGTCCTCCGCGAAGCGATCTTCCTTGTAGACGCCCCCGCGCGTGAGGACCGGCAGCCCCTCGGGCTTGTTCACCTTGAGCGCGCTGCGCAGCGCGCGGTCGGACACGGCCGCGTTGCCGATGAAGCGGACGTCCCGGATCTTCACGCGCGGCCCGCGGGCCACGTGAAAGGTCACCCGCACCACCCTGGGCCCGCCGGAGATGGCAGCGATCTCGGGCTTCACGGTCGCGAAGGGATAGCCGGCCTGCGCGTACAGATCCCGAATCGTCCGGCTCGCCCGGCGGAGCGCGCCCGGGTCGACGAACGAGTCGAGCCGCAGCTGGATGCCCGCGTCGGCGAACGCCTCGTCGATCTTCGAGCGATCGAGGTGCGTCAGCCCCTCGTAGTCGACGATCTTGATCCGCTGTCGTTCCTCGAGGTTGAAGATCACGAGCTTTCCTACGACACCGTTGGGCAGCGGATAGTCCTGAACCTCGATCGAGAGATCGTCGAGGAACTTCGTCGACCAGAGCCGGTGGAAGTCCTCTAGCAGCGTCTGTGTCGCGACCTCGTTGTACGGCACCCAGACGCCCTTGGACGGCTGACTGGGCCTCAGGTGGATGTAGTAGAGGTAGGTCTGCGGGTCGATGACGGACGCGCCACCCTGTTTGGCAAAGCACGTCACCAGCGCGTAGACGACGGGAGCGGAGCCCGCGGGCGGCAGCGTGGCCGGCGACGGCACGTCGAGGCCGCACACGGTCAGCGCGGCCGGCGAGGACGCCTGCGGGGGCGGCTCGGGGCGCTGGAACGCGGGCGTCTCGACGCCCGTCGCGAGGAGGAAGACCAGCGGCAGAGGAATCAACGTTCGCTCCGTCAGTGCGGCAAGACCGGCGCGCGGTCCGCTTTCTTCCGCGACGCCCGCCGGCCGGCGCGTCGATCACGCGGGGCGGCACCCCCGAAGGACTGCGGCAGCCTCGTCAGGCATCGCGAAGACGGGCCACGCCGTGGTGGGAAACGGCGGCGCCGGCAGTCCTTCGAGGGCGTGAGCTGCATGGCATCACCTCCGTCGATGAGCTCGGGCGCACGATGTGGCCCTGGGGTCCTGCTCCGTTCGGGGGTCGGCCGCCTGCTCGCACGGCTCAGTGGTGTGTCCAGACCGACGGTCGCGGGCTTTTCTTCCCGGGCCGCGGCCGGTCGGTCGCAGGGAATAAACACGGCGCCGCAGCGGTCTGGAGGCGGTGGAGCGCCTGATGGTGGGATTTGTCTGACAGGATGAAGGACGATCCGGACCAGGCGCTGGTGGATCTGGCGGCCGGCGGGGGCATCGAGGCGTTCGAACGCCTCGTGCGGCGCCACCAGTCCACGATCTTCAACCTCATCCGCTCGCTCGTCGGGCCACGGAACGACATCGAGGACCTGGCCCAGGAAGTGTTCGTCCGCGCGTACCGCTACCTGGCTACGTTCCGAGGTGAAACCTCGTTCCGGAGCTGGCTGTGCCGGATCGCGGTGAACGTGACCCGCTCGTACCACGCCCGCCGCCTTCAGCAGCGGCCCGTGTGGATCGACGGCGGCGAGGGAACGAAGGCGTCCGCGGTGGACACAGCGGCCGACGCGACCAGCTTCGAGGAGAAGCTGATCTTCCGCGACGCCGTCCTGCGCGCGCTCGCGGCGCTGCCCGAGACGCTGCGCGAGGTGGTCGTGCTCCGGGACGTACAAGGCTTCGCGTATGATGAGATTGCCGCCGCGCTGGGCATCCCGCTCGGCACGGTCGAGTCACGCATCTTTCGCGCCCGCCAGCAGCTCCGGCCCTTGCTCGTGGACCTCCTGGCCAGGCGCCCGGCCGACGCGAGCAGGACGGAACGCACGAGCGGACCGTGACCGGTGACAGCCATGGCGATCACCTGTGAGGACGCGCGCCGGTTGATGCTGCGCGACGACGGCGCCCTGTCGCCCGACGGGACCCCGACGGAGCTGCTCCTCCACGTGCGCGCCTGCGACCGGTGCCGCGAGGAGCTGGAGGAGCAGCTGACGGTCCGCGGCCTCCTGGCCGACCTGGACGGCGAGCCCGTCCCGCCGGGCTTCGCGGCGCGGGTCTGCGCGCGCGTCGAGACGGACGCGTCCCCGGTCGAAAGCGTGAACTGGAAGGCCTGGACTCTTAGACTGACGCCCGTGGCCGCCGGTCTGCTGCTGGCTGGAGCGTTGATGGCGCTTCACGCGTCGCGGACCGCCGTGTCGCTCGACGTGGTGCTCGACCGATGGACGATCGGCGACACCTCGTCCTCGACGGCCACGCTCCTGCTGAACGGCGCGCCGGCCGACCGGCTGCTGCAGGAGCTGCTCGTCGGGAGCTCCAGCGTGTCACCGCCTGGCAATGGGCAGGGACCGCGTCAATGATGAAGAGAACCTGGGTGTGGCTGGGCCTGTTCGTGGGAGTGACCTTCCTGGCCGGAGCCGGCACGGGCGTCGTCCTCAGCCTGGCGGTCGGGCCGGCGTTCGGGCCGAGAGGCCCCATGGCGCGCGCCATGCCGGGCCCTCCGCCGTCGCTCGACACCCTGGTCGGGCTCATGACGCGGGACCTGGATCTCTCCATCGACCAGCAGGGGGCCCTCAAGGAGCTCCTCGAGCAGCACCGCGAGCGCCTCGCGCGCGTGCAGCAGGAGTTCCAGCAGGAGGCGGAGAGCCTCAACACGGCGATCCGCGAGCTGCTCACGCCGGCCCAGCGGGAGAAGTTCGATCGGCTGCGCAGGCCCGGGCCGCTCTTCGGCGGTCCGCCAAAGGAATGATCACTTCAGGCGGATGCCCACGCGCCCGATGAGGCGCCAGCGCCGCTCCCCGGCGTCGCCGGCGGTCAGCTCGACGCCGTAGCCGCCCTCCATGAAGACGTTCACGCGCGACGACATCGCCGCCTCGAGGCCGAGCGCGGCCAGGACCGAGCCGGCATCCCGGTCGGCACGGCGGGTCAGCTGCGCCCAGTACTCGGCGCCCGAGTAGAAGCTCACCATCGACTGCGGCGAGAAGTAGAGCAGCAGACCGCCGAACGCGTGCAGCGCGGGCGCGCCCACGCCCGTCGCGGCGCTCTCCGACTCGTCGCCTCCATAGCTCCCGGTTCCGGCGATTCCGCCCCGGACGACGAACCGTCGCGTCAAGAAGCGGCCGACATCCACCTGCGCCGTGTAGTTGGTCGGGAACGTTTCCTCCGAGGAGAAGAAGCGGTCGAGGTAGCCCGACACCCCGACCATCAGCATCCCGGGCGACCCGACGCTGCGGGGCTCGGTCTCTTCCGTCCGCGCCTGTTCCGGCGCGCTCTCCGTCTGCGCGTGAACCGCCGAGGCGGCACCCACCAGGAAGGCCAGCACGAGGGCCGTGATCGATCGCGTCATGATGACTCCGTCGCGTCGGAAGGCAGGGCCGGCACCGCGGCTGGATCAGACCGCCGGCGGCGGGCCGATATTCCCGGGTCTGGTGGGATGCGATGGTGGTCAGCGCGGCGTCGGACGCCCGGCGTCGACCGGCAGCTCGATCTCCACGATCAGCCCGCCGCCGGGACGGTTGCGCGCGCTCACGCGGCCGCCGTGCGCCTCGATCGCGCGGCGCGCGATGGCCAGGCCGAGGCCGAACCCCTGCCCGCTGCGCCCGCCGGCGCCGCGGAAGAAGGGCTCGAAGATCGCCTCGAGATCCTCCTCGTCCACGCCGGGGCCCTGGTCGGACACGGTCACGACGGCCGCGTCGCCCGCGCCGCTCGTCGCGAGCGTCACCTCGACGCTCGTGCCCTCGGCGGTGTGCTTCACGGCGTTGCGCACCACGTTCTCGACCGCGCGGTGCAGCAGCTCGACCCGCGCGGCGGCGACGATTCCGTCCCCGCCCGTGAAGACGACGCGACGGCCTCCGGCCTGCGCCTCGAAGTCGGCGTCGGCGACAATCGACGCGATGAGGTCGGCGAGATCGGTGCGCTCCGTGCGCGAGCGCGCGTCGGAAGTGACGCCCGCCTCGAGACGCGACAGCGTGAGCAGCTGGCCTACCAGCTCGTCCAGGCGATCCGCCTCGTGCTCGATGCGCTCCAGCGACGCCTCGGTCCGGTGCGGGCTCTGCCGCGCCAGGCCGATCGCGGCCTGCAGGCGCGCGAGCGGCGACCGCAGCTCGTGGGACACGTCGTGCAGGAGCGTTCGCTGCGCGCCGATCAGCGTCTGCAGCCGCTGCGCCATCTTGTCGAAGTCGCGCCCGAGGTCCGCCAGCTCGTCGCGCCGGCGCCCGATGAGGGGCGCCACGCGCGTCTCGAGCCGCCCCTCCGACAGCGCGGCCAGGGCGCCGCGCAGGTGGCGGATGGGCCGCGACACGTACCACGCGAGCAGCGCACCGAACGCCAGGCTGGCGAAGATCCCGATGACCAGCGGGACCATCGGCGACGGCGGGCGTCCGCCGAAGAGACGGGCGGCGAACGAGGACGTCTGAAGCGGGATGAACAGGAGGTAGGTCCCGCCGTCGTGCGAGTGCACGCGGCGCACGCCTTCCTGGTCCTCTCCGGCGTCCACCAGGTCCCGGGCGCGCTCGAGCGACTCGCGCGGCACTTGCCGGCCCAGCAGGTCGCGGCCGGCATCGTCGACCGCGAGCAGGGGCACGTCGCCCTCGCGGGCCCAGTCCTCCATCAGGTCCCGCAGCGCGGACACGCCGCCGTTGCGCAGGGTGGCCGCGGCGGACGCCGTGATGAAGGCCGAGCGCGGGCTCGCCTCGACCGCGCGCTCCTGCTCCTGGGCGGTCAGGCGGTACATCGACACTCCGAGCACCACCAGGAGCAGCGCGGCCCAGTAGAAGATGAGGAATTTCCAGAACAGGCGGCCCATTGCCTCTATTCCTTGAGGAGCTGGTAGCCCTGGCCTCGCACGGTCTGGATATAGGAACGGCCGTCGGCCAGCCGGCCGATCTTCTGGCGCAAGCTGCTGACGTGGACGTCGATGCTGCGATCGAACCGCGCGAGCGGCCGGCCGAGGCCCTGCTCGGACAGCTCGGCCTTGCCGACGACGCGGCCCGCGTTCTGCGCCAGCAGCAACAGGAGGTTGAACTCGGTGCTCGTCAGGTCGAGCGCGCGCCCGTCCCACTCGGCGTGCCGTCGCTCGGGCCACATCGCGAGCGGGCCCACGGCGAGCAGGCCCGGCCGGCCGAAGGCGGTGTCGCCCTCGGCGCGCCGCAGGATCGCGCGCAGCCGCGCCACCAGCTCGCGCGGCGTGCACGGCTTGGGCACGTAGTCGTCGGCCCCCAGCTCCAGCCCGACGATGCGGTCGACGTCGTCGCCCTTGGCGGTGAGCATCAGCACCGGCACCCGGCTGCGCACGCGGATCCGGCGCAGCGCCTCCACGCCGCTGAGCCGCGGCAGCATCACGTCCAGCACGACGATCGAGTGCCGGCCCGACAGCGCCTCGGCCACGCCCGACTCGCCGTCGTAGACCGCCGTCACGTCGAGCCCCTCCCGCTCGAGGTACTCGCGGAGCATGGCGCTCAGCTCGACGTCGTCATCGACCAGCAGCACGCGTGTCATGACGCGACTCTCCGCAGCCATGATACCGCCTCGCCCCGCGCCGGCCGCGGTCTTTGCGTTTCTTTGCATGACTTTGCGCGGCCCGAACCTCTTCTTACGGACTCGCCTCGTATCGTCAGGGTGAGGGGACGAGGACGGACGCATGCGACCGAGATTCCGCGGGCGAGACGGCGCGAGGAGGCCGGGGGCGGCGTACGCCGGATGCGCGCTGCTGATGGCCGTCGTCACTACCGGCTGCGCGGCCGTGGCGTCGAGGCCCGTCACGCCAGGCGTGACGGCGCCCGACGCGTGGCAGGCGACGGCCGCGGCGCCGGACGTCGTCGTGTCGGAGGCGCCGCAGGACCTGTCGCAGTGGTGGCGGCAGCTCGGGGATCAGACGCTGTCCGATCTGGTGACCAGGGCGCTCGCGGCCAACCTCGACGTGCGCGGCGCGCAGGCGGCACTGCGCGAGGCGCGCGCGCGCCGCGGCCTGGCCGCCGTCGATCTCCTGCCGAGCGTGAACGCCTCAGCGGACGCCAGCGTCAGCAAGAGCTCCGGTTCGACGCAGGACGTCTACAGCGCGGGCTTCGACGCGAGCTGGGAGCCGGACGTCTTCGGCGGCACGCGGCACGCCATCAACGCCGCCCAAGCCGACCTGCAGGCCACCGAGGCGAGCCTGTACGACACGCAGGTGTCGCTCGTTGCCGAGGTGGCGCTCAACTACGTGGAGCTGCGGACGCTCCAGGCGCGGCTGATGATCGCGCGCGACAACCTCGCGCGCCAGACCGAGACGCTCGAGCTGACGGCGTGGCGCGCCCAGGCCGGCCTCACCTCCGAGGTCGACGTGGAGCAGGCGCGGACCAACGTCGCCGAGACGCAGGCGCAGATCCCGGCCCTCGAGACGAGCCGTGCCGAAGCCGAGCACCGGCTGGCCGTGCTGCTCGGCGAGCCGCCGGCGTCGCTGCACGAGACGCTGGCGGCCGCCGCGCCGATTCCCACGGCGCCGCAGCGCGTCGTCGTCGGCATTCCGGCCGACACGCTCCGCCAGCGCCCGGACGTGCGCGCAGCCGAACGCCGGCTGGCGGCCGAGATCGCGCGGCTCGGCGAGGCCGAGGCGGCGCGTTACCCGAGCCTCAAGCTGTCCGGGTCGCTTGGCGTCGACGCGGTGTCGCTCGGGGGACTCGCGACCGCGACCACCGTCACCCGCTCGCTGATCGGGAGCCTGACCGCGCCGATCTTCGACCGCGGGCGCATCCGGCGCCAGATCGAGATCCAGAGCGCGACCGAGGAGCAGGCGCTCATCGCGTACGAGGGCACGGTGCTGGCCGCGCTCGAGGAGGTCGAGAACGCGCTCGTCGCGCTGGCCAACGCCCGGACGCGCCAGGGCTCGCTCGCCGCGGCGGCCGACGCCGCCCGCCGCGCCGCCGAGCTCGCGCGCGACCGCTATGCCGCCGGGCTGATCGGCTACCAGACCGTGCTGGACACCGAGCGGACGGTGCTGTCGGCCGAGGACGCGCTCACGTCCAGCGAGGCCGAGAGCACGTCCGACCTGATCCGCCTCTACAAGGCCCTGGGCGGAGGCTGGACGCCGGCGCCCGCCGCCGAACCGGCCACGGGCGCGCACAAGTGAGGAGCCATGAAGACCACACCCGCCCCGCAGGACGACGTGCTCACGGCCATCACGGCCGAAGGGCCACGGCACCGCCGTCGGCGGTGGCGCCTGCTCGCGATCGCGCTCGTGGCGGCCGCCGCGGCGGCGGCTTTCGTCGCCGTGCGGTCCGGCCGTCGGACGGGCACGCCCCAATTCCGGACCGAGGGGGTGACCAAGGGCGACCTCACCGTCACCGTTTCCGCCACGGGCAACCTGCAGCCCACCAACCAGGTGGACGTCGGCAGCGAGGTGTCGGGCCTGGTCGAGTCGGTCTTCGTGGACGACAACGATCACGTGAAGACCGGCCAGGTCCTCGCCCGGCTCGACATCTCGAAGCTGCAGGACCAGGTGATCAACGCGCGCGCCGCGCTGGCGTCGGCCGAGGCCGGCGTGCAGCAGGCCGCGGCCACGGTGAAGGAGTCGCAGGCCAGCCTCGGGCGGCTGCGGCAGGTCGCCGAGCTGTCGGGCGGCAAGGTCCCGTCGAAGACCGAGCTGGAGACGGCCGAAGCGGCCGAGCAGCGCGCGATCGCCAACGAGGCCGCGGCGCGGGCCGCCGTGGAGCAGTCGCGCGCGACGCTCAGCTCGGCCGAGATCACCCTGCGCAAGGCGTCCATCCGCTCGCCCATCGACGGCGTCGTGCTGTCCCGCGAGATCGAGCCGGGCCAGACGGTAGCAGCGTCCTTCACGGCCCCGGTGTTGTTCACGTTGGCCGAGGACTTGGCTGAGATGGAACTGGAGGTCGACGTGGACGAGGCCGACGTGGGACAGGTGCGCGAAGGCCTGGCGGCGGAGTTCACCGTGGACGCGTACCCGACGCGGCGGTACCCCGCCCGCATCACGCGCGTGAGCTTCGGCTCGCAGACCAAGGACGGCGTGGTGTTCTACAAGGCGATTCTGACCGTGAACAACGACGACCTGAGCCTGCGGCCGGGGATGACCGCCACGGCCGAGATCGTCGTGGTGCGGCGCACGGGCGTGCTGCTGGTGCCCAACGCGGCGCTGCGCTTCACGCCCCCGGCCGAGACCGACGCGACGGAGCGGAGCGGAGGCATCGTCTCGTACCTGCTGCCCCACCCGCCGGATCGAGAGACCAGGACGTCCAAGGGCGGGAACGACACCGCCGGCGGGCAGCACGTCTGGATCCTCCGCGACGGCGCGCCCGTGGCCGTGCCCGTGACCGTCGGACCGAGCGACGGCCGCCTCACGGAAGTGACGGGCGCCGACCTGAGCGCCGGCACGCAGGTGATCACCGAGAGCCTGGGAGCGGAGTCATGACCCCGGACGCGACGCCGGCCGGCGCGCAGGTCCCGCTGCTCGAGCTGCGCGCCGTGACGAAGGTCTACGGCGAGGGCACGGCGGCGTTCCCGGCGCTGCGCCGCATCGATCTCGCCGTCCGGGAGGGCGAGTTCGTGGCCATCATGGGACCGAGCGGCTCGGGCAAATCCACCGTGATGAACATCCTGGGCTGCCTCGACACGCCGACGGCGGGGTCGTATCTCTTTCGCGGCGCCCACGTCGAGCGGCTCTCGCGCCGCCAGCGTGCGCTGCTGCGCCGCCACTTTCTCGGCTTCGTGTTCCAGGGGTTCAACCTGCTGGCGCGCACCTCGGCGCTCGAGAACGTCGAGTTGCCGCTGCTCTACCGCGGCGCGCCCGGCCGCCAGCGCCGCGCCGCCGCCCGCGCCGCGCTCTCCGCGGTGGGGCTGACCGGCTGGGAGACGCACACGCCGTCCGAGCTGTCGGGCGGACAGCAGCAGCGCGTGGCCATCGCGCGCGCCATCGCCACCCACCCGGTGCTGCTGCTGGCCGACGAGCCGACCGGCAACCTCGACACGCAGCGCAGCCGCGAGATCATGGAGGTCATCGCCGCCCTCAACCGCGAGCAGGGCATCACCGTGCTGCTCGTGACGCACGAGGCCGACATGGCGGCCTACGCCGGGCGCGTCGTGCACTTCGTCGACGGCCAGGTCGATTCCGACCACCGCAATGGAGGGTCCGCGTGATGTGGTGGAACGGTCTGCTCCTCGCCGTGCGCGCCATCCGGCGCAACGTGCTGCGCTCGTTCCTCACGATCCTGGGCGTCGTGATCGGCGTGAGCGCCGTCATCATCATGGTGACGCTGGGCGACGGCGCCACGCAGTCGGTCAAGGACCAGATCTCGAGCCTTGGCAGCAACCTGCTCTTCGTGCGGCCCGGCCAGCGTCTGGGTCCCGGCCGCGACTCGGCCGGCGCGCCGAACTTCAAGCTCGACGACGCCGAGGCGATCCAGGACCAGATCAGCGCGGTCACCCTCGTCGCGCCGACCGCCGGCGCGGCCGTGACGGTCGTCTACCAGGCCGAGAACTGGTCCACGACCGTGACCGGCAGCACGAGCGCCTATTTCACGGCGGGCAACTGGGAGCTGGCCGCTGGCCGCTTCTTCACCGACGCCGAGGAGCGCGCCGGCCGCACGGTCTGCGTGATCGGCCAGACGGTACGGAAGGAGCTGTTCGGGCAGGAGAACCCGGTCGGCAGCCAGATCCGCGTCAAGCGCTTCGCGTGCGACGTCGTCGGCCTGCTCAAGGCCAAGGGCCAGGGCGGCTTCGGCATGGACGCGGACGACGTCGTCGTGATGCCGCTGCGCGCGGTCCAGCGCCGCCTGGCCGGCAACGACGACGTGACGGCGCTCCAGGTGGCGGTGAGGGAGGGCGCGTCGCTGGACCGGGCGACCGAGGCGATCACGACCTTGATGCGCGAGCGGCGCAACATCGGCGAGCACGAGGACGACAACTTCACCGTGATCGACACGCGGCAGATCGCCGAGACGCTCTCGGGCACCATTCAGGTGATGACGATGCTCCTTGGCGCCGTGGCGGCCATCAGCCTGCTCGTGGGCGGCATCGGCATCATGAACATCATGCTGGTGTCGGTCACCGAGCGCACGCGCGAGATCGGCATCCGGCTGGCCATCGGCGCCCTCGAGGGCGAGGTCCTCCTGCAGTTTCTGATCGAGGCGGTCGCCCTGGCTTCGTTCGGCGGTCTGATCGGCGTGATCGTCGCGAATGTGATCGCGGTGGTTGCTGCGCGGGCCATCCAGGTGCCGTTCGTCTTCAACCTGGGGATGAACCTGCTGTCGTTCCTCTTCTCCGCCGTGATTGGAATCGCGTTCGGCTACTTTCCGGCTCGTCGTGCGGCGTTGCTCGACCCAATCGAGGCGTTGCGGGACGAGTAGCGCAGAAGCCGAGATGGGTCGTCCTTAGCGTGGCCTCCTGACTGTGAGGTCGCCTGGTGATCCTCGGCTCATGTGGCCGAGGCCCACGGCGGTCTGACCACCGGTCACGCTCAGGCGCGTCCGAGAGTCCTGCTTTCACGTGTCGCGAAACACTGCGGCGTTTATCGGGAGCGAACGCCCTGCACCGAGCGCCGGCACAAGATTCTCGACACTCGATTGACGTTCATTCGTGACTAACCCCACAACTCACTTGAGTTGAGACAGATTCTGTGATCTATTACGCGCATGGCAAATCCGTATCCCGTGGCGCTCCGCGAGCGCGCCGTGCGCACGTACGAAGACGGTGTGGCGTCGTACGCGGACGTCGCCGAGCAGTTCGCGATTGGGGCGGCCACGCTCAAGCGCTGGGTGGCCCGGGGCCGGGAGACTGGTTCGGTCATGCCCCTGGCCAAGGGAGGCGGCTGGCAGTCGCCCGTAGACCTGCCGACGCTCTTCGCGCTGGTGCAACAACGCCCCGATACCACCACCCACGAGTTGACGCGCGCATACAACCGCCAGGTGGACCGGGCGGCGCGTGTCCATCGGTCGAGTATTCTGCGCGCCTTGCACCGATCGGGATACGTGTTCAAAAAAAATGGTCCCGCCCGGCGGAGCTCGATCGGCCCGACGTCCGGGCCAAACGCCGCGCCTTCCGGCGGTGGCTCACCGGCATAGACCCGCGGCGCTTGGTCTTTCTCGACGAATCCGGCGCCAATCTGGCGATGGGCCGCTCGCACGCGTGGCTCCCGCGGGGCACGATTCTGGTCGAACCGCGCCCCATGAACTGGGCCGACAACCTGACCATGGTCGGCGCCATCCGCATCGATCGGTGGCTGACGCTGGGCACCTACTGGGGTGCCCTCAACCGCCTGCGCTTCGTGGCGTGGGTGCGGCGCCGGCTCGTGCCCCGGCTCCGGGGCGGCGACATCGTGGTGCTCGACAATCTGCCGGCGCACAAGGCGCGCGAAGTCGACGCCTTGGTGACCGCCGCGGGGGCCAGCCTGAAGTACCTGCCCCCGTACTCGCACGACCTGAATCCGATTGAACCCGGCTGGGCCCTGTTCAAGAAGCGCATCCGGACGGTGGCGCCTCGTACCGGCACCGACCCGCGCCGCACGGCGCAGCGCGCTCGCTCGGTGATCCGTCCGCGCCACTGTCAGAACTGGTTCGCCCATGCCGGATATCGATCTCAACTCAAGTGATCTCTGGGTTAGTGTCGCTACTTGGACCAGTCTGTTGCGTGCGCAGATTGCATCTGTCCCGGCATGCGACCACCAGCAAGTTCGCAAGAGAAGTGGCGGTCCGGACAGCTCTCAAGGTCCACGATCCTGCGAGCTACTTCCTTGGCGGTCTCTGCGTCACTGGCGACTGCGCGAGCGAGATATCGGTACAGGCTCAGGAGTGCTGTCCTGCGCAAGGGGTCCAGGCCTGCGTCATTCGTCCAGAGGCGCTGTATGTCAAATGCAGACCAGCAAGACTCAAGAATGAGCAGGCTAGGAGTTCGTTGGGACAGCGAGCTTTCGAGAACTCGGTAACGCAGGCCGACGTTCTCAACCCGCGCAAACTTACCTCCTTGCGACGCGGCCCTCAGCAAGAAGTGCGCATCTTGTGTGATCGTTAAGCCTTCGTCCCAGAGTCCGATTTTCTCAATGACTTCCCGTCGATAGAGAACTGCACCCGGAGGCCACCACGCCTCAGCAAGGAGTTTAACCTCCGGCCGATCGCCGAGGGCGCGGCAGATCACTGCGCCCGATCCGAATGACCCATCCGATTGTCGCTCCCACAACCTCCAATCACAGTAGGCGACATCAGCGCCAGACTCCTCCAAGGCTCGGACGCGCTGCGCCAGAGTGTTACCCTCCAGCAAGTCGTCGGAGTCTAGGTACTGCACGAAACGCCCTCTAGCGAGCCGAGTGCCAACGTTCCGAGCGTGGCTCACGCCTCTGTGCGGCTCGCGAATGATGCAAAAGTCTGTCGTTGCTGGAATCGAGGCGCAGGCAACGTCAGCACTGCCATCCGTCGAGCCGTCGTCGACAACCAGCAACTCGTGGCGCACGCCCTGTTGTGAAACGGCTGAAACGACTGTCTCCGCAATCCAAGTCGCCGCGTTGTAACAGGGAACTATGATGGAGACGGTGATCTCCGTGCCGTCATCTGCGCCTTTCTGCCTAGCGCGGAGGGTGTCGACCTTCATGAGGCGATCGGCGCGGCGCATGGGACTGGCGCTGTAGCGCCATCCCACTTGAAGTACAGGAAACTCGTGCGTGCGAACTGCACAGTCTGGCCTTGAGAACCGGAACTTGGTGCCAGAAGGATGGCCCGCACGCTGGCTCTCCACGTTCCTGCCGTGCGAATGGTGTGGGTGCCAACGTGGCTCCCTCGCCGGCCACCGAATTGCAGGTGATCTCCTTCAAGGCTCAGGAAGAGGAACGTCAATGGCGTATCTTGAAGCAACCTGTAGCCGCCTGCCGACGTGATGTAACCGCGGTCATTGGCGACGACAGGATGAATGTGGAGTGTGAGAGGCGCGAATCGCTCCTTCTCATGTATATCGGGCACCTCGACGAACTTAGGGTGTTCATCGCTCCAGCGATGAATGTCCAACACCTGAAGGCTGAAGCTGTCCAAGACCTTCGGCGATACGTCGACAACTTCGATGTCAAGAGTTGTCGGGCCAGGCGTCCACTGGAGGGCGACAATCCCGTCCGGCAGTTCGTTGGACTCGCCTGACAGCTGTCTCAAGACGGCATCGACCGTCGTTGAAGCGCGGCCCTGAAGATCGCTGAGATGCAGGCCGGCAGACTTGTGATCTAAACCCAGACGTCGTTCGTGCAGGAACCTTTGGAAGAGACCCGCCCATTGAGCGCGGAGGTACTCGATAATGTCGGAACAGGCCTCAAACGTCGAGATTGGATTGCTCCAGGGCAGCTGGAACAGTTCCTCTATGAAGGCATAGATCCGAACGTCATCGACAAACCGGTACGTAATTCCGGGAGTCTCCTTGTTCAGCTGGTACGTGTTAAATTCAGAGCGCACATTCTTGTCGATGAAAATGAACATCTGAATCTGGTGATCGAGCGCTCGCCTCAGTTCCAGTTGAGACACTGATTGAGTCGTGTCCTGAGCTGAAGTAGATCCGAAGCGCCCTCCAATCACGGCGACCACGATGTCACAGGTTTCCACCTCTCGATACGCGTACTCCTCCGGTCGCAACTCTTGACCGTACGGAATCGCTCCAGTCTCATGCCTGACCGGCTCGTAGCCGAGGTCGCGCACAAAGCGTTCAAGATCATCGCGTATTTGTCGCAGGTCGTAGAACGTTGAGCTGATGAAGACCCTGGGCCTGGCCATGTCATTCTTCCAAAGTGTCGACTCCTGGCCTCGTGGATCGGTGGGAACTTGCCACGCGATCGGTGGGTGCCCTTGCCGGCAGGCTCATGGTACTACAGTCTGGCCGCGACCCAGGGTACATCGGACGGGGTTGGCCTCACCGCACGATTGCCAGGAGATCCTTCGGGAATCGTCTTCTGGCGAGCAACCGATTTGGGCGGCGTCTGCCGTCCGCCACTATGTCGGGCTGGGCTTCAATTCGGCTGAGATAGACGCGGTGCTTGATGGTAACGGCTTTGAGAGCTGAGCACGCAAGAGATAAGGAACGGCCCGAGCTGGACGATCACTCCCGAGTAGTCGCCCAGTGTTGACCGATCCATGGCGGAGCCGAGGACGTCGAGCCCGAGGCCGGCCATTCCTGAGATGGGTTCCAGCCCCGGAACTCACTTGCGTTGACAACGTGTGGGGGCCGCCTGTGGCGCGCCCCGTGCGGCGTGACAGCGCACCAGGCACCAGGCACGCACCAAGCACCAGGCACGAAGCACCCAGCACTAGCGCGCCGACATCGAGTATGGCGCGTCCTCCGGCGCGCTCGCCCACGCGGTGTTCGGCGTCGGGCCCATCTCGAAGACGAGCGTGCCGCCCTTCACGATGTCCTCGTGGCGGAGGTAGCTGCGCGCGTACGGGGCGCCGTCGAGCGTCGCCGACTGGATGTACATGTTCTCCGGCGACAGGTTCCGCGCCTCGATCGTGAACGTCCGCCCCGTCGGCAGGTGGATCACGGCCTTCGGCAGCGCCGGCGTGCCGATCGCGTACTGGCCGCTCCCCGGCGTCACCGGATAGAACCCCATCGAGCTGAAGATGTACCAGGCGGACATCTGCCCGCAGTCCTCGTTGCCGCTGATCCCCTCGGGCGTGTCGTCGAACAGATGGTTCATGATCTGGTGGACGCGCGCCTGTGTCTTCCAGGGCGCCCCCGCGTAGTCGTACAGGTACGCGATGTGCTGGCTCGGCTCGTTGCCGTGGGCGTACTGGCCGATCAGGCCCGAGATGTCCTCGACCTGCTTGTACTTGGACTCGTCGCCCTTGACGACGAACAGCTGGTCGAGCTTCTCGACGAACGTCGCGCGGCCGCCCATCAGGTCGATCAGGCCCTGCACGTCCTGCGGCACGTACCACGTGTACTGCCAGGCGTTGCCCTCGGTGTAGTCGCTGCCGTACTGCGCGTAGATGGGGTCGAACGGCTCGTTGAACGTGCCGTCGGTCTTCTTCGCGCGCATGAAGCCGGTCTTCGGATCGTAGATGTGGCGGAAGTTCGCCGCCCGCGCCATGAACGTCCGGTAGTCGCCCTCCTTGCCGAGCGCCCGCGCCATCCGGGCGATCGTCCAGTCGTCGTAGGCGTACTCGAGCGTCTTCGACGCGCCCTCCACCTCGAGGTCGATGGGCACGTAGCCGTACGTCATGTAGGCGCCGAGACCGCCGTACGGCGCGTAGGTGGCGCTCGCCCTCATCGCCTCGAACGCCGCCTCGGCGTCGAAGTTCCGGATGCCCTTCAGGTAGGCGTCGGCGATGACCGCCACGGCGTGGTAGCCGATCATGCACCACGTCTCGTTCGACCCGAACGACCAGATCGGCAGGATGTGGTGCACGCTCTGCTGCTGATGGGCGAGCATCGACCGGATCATCTCGCCGTCGCGTTCGGGCTGCGTGATGCTCAACAGCGGGTGCTCCGCCCGGTACGTGTCCCACAACGAGAAGATGTGGTAGTTGGTGAACCCGTCGGCCCGGTGGACGTCGCCGTCGAGCCCGCGATACCGTCCGTCCACGTCCATGTAAGTCACCGGGGCGAGCATGGTGTGGTACGCGGCGGTGTAGAAGATCCGCTTCTCCTTCGTCGTCCCGTCCACCACGATCGTCGAGAGCGCCTCGGTCCACGCCCGCTTCGCCGCCGCGCGGACCAGGTCGAAGTCCCAGCCGGGCACCTCGGCGCGGAGGTTCTTCAGCGCGCCGTCGATGCCGACCGACGAGATGGCGACCTTCACCTCGATCGTGCCGCCGGGGGCCGGCGCGAAGTCGAAATACGCCTTCAGCTTCCTGCCACCGACGTCGGGGTAGTTCTCGAACCGCGGCCCCGGCGGGCCGAACCCCTTGTAGACCTCCGGCGCCTCGTTGACGACGCCGTACGACGCGAAGGGCTTCGAGAACTCGATGGCGAAGTACACCGTGCGGTGCGGCGCCCACCCCCGTGTCTCGCGGTACCCCGTGACCGTCGTCTGGTTCTCGACACGCAATTGGGACCACAGGATCTTGCCGTCGTAGTTGTAGATGCTGCTCACGAGGTCGAGGATCACGTGCGCCGGGCCGCCCCGCTCGAACGTGTAGCGGTGGACGCCGATGCGGGTGGTGGCGGTCAGCTCGGCCTTGATGCCGTAGTCCTGCAGGACGACCGAGTAGTAGCCGGGCTCGGCCGACTCCTGATCGTGCGAGAAGCGGGACCGGTACCCGGCGTCCGGATCGTCCTTGGACCCGGGATCCAGCTTCAGCGGCCCGGTCGTCGGCATCAGCAGCACGTCTCCCAGGTCGGAGTGGCCGGTGCCGCTGAAGTGCGTGTGGGCGAAGCCGAGGATGGACGTATCGCCGTACTGGTAGCCCGCGCACCAGCGGAAGCCGCCGCGGAACGACGGCGCGTCGGTTTCGGGACTGAGCTGCACCATCCCCCACGGCACCGTCGCCCCGGGGAAGGTGTGCCCTTCGCCGCCGGTCCCGATGAACGGGTCGACGTAGTCGAAGGGCGTCCGGCCGCCGACGTCGCCCTCCCGCACCGCGGCCGCGGGCGGCCCCATCCACACCGCGCCAATCGTGAGCGCCAGCCAGAGTATCGTCCCCATCGGATCGTCCCTCTCGACCGTGACCTCGCGTGTCAGCCACCCTGATTGTAGGATGGCCGCCGCCGCCGCGCACGCGCGGCTCTGATATACTCAAATCACCCCCCTCAATCGGACGCGCGACGAGCGGCACCCCTCGACTCTCGCTCGGGGTGCCCTGAGCAAGGTCGAAGGGCACGCCAGCCGTGACCGACCATCGCGTTCGCCCGCCTCGCGCCGTCCGGCGTTCTCCCCCCGTGCATGGTGTGGTGCGGTCCAAGAGCGAACCGATGAATGCCCACGAACGCGTCCTCATCGTCGAGCCCGACGACACGCTGCGGCTGCGGCTCGAGACCTGGCTGCGCGCGGAGCGGTGCGACGTGCGCTCGACGACGACCGACGCCGGGGCGCTGGGCCTGCTGGCGCACGCGCCCGAGCCGCCGCACATCGTGGCCGCCTCGGCGGCCATGCTGGCGGTGATGCACCTGGTGACCCGCGCCGCTGCGTCCGACGCGCCGGTGCTGCTGCTCGGCGAGAGCGGCACCGGCAAGGAGCTCGTCGCGCGCGCGCTGCACCACGCGAGTCCCCGCAGCGAGGGCCCGCTCCTGGCCGTCAACTGCTCGGCCATTCCGGAGCCGCTGCTCGAAAGCCAGCTGTTCGGCTACCGCCGCGGGGCGTTCACCGACGCCCACGACGACCACGCCGGCCTCTTCCAGGAGGCGTCGGGCGGCACGCTGTTCCTCGACGAGATTGGCGACTTGGCGCTCGCGCTGCAGGGCAAGCTGTGTCGGGTGCTGCAGGAACGCGAGGTGCATCCGCTGGGCGCCCGTGCGCCGGTGCCGGTCGACACGCGCATTGTCACCGCCACCCATCGCGACCTCTGGGCGGCGGCCGCGAGCGGTCAGTTCCGGGAGGATCTGCTCTACCGGATCAACGTGATCACGATCCGCATCTCGCCCCTCCGCGAGCGGCCCGACGACGTGGAGCCGCTCGTGGCGCACTTCCTCGCCAAGTACGCCGCCCGCGCGGGCCGGGACGGCTGCCGCGTGTCCGACGCGGCCATGCGCCTGCTGCGCCGCCACCCCTGGCCGGGCAACGTGCGCGAGCTCGAGAACACGATCTGGCGCGCGCTCGTGCTCGGCGCCGGGCCGACCCTCGAGGCCGGCGACCTGCCGGAGGCGATCAGGGAGTCCGGCGCGGCAAGGCCGGAGCCCGGGGCGGGCGCGCTGGCGGACGTCGAACGCGAGCACATCCTCCGCACGCTCGGGTCGGTCGGCGGCAACAAGGCCCGCGCCGCGCGCGTGCTCGGCCTCGACCGCAAGACGCTCTACCGCCGCCTCGCCCAGTACGTGCGCCTCGGTTCCCGTCACGGCTGACGGCGCGCGGGTCGACGCGCGCCACCTCCGTCCCACGATGCCACACGCGGCGAATCCCGCGCCGGGCGCGGGATTGCGCGGCGCCGGCGCCGCGCGTGTGGCGCCGCTCCACACGCGCCGTCCCGCCCGCGCGACGCGCCCGTCCGCAAGCCGCCCGTCCCGAGGCGCTTGTCGCGATTCCGTGACGTGGCATAGCGGTTGCGTCGGGAAGACGACAGCGGCGAACGGCGATCCCGTCCTCGCCGCCTTCCCGAGAAGGAGGTTGTTCGCAATGAACGTTGGAAAGGGACAGACTGCGTCGGCGGTGCAGCCGAGCCGATTTCGGTGCTCCGGGCGATCGCGGCCGACAACGACTACTTCGTCAACTTCTAGGTCGGTGGTCAGCGGTCAGCCGGCAGGGGTCAGGAAGAGCATCCTGTCACGGCTGCAGCGTGACAGCGTCGCTGGCTGTGCCTCACCTCCGCCCTGACCGCTGACCCCTGACCGCTGTCCCCTGCTCCCGCTCGGCGGGGCGCGCCCGTGGCGCGCCCGGCTGATCCAGAGTTAGGCTGGGGCACAGGCAGGACCGGGAGCGGGCTGTGCTGACGTCGGCCCGCGCCCGGGCCCCGGCCTTTGACCACTGACTCCTGACCCCGGACCCCTGACCCCTGAATCGTTGACGCGCGCGGCGCCGATCGCGACAATCGCACCACGCGCCTGGCGTTCCGTCCGGCGCGCCACCCGGCCCCGACGTCCGCCCGCGCGCGCGGCGGGCACACCCTGGAGACCGTCATGCCGGAACGCTCCTCGCGCCTGTCGCTCGCCCTCGTCCTGTCGTCGCTCGTCGCCGCGGCCTGCGGCGGGCCGGAGCCGCCGCAAGGCCCCGACCTCACGGCGCAGCCGACGCTCTACGTGGTCGGCTACGCGCACCTCGACACCCAGTGGCGCTGGGACTACGCGCAGACGATCGGCGAGTTCCTCCCGAAGACGATGCACGACAACTTCGACCTCTTCGAGAAGTACCCGCACTACGTGTTCAACTTCAGCGGCGCGAACCGGTACCGGATGATGAAGGAGTACTACCCGGCCGACTACGAGCGGGTGAAGCAGTACGTGGCGGCCGGGCGCTGGTTCCCCGCCGGGTCGGCCATGGAGGAGAGCGACGTCAACTCGCCGTCGGCCGAGTCGCTCTTTCGCCAGATCCTGTACGGCACCGAGTTCTTCCGCCGCGAGTTCGGCAGGACCAGCGCGGAGTACATGCTGCCCGACTGCTTCGGGTTCCCGGCGTCGCTCCCGACCATCCTGGCGCACGCCGGCCTCAAGGGCTTCTCCACGCAGAAGCTGACGTGGCACTCGGCGGCGCGCGTCGGCGGCGACGGGTCGCCCGAGCGGACGCCGGAGGGCGTGCCCTTCAACGTCGGGTTCTGGGAGGGCCCCGACGGCCGCGGGGTGATCGCCGCGCTCAACCCCGGCGACTACACGGGCGACATCTTCGACGATCTCAGCCGGACCCCGCCGCTCATGGGGCCGGACGTGCGCTACCCGCCGGTGGACTGGGTCGCGCGCGTGGCGCGCGACGGCGAGGTCTCGGGCCTGAAGGCCGACTATCACTACTACGGCACGGGCGACACGGGCGGCGCGCCGCGCGAGGCGTCCGTGCGGCTGCTCGAGGCGATCGTCACGAAGGGCGAGACCGTGCTGCCCGCGCGCCCCGTGCCCGGCCAGCGCCGCGAGGACGTGCCCCCGCCGTTCGGGCCGCCGGTCCGCGTCGGCGACGGCCCGCTGCACGTCGTGTCGGCCACCGCCGAGCAGCTGTTCCTCGACATCCGGCCGGACCAGACCGCGAAGCTGCCGCGATACCAGGGCGACCTGCTGCTCATCGAGCACTCGGCCGGCTCGCTCACCTCGCAGGCGTACATGAAGCGCTGGAACCGCCAGAACGAGGTGCTGGCCGAAGCCGCGGAGCACGCGTCGGTCGCCGCGGCGTGGCTCGGCGGCCGGCCGTACCCGCTCGCGCGACTCATCGCCGCCTGGACGCTCGTGATGGGCGGCCAGTTCCACGACATCCTGCCCGGCACGAGCATCCCGAAGGCGTACGAGTACTCCTGGAACGACGAAGTGCTGGCGATGAACCAGTTCGCCGGCGTCGTCACGAGCGCCGCCGCCGCCGTCGCGTCGGGAATGGACACCCGCGCCGAGGGCACGCCGATCGTCGTCTACAACCCGCTGAACGTCGCGCGGGAGGACGTCGTGGAGGCGTCGGTGCCGTTCCCCGGCGGCGCGCCGCAGGCCGTGCGCGTCGTCGGCCCGGACGGGCGGGAGGTGCCGGCGCAGCTCGAGGGCGGCACGGTGGTGTTCCTGGCGCGCGTGCCGCCGGTCGGCTTCGCCGTGTTCGACGTGCGGCGCGCGGCCGCGCCGGCGGCCGGCGCGCCGCTCGCCGTGACCGCCTCGTCGATCGAGAACGCCCGGTACCGGATCGCGATCGACCGCGCCGGCGACATCGCGAGCCTGTTCGACAAGACGCTCGGCCGGGAGCTGCTGGCCGCGCCGGCGCGGCTCGCGATCACGACGGACCAGCCGGTGGACTGGCCGGCGTGGAACATCGACTGGGCCGACGCGCGGAAGCCGCCGCGGGCCTACGTCGGCGGCCCCGCCGCCGTCCGCATCGTCGAGCAGGGGCCGGCGCGGGTCGCGCTCGAGGTGTCGCGCCGGGCGGAGGGCTCCACGTTCGTCCAGACGATTCGCCTGGCGGCCGGCGACGCCGGCAACCGCGTGGAGATCGCGAACGTGATCGACTGGAGGACGAAGGCGGCGAACCTCAAGGCCGCCTTCCCACTGACCGCGTCGAACCCGCTCGCGACCTACAACTGGGACGTCGGGACCCTTCAGCGCGGCAACGACGACGAGCGGAAGTACGAGGTGCCGTCGCACCAGTGGATCGACCTCACCGACGCGGGCGGCGGCTACGGCGTCACGGTGCTCACCGACTGCAAGAACGGCTCGGACAAGCCCGACGACCGCACGCTGCGCCTGACGCTCCTCCGGACGCCGGGGATCGGCACGGGCAACGGGAAGTACTACGGCGACCAGGCGTCGCAGGATTGGGGCCGCCACACGTTCACCTACGGCCTGGCGGCCCACGCCGGCGACTGGCGGGCCGGACGGACGGACTGGGAGGCGCTCCGGCTGAACCAGCCCCTCCTGGCGTTCGCGAGCTCCGCGCACGACGGCCCGCTCGGCCGGACGTTCTCGCTCGTGTCGGTCTCGAGCCCCCGGGTGCGGATGCTCGCGCTGAAGAAGGCCGAGCAGAGCGACGAAGTGGTGGTGCGGCTCGTGGAGATGGACGGCCGGCCCGCCGGCCAGGTGCGCGTCGCGTTCGACACGCCGGTCGTCGCCGCGCGCGAGATCGACGCGCAGGAGCAGCCGGTCGGCGCGGCGACCGTGACGGACGGCGCGCTCGTCGCCGACTTCGGGCCCTATCAGCCGCGCACCTTCGCGGTGACGCTGGGCGCGCCGCCCGCGACCGTGGCGCGTCCGGTGTCCCGTCCGCTGAACCTGCCCTACGACCGGACGGTCGCGAGCGCCGACGGCGCGAAAGCGGCCGAGGGCTTCGCTGCGGGCGCCAGCCTGCCCGCCGAGCTGTTGCCGGCGGAGATCCCCTATGCGGGGGTCGCGTTCGAGCTGGTGCACGCGGCCGGCGGCGCGCCCGACGCCGTGGTGCCCCGCGGCCAGACGATCGCGCTGCCCGACGGCGAGTGGGACCGGGTGTACGTCCTCGCCGCCTCGGCCGACGGGGATCGACCCGCGACGTTCCGTGTCGGCGATCGGGCGACGGCCGTCACGATCCAGGACTGGGGCGGCTACGTCGGCCAGTGGGACGACCGGACGTGGCGCACCAGGGAGGTGGTGGAGCCGCCGCGCCCCGGGTCGCCGCCCGGCACGCCGCCGCGCACGCGGACGGCGCTCGAGTACACGGGCCTCACGCCGGGCTTCATCAAACGCGCGCCGGTGGCGTGGTTCGCCTCGCACCACCACGACGCCGACGGGCGCAACGTGCCGTACGGCTATGCGTATCTCTTCGCGTACGCGCTCGACGTGCCGCCGGGCGCGCGGACGCTGACGCTTCCGTCGGACGACGCCGTGCGCATCCTGGCGGTCACCGCCGCGCGCGGCGGCGGCGACGCGCGGCCCGTGCACCCGCTGTACGACACGCTGGCGCGCCAGCCGTAGACTCGCCTCCGCGCAGCGCGCGCCACGATACTGCTCGCATGGGTGGAGTACCCGTGCCGGCTGGTTCCGGCGCGCGCGCCCGTCGACCCGCCGAACCGCTCGCACTCCCAGCGAGTATCGCTCGCGGTCTTTCGTCACCCCCCGATTCCTTGAATCTCACCCGGAGAGAAATCCAACGGCGCGGATGAGCTCCGCGCGGTCTCTCACGGACGTCGCCGAGATCGGCGTGTGGTTCCCCGGCGTGCACGGGCGGAATCGGTGGCACACGTCCTGCTGAATGGATCTGCCAGTCGCGTCGTCCCCGCATGCGCCAGCCCACGCTGGGGCACACCGGTCGGGAGCATGGCATCCGTTCCGGCGGTGGTTCCAGCGCGTTCAGTACTCATAGGGTGCATGTTATTCGGGCTCGTAGCCGTCAATTCTTCAGGAGGAGCCAATGAAAGGTCGCTTCGTTCTTTGGCTGATCGTGGCCGCCCTAATCGCGGCCCCGATCGGCGCGTCGGCGCAGCAACCGGGCCAAATCTTCGGCAAGGTCATGGACGCGACCGGCGGCGTGCTGCCGGGCGTGACCGTGACGCTGTCGAGCCCGGTCCTGCTGCAACCGCAGGTGGCCGTCACCAGCGCGACGGGCACCTACCAGTTTCCGGGCCTCGCCGTGGGCGTCTACACGGTCCGGTTCGAGCTGACCGGCTTCAAGACGGTGGTCCGCCAGGGCATCCGGATTGAGATCGGGTTCAACGCCCAGATCAACGAGACCCTGGACGTCTCGCAGGTGCAGGAGACCGTCACGGTCTCCGGCGAGAGTCCTATCGTGGACACGCGGGACACCAGCAAGAGCGCGCGGCTCACGCAGGAGACGCTGCAGAACATCCCGTCGGCGCGCGACCCGTGGGTCATGCTGGAGCAGACGCCGGCCGTCGTGGTGGACCGCTCGAACGTGGGCGGCAGCCAGTCGGGCCAGCAGTCGAACTTCGTCGCGCGGGGCGCGGCGTTCTCGCAGCAGAAGTGGAACCTGGACGGCGTGGACATCACGGACATGTCCGCGACGGGCGGCTCCCCGGTCTACTTCGACTTCGACTCGTTCGAGGAGATGCAGATCTCGACGGGCGGCGCGGACGTGACGCAGATGACGCCGGGGGTGGGGATCAACCTGGTGACCAAGAGCGGCACGGACAAGCTGCGGGGGTCGGGGCGGTTCTACGTGACCGACCAGAAGTTCGAGTCGGTCAACATCACCGACGCGCTGCGCGAGCAGGGCGCGACCTCGGGGGCGCCGATCCAGAACATCAAGGACTTCGGCGTCGAGGCGGGCGGCCCGATCAAGCGGGGCCGGGCGTGGTTCTGGGGGGCGTACGGCGGGCAGAAGATCGGGGCCGGCGTGAACAACTTCTACAAGCCGGACGCGGCGTGCCAGGCCATGAAGGCGGACCTGGCGGCCGACGCGCTGTCGCACCCGATCAAGGATGTCTGGGGCTGCCTGAACACCGACCTGACGGAGCTCAAGAACTACAACGCCAAGGTCGGCGTGCAGACGTTCAAGAACAACCAGCTCGAGTTCTTCATGAACATGGCGGGCAAGATCCGCAACGCGCGCGGGGCGGACGACCTGCACCCGATCGAGTCGACCAGCCGGCAGATGGGCGTGTCGCCCGACAGCGGGCTCGGCTCGAAGTGGTGGAAGACGGGGATGCCGAAGACCTACAAGTGGAGCGACCGGCACATCTTCAGCGATCGGCTGATGATGGAGTTGCAGTTCGCGCACGTCGGCAACAACTTCGTGCTCGACTTCCACGACCCCAGCCTGGCGGACGTGCAGCCGACCTACGAGCTGTACGCGCCGTCGGGCCTGTACGGACGCTCGTACACCCGCAGCATCTACGTGCGGCCGACCGACAGCATCGACTACACGGGCAACTACTTCCTGCCGGGCGTGCTGGGTGGCGACCACGCCCTCAAGTTCGGCATGAAGATCCGCAACGACGTGGCGCACTCGGAGGGCCACTACGGCGGCAACGCCCTGGACTACCTGGCCTACGGCAACGCGTACCGCGTCCGGCTCTACCGCGACTCGTACAGCGAGTACCAGCTGCGGAACCGGAACTTCTACGTCCAGGACAGCTTCACGAAGCAGCGGCTGACGGTCAACGCCGGCTTCCGGTTCGACTACCAGACCGACGAGTCGCGCGCCGGCACGGTCCCGGCCAACCCGTTCTACGGCCAGAACACCTTCAGCGGCACGATGCAGTACTGCACGCTGCCGACGGCGACGGGCTGCGGCGGCACGCTGCGGACCTACACCGTGACCGGCCAGCCGTTCAACCAGCTGCCCGCCGCGGACTTCAGCGGTGCGAAGGCGCTCGGTGACAAGGGGTACGGCTACAAGAACTGGTCGCCGCGCATCGGCTTCACCTACGACGTGACGGGTGACGGCAGGAACGTGGCGAAGTTCAGCTACGCCCGCTACGCCTCGCAGGCGGGCACGGGCGACTTGTCCAGCTCGTACACCACCACCGGCTCCCAGGCCTACGTGACGTATCCCTGGGTGGACCTGAACGGTGACAAGGTGGCGCAGGCGAACGAGATCGTCATGATCCCGGTGCCGATCAACTACGGCGGCAACTACGACTACGCCAACCCGGGGGCGCTCGCGACGCCGGTCTACAAGAACGACCCGAACATCCAGATGGAGCACACCGACGAGTTCGTGGTGAGCTTCGACCGCCAGCTCGGGCCCGAGTTCGCGGTGGGCGCCAGCTACATCTGGCGCAAGAGCAGCAACTTCCGCTGGACCTGGACGACCGACAGCACGTTCGCCATGGACAGCTGGACGACGGCCAACTACGCCGGGCCGTTCACCTTCACCCCGAACCCGAGCACGTGTGCGTCCGGGGCGCTCTGCAACGCGGTGGAGTACTATTCACCGACCAGCGCCGTCCCGTCCTACGGCTACTACACGGACAACCCGGCGTACTACCGGAAGTACCAGGGCGTGGAGCTGTATGCCCGGAAGCGGATGTCGAACCGCTGGATGATGAACGCCAGCCTGTCCTACAACGACGCGCCGATCTACTACCCGGCCGGGTCGTATCAGGACCCGACGGGCATCCCGCAGTCGAATGGGGGCCAGTACGCACCGCAGTCGACGTCGAGCGGCATCGACAACGTGTTCGTGAACTCGAAGTGGATCGGCCGGTTGTCGGGCGCCTACCAGCTGCCCTGGTGGGACATCGGCGTGGCCGGCTTCCTGAACGTCCGCGGCGGGTTCCCGCTGCTCCAGTACGTGACGACGGGTGACCGCGGCAACGGGGCCAGCACGGCGAGCGTCTACCTGGCCACGATCGGGGACGTGCGTCTGCCGTCCGTCACGCAGCTCGACCTGCGCTTCGACAAACAGATCACCATCAGCCGGATCCGGGCCACGGCGAGCGTGGACATCTTCAACGCGCTCAACGCGAACACCATTCTCGCCGAGCGCCGGCAGCAGAACTCGACCAACGCCAACACCGTGTCGGCGATCCTCGCGCCGCGCGTGCTGCGCTTCGGCGTCCGGGTGACCTTCTAGGGATCCCGCCGGGGGATTCGGGTACGAGCGACGGGGCGGGCCGATCGGCCCGCCCCGTCGTCTGTACGGCCGCGGGCCGGCGCGCGCAGCGCCCGAATGCCGGCGAGCGCCACCAGAGCGATGTGGTCCGCGATCTCGTCGAGGTGCCGCGGCGACCGGCGGAAGGCCGGCGCGAGCCGCGCGGTCACGGGGTTCGGCTGGCAGAACAGACACTCGGCGTGGATGCCCGCCACGAGACGCGTCACCCGGCCGTCGCGGGGCGACCGCCCCATCAGCTCGCCCACGAGCGCCCGCAGGTAGTCGACGCGCGGCCGGATGGCCTCGTCCACGATCAGGTCCAGCGCGGGCGTCGGGTCGGCCATCTCGCGCTGCATCAGCGCGTGAATCCAGGACGCGCGGCCCTGCCCCAGCAGGCGCTGCAGGTACACGCGGATGTAGACCCGGAGTTTGTCCTCGGTCGAGCCGCCCTGCCCGGCGGCCCTCAACGCGTGGCTCGTGTCCCGCATGGCCTCGATGGCGGTGCGCACCACCTCCAGATAGAGTCCCATCTTGTTCCGGAAGTGGTAGTTCACCGCGGCCACGTTCGCGCCAGCCTCGCGGCAGATCTCGCGCACGGTCACGCCGCGGAAGCCGCGCTCGGCGAACAGCCGCGCCGCCGCCTCGACGAGGCGCCGGCGCGTCTCCTGGTCGCTCGCCGCCGGAGCCCGGCTCGCGCCCGTCACAGCGTCCGCCGGAACATGATGGTCGCGATGGTCATGGTCACGACCGAGAACAGGACGAGATAGGCCAGGTCGCCGCCGATCGCCGCGAAGCCCGTGTCGCGCAGCAGCAGGCTCTTGAGGGCGTGCACGGCGTAGGTGAACGGGTCCACGGTCGCCAGATAGCGCATCCAGGTCGGGAACGCCTGCTGCGGGTACACGGCGCCGCTCGGGAAGAAGAGCAGCGTGTTCAGGACGCCGAAGGTCGCGCGCGGCACGAGCGGGTCGGTGACCCGCACCATGAACAGGAACATCATGCTGACGAGCGCCAGGGCCGTGATCACGATCACCGCCAGCAGCCGCGCCAGCCGCAGCGCCTCGAGCGGGTGCGGAATGCCCGCGATGAACGACCCGATGACGGCCAGCACCGCGCCGGCCAGCACCGCCTTGATGGTGCCCGACACGTTGAAGCCCGAGATCAGCTCGAACTTCGTGATCGGCGTCACGAGGTAGCCCTCGTGGAGCCCCCGCGCCTTGTCGTCGATGAAGATGATGCCACCGCCGATCATGACCATCATGTAGATCGACAGCGTGATCGTGCCGGGCAGCAGGTACTGGATGTAGGGCACGTACGGGTACACCTCGACGACGTCGAGGCTCACCTGCGCCGGGATCCGGGCCGTGCCCACCGACTGCGTGTTGTAGGCGTCCACGAGGCCGGTCAGGCTGCCGACCAGCGCCGAGGCGACGAAGTTGTCGGTGTTGTCCTCGATGAGCGCGATGCGCGGGCCGTTCTTCTCGAGCCTGCGCCGGGAGAAGTCGGGCGGAATCGTGAGCACGCCGTTGATGCGGCCGGCCCGCAGATCGGCCAGCGCCGAGCCGGCGTCGGCGTACTCGACCGTGTCGAACGTCCGCGCGTTCGCCGCGATGGCGCCGGCCAGCTCGCGCACCTGCACCGCGGGCAGCGCGTGGTCCTGGTCGACCACCCCGACCGTCAGGTGCTTCACGTTGCCGCCGAAGGCGTAGCCCAGCACGACGAGCTGCACGACGGGAAAGATCATCGTCACGGCGATGAGCGTGGGGCTGCGGCGGAAGCGCCGGAGCTCGCGCTCGACGATGGCCAGGGTCCGTTGCATGGTCGATTCGCTCCCCCGCTAGTCGCGTGGCCGGTTCCGGTACGAGAAGTCGCGCACGGGCGCCTCCTGCAACGCGTCGCGCAGCTGCCGCCCCGTGTAGTGCACGAACACGTCGTCGAGCGTCGTGCTCTGCACCGAGAGCGACCGCACCGTGACGCTGGCCGCCGAGGCGGCCGCCATCAGCGCCATCGTGGTGACCGGCCCGTTGTTCGACGCAATGCGGAACACCGAGTCCTGGGCCGTCACGCTCTCGACCTCGGGCAGGGCCTCGAGGCGGGCCGGCCAGTCGGCCGGCGCCGACTGGAAGGCGACCTCGAGGACGTTCCGGCCCGGGATGGAGGCCTTGAGCTTCATCGGCGAGTCGAGCGCCTTCAGCTGCCCGTGATCGACGATCGCGATGCGGTCGCAGAGCCGGTCGGCCTCGTCCATGTAGTGCGTGGTGAGGAGCACCGTCAGCTCGTGCCGCGCCTTCACGCGCTGCAGCATCTCCCACACGGCGACGCGCGAGACCGGGTCGAGGCCGGTGGTCGGCTCGTCGAGGAAGAACACCTTGGGCTCGTGGACGAGGCCGCGCGCGATCTCGACGCGGCGGCGCATCCCGCCCGACAGGTTCTTCACCGGCTTGTCGGCCCAGGCGGTCAGCTCGACGGCCTCGAGCAGCTCGGCCATGACGCGCACCCGCCGCTCGCGCGGCACGCCGTAGAGCTTCGCGAAGATGAGCAGGTTCTCCTCGACGCTCAGCTCGAGGTCGCTCGTCATCGCCTGCGGGATGACGCCGATGGCGCGCCGGACGCCGTCGGCCTGCGAGACGACGTCGAAGCCGGCGACGCGCGCGGCGCCGCCGCTCGGCGGAATCAGCGTCGTGAGCATGCGGATCAGGGTGGACTTGCCGGCGCCGTTGGGCCCGAGCAGGCCGAAGATCTCCCCCGGCCGCACGGCGAAGCTGACCTGGTCCACCGCCGTGAAGTCGCCGAAGCGCTTGGTGAGCCCCTCCACCTCGATGGCGCTCATTTCGCGTCCGCCGGCCGCGCCGCGAGCGGGAAGAGCACGTAGGCCGTCATGCCGACGGCGAGGCGCCGGTCGCGGTTGTCCACGCGCAGCCGGATCTCGAAGGTCTTGATGTCGCGCTTCGTGCGGCTGACGTCGCGCTGGGTGGCGAAGCCCGCGTCCACGCCGCGGAAGATGACCGTGCCCTCGCGCGCGTCGCCCGAGGGCAGCCGCACCGTCAGCGTGTCGCCGAGCCGCACGCGGTCGATGTAGGTCTCCTCGACGTCGGCGCGCACCCACAGGTCGTCGGGGTTGATGAGCGTGACGACCGGCTGGCCGATGGTGACGACCTCCCCCGGCCGCACGGCACGGACGTCCACGATGCCGTCGATGGGCGCGCGCAGCTCGGTGTAGCCGAGGCGCACGTCGGCCGCCGCGCGCTGGGCATCCGCGGCCGCGAGCTGCTGCTCGTTGGCGCGGAGCTGGCTGCGCTTGATGGCGATCTGCTCGGCGTTCGACCGGGCGAGGGCGAGCGCGGCGCGCGCGGCGTCGGCCTGCTTCTTCAGGGCGTCCACGGCCGCCGCGGCCGCCTGCTCGGTGGTGCGGGCCTGGTCGTAGTCCTGCGCGGGCGCCAGCGCCCGATGGTAGAGCTGCTCGGTGCGCGAGAGCGTCACGCGCGCGTTCTCCAGGGTGGCCTCGGCCTGGACCTGCTGGGCCTCGGCGGCGGCCAGCGTCGCCTGCGCCTGCGTGATCTCCTCGGCGGTCTGTCGCTCCTGGAGGCGCAGGGCGGCCTCGCCTTCGCGCACCTGCGCGCCGGCGCCCGCCGCGCTGTGCGCGTAGTAGGCGCTGTCGGCGCGGAGCTCGTCGGGGGCGATGACGGCGACGAGGTCGCCCGCCTTGACGGTGTCGCCCTCCTTCACGAGCAGACGCTCCACCTGCCCGGCCACCTGCGGCCCGACGATGACGTCGTGGGTGGTGACGATACCGGTGAGCACGAGGACGCCGGGGCCGCGCCCGAACAGGGCGTAGGCGACGGCGCCGCCGGCGGCGACGAGGAGCAGCACGGCCAACAGTGTCTTGCGCATGAGCAGACCCTCTCGGGGGAGCGCCCGTCCGCGGGTGCGTCGGGGGGATGAACATATGTATAAAACACCTGTTTGAATCCGTCAACCCCCGGGCCCGCGAGCGCGACCGGCACCGCCTCTCCCTCGACGGCGAGCGGGTGGACTCCTTCGCCATCGCCGGGCGGAAGCACGCACACGTCACGCCCCGGTTCGCCGCGCAGTTCGGCTGCTGACGAGGGACCCCTACGGGTAGAAGCGGAGCTGGAGGAACGCCGCGAGCGGTGTGGCGCCGTACTCGCTCTGCAGGCGCCCGCCGGCCGCCGGGCGCCCGTACGGCAGGTAGATCGTCCCCACGACCGACAGCCGATCGCCGGCAGTCACGGTCGCCGACGGGGCGGCCAGCCCCGACCGATCGACCGGACTGTGCAACCACAGCACGGAGGCCGTCAGCTCCGGCGAGAACTCGTGTGTGGCCAGCGCGGCCACGGCGTGCCGCCCGAGGATCTGCACGTCGCCACGCAGGTACCGCTCGCGAAACGCCGGGTCGGCGACGAGCGCCGGCAGGTCGTCGGCGCGCCGGGCACCGAAGCCGGAGTAGTGGTACTCGAGGTAGACGAGCACGCCGCCGCCGAACGGGAACCGGTACGACCCGCCCGCCACCGCCTTGGCCACGACACGGGCGCCGGCCGGGCCGCCCTTCGCCGGCGCCTCGGGCGGACGGAACACCGCCAGCTCGCCGTGGACCTCGGCGTCGCCGACGGCGGCCGAGCTCGTGACGCCCCCGAACACGTCGCGGGCACGACGCCCGCCGACGAGCTCGACGTCCACGCGTCCCGCGTAGCCGCGCAGCCGCGAGGCGAACGCCGACTCGTCCACTGACTCGCCGAACGCCGCGACGACGTCGAGCGAGGCGCGATCGGTCAGCCGGACGTCCGCGCGCGCGGCGTCCACGCCGCGCCGCCACTCGCGATCCGCCTCGAGCGGGGAGAACGGCGAGAAGAGGTCCACGGCGCCGAACAGCACGCCACGCCCCCACCCGATCGCCTGACGGCCGACGGTCAGCTCGACGCGCGCCAGGTGTGCCGCGGCGTACGCGCGGTCGATCTCGTGCCGCCACGAGGATCCGCCCGAGGCGGCAATCGACCAGTCGAGCTGTCGCACACGGTAGGGCGCCGGGCTCTCGGGCGGAAGGATGCCGGCGCCGCCCGGGTCGCCGGGCTGGGTTGACGCGCGGAGGCGCTGCTCGTAGGCAACGGCCAGCGTCACGCGCGGGCCCGGCCGGGTCTCGCCGTCGAGCCGCACGCGCCAGAAGCCGGTCGCGCCCGCGCCCGCGGACGTGGCGTCGCACCCTCACCCGTCCGAGCCGGGCGCGGCCCAGACGAGCGCGCTGGCCTTGATCGCGGCGCGCAGCGAGACGGCGCGGTCACCCGCGCTCGCCGGGTCCTGCGCCGCGACGGGCACGGCCGCCGCCAGCAGCCACGCCGCGGCGAGAAGACCGCGTGCCGCCACCTCAGGCCTCCGCCGGCGCCGGCGGCTTCCCGACGCCGGGCACGATCGCGTGCGGCGCCTCGCCGGCGGTGCGCTCGTCCCGCGCGACGCGGCCGTCGACGAGCGTCACGACGCGCACGGCGTGCGCGACGACACGTGGATCGTGGGTGGCAAAGACGAAGCTCGTGCCGTCCCGGTCGCGGACGTCGCGCATGAGGTGCATGAGCGTCTCGGCGTTCTCGCCGTCGAGGCTGGCGGTCGGCTCGTCGGCCAGCACGAGCCGCGGGCGCGCCGCCACGGCGCGCGCGACGGCGACCCGCTGCTGCTGCCCGCCCGACAGCTCGCCGGGGCGGCGGTCCGCGAGCGCGCCGAGACCGAGATCGTCGAGGAGCCGCCGCGCGCGGGCCCGGCGCTCGCTGCCGACGCCCTGCGCCTCCAGCACGAACTCCACGTTCTCGAGCGCCGTGAGGACCGGCACGAGGTTGTAGGCCTGG
>JAHECP010000022.1 GCA_024641665.1 Acidobacteriota bacterium
GTGAAGCCCAGCACGCGCGGATCGACCGCGATCTGGGCGAAGCCGCCGCCGGCCACCGGGCTGGCCGCGACGAGCGCGTCCACGCTCCACGCCGCGAGCAGCGCGCCGGCCGCGCCGCCGGCCGCGGCGAGGACCATCGCCTCGGTCAACATCTGCCGGACCAGCCGCCACGCACCGGCCCCGAGCGCCGCCCGCACCGCCACTTCGCGGCCGCGGCCCGAGGCGCGCGCCAGCGTCAGGTTCGCGACGTTGGCGCACGCGATGAGCAGCACGAAGGCGACCGCGCCCATGAGCACCAGGAGCGCGGGACGGAAGGGTCCGGCGATCTGTTCGTGCAGCGCCACCAGCACGATGCGCGCGCCCTTGTCGGTCGCGGGATACCGCGCTTCGAGCCGGCGCGCGAGCCCGTCCATCGCCGCGCGCGCCGAGGCGAGGGTTACCTCCGGCCGCAGCCGTGCCACGACCTGCAGGATGATCTCGCGGCGCGCCGTGGACGCCGGATCGAGCCGGAGCGGCCGGAAGATCCCCGCGTCCGGCACGACCGCGGGACGGAAATCCGGCGGCAGCACGCCGACGACCGTGTGGCTGACGCCGGAGAGCGTCAGCGCGCGGCCCACGATGTCCGGGTCGCCGCCGAGGTGCCGCCACAGGGCGTGCGACAGGATCACGACCGGCGCCGCGCCCGGCCGATCGTCGGCCGGCTCGAAGTCGCGGCCCACCGCCGGCGTCACGCCGAGCACGCCGAAGTAGTCCTGGCTCACTTGCGCGCCTGACAGCCGCTCGGGCTCGCGGTCGCCGCCCGTGAGGCTCGGGCCCCAGCCGCTGACGGCCGCGACACCCGAGAAGACCTCGCGTTCGGCCCGCCAGTCGAAGAAGACCGGCGGCGACGCCCATTCCTCGGCCGGCCCGTTCTGCAGGCGCAGATCCTGCCAGATCATCACCAGCCGGTCGGGATGGGGATACGGCAGCGGCCGCAGCAGCACGCCGTTCACGATCGAGAAGATGGCCGTGTTCGCGCCGATGCCGAGGGCGAGCGCCGCGACGGCGACGACGGTGAAGCCGGGCTGACGGCGGAGAGTCCGGATGGCGTATTTCAGATCGGAGAGCATGGGCTTCTCATCGGGACAAACGACAAAAGAGGTTTGTATTGCCAGGGCCGTGCCAGCCGAGGTCAGTCTAAGCCGTTGATTCCAGGGCGGGTTCCCGTGTCGCGGGCGCACGGTGCGACGCCCGCTGCCCGCTGGTGGGACTCGGGTGTCCCGTCAGCGGACGTCGGATGGTGCGCCGATGTGGCAAGGGACCACGGAAATACCACGGAATGAAGCCACGGAAATCGCCCCGGAAGGAGCGGGGGAGCGGAGCAAAGGCTACACCGCTGTGCACCCAGCGTCGTCGCTACCCCGCGCGGAGGCCGTTGCGCGGGGGCTCGGTGCGCGCCGCCTCCCAGCCGAGCAGGGCCCGCTTGCGGTCGGCGCCCCAGCGATACTCGCCGAAATCGCCGGTCGCGCGGATGACGCGATGGCACGGGATGACGTACGCGACGGGGTTGTGGGCGACGGCTGCGCCGACGGCGCGCGCGCCGCGCGGCGATCCAATCCGTCTCGCCAGATCCTGATAGGTCGTCACCGTGCCGGCCGGCACGCGCAACAGCCCCTCCCACACCTTGATCTGGAAGTTCGTGCCGCGGAGCAGCACGGGGAGTTGCGTGCGGCCGCTCTCGCCGGCCGGCGCGAACACGCGCGCCGCCACGCGTCCGGCCTCGGCGGCGTCCTCGACGAGCGTCGCGCCGTGCCAGTGATCCCGAAGCGCCGCAACGGCGGCGCGGCGCCCGCCGTCGTGGACGAAGGAGAGCCAGCAGAGGCCGCGGCCCGTCACGCCGAGCAGGCACTCGCCGAACGGGCTGTCGGCGACGCCGTAGCGCACCGTCAGGCCGGCGCCGCCGGCCTTCAGCTCGCCCGGCGTCACGGCGTCGACGGCGACCAGGAGATCGTGCAGCCGGCTCGGGCCCGAGAGCCCGACCTCGCCCGAGACGTCGAGCACGCTCTGCGACTCGGCGAGCAGGTTCCGCGCGTGGTCCGCCGTCAGGAACTGCACGAAGCGCTTGGGGCTGATGCCGGCCCAGCGGGTGAACAGCCGCTGGAAGTGGAACTCGCTCAGGCCCGCCTGCCGGGCCACCTCGCCGAGCGAGGGCTGACGGCGCCAGTTGGCGGCGAGGTAGTGGATGGCCCGCTCGACGCGCGCGTAATCGGTCGTGGTCATGGCGTTCCTCGGTTCGATGCCGCCATTGTGCGGGAGCGGGCAGAGGAGGGACAACCCGATTCTTGCGGTGGGCCGGGAAGAGGAGGGCGCGGAATCACCACGGAGGGACGGAGACGGTTCACCACGGAGAACACGGAGGGCCACGGAGGGTACTATTTGGAGTGTCACGCTGCGATCATGATCGACGTGTCACGCTGCAGTCATGTCCTTTCCGTGTCCCGTTCCGTGTCCCATTCCGTCTCCCATTTCCGTGGCTCGTTCCGTGGCTCGTTCCGTGGCGATTTCCGTGGCGATTTCCGTGGTCATTCCGTGGTCTTTCCCGTTGTCTACCCTGCCCTGAGCACCCGTTGCGGGTCCACGCGCGCGGCGCGGCGCGCGGGCACGACCGAGGCCGCGATCGCGACGGCGGCCAGCACGATCGGCACGGCCACGAAGCTCTCCGGATCGTGCGCGCTCACGCCGAACAGGAACGCCGAGAGCGACCGCGTGAGCACGAACGCCGCGGCCAGGCCTGCGACGAGCCCCGCGGCCGTCATGGCCAGCCCCTGACCCACCACCAGCCGCACGATGTCGCGCGGGCGGGCGCCGAGCGCGGTGCGAACGCCGATCTCGCGCGTGCGCTGCGCCACGCTGTAGGACAGCACGCCGAACAGACCCACGCCGGCGATGGCGAGCGCGAAGACCGCGAAGGCGCCGAGCAGCACGGCGTAGAGCCGGGGCTGCGTCAGGCTCGTCATCACGCGATCCTCCATCGTCATCACCGACTCGAGCGCGAGCGTGGGGTCCTGGTCGCGGACGAAGGCGCGGAACGACGGGACGAACGCGGCGGGATCGGACGCCGTGCGGATCGCGAGGAACGCCCACGGGGAGCCGTAGCCGTCGTTGCGCTGAGCGCAGGCGAGATAGAGCTCGGGCTGCGGCGGATCCGTGGCACCCCGCTGCCGCACGTCGTCGACGACGCCGACGACCTGCGAATCGGGGCGATGCTCGTCGGCGCCGAGGGGCAGCGTCCGGCCAATCGGCGAGCCGGCGAGGTAGCGCTCGGCGAACGTGTGGTTCACGATGACGACCGGGAGCGACGTGCGGGTGTCGGCGTCGGTGAAATCGCGGCCGGCGAGCAGCGCGATGCCCATGGTGGCGAAGTAGCCCGGGCTGACCAGACGGACCGACGCGTGGACCTGGACCTCGCCCGACGCCGCGCCGCGGGCCGGCATCCTGAAGCCCATGAGCGCGTCGCCGCCGAGGAGCGGCAGCATGCTCGAGACCGCGGCGACCCGCACGCCCGGCTGAGCGCGGAGGCGCGCCAGCAGGGCGTCGAGCACCTGGATGCGGCGCGCCGGCGTGTAGGCCGCGTCGGGCATGACCACGCCGGCCGTGAGCACGTTCGACGGGTCGTAGCCGCGGTCGGCGTGGAGGAGGGCGACGAAGCTCCGTCCGAGCAGCGCCGCGCCGACGAGCAGCACGCACGTGATGGCGACCTGGCCGGCCATGATGGCGGCACGGAGGCGGGCGGTCGGCGAGCGGGCGCCGCCGCCGGCCGGCGCGAGGCCGTCCTCGGCGAGCGCTGCCACCAGATCCAGCCGTCGCGCCTGCAGGAGCGGGATGAGGCCGAAGAGCACGCCCGTCACGAGCGCAAGACCGATCGCGAACGCCACCACGCGGACGTCGATCGTGACGGTGTCGAGGCGCGGGAAGTCCGCCGGCAGGAGCGCGGGGAGCGCCCGGACGATCGTCCAGGCGAGCGCGAGGCCGGCGAGGCCCCCTGCCAGGCCGAGGAGCGTGCTCTCGACGAGCAGCTGCCGCGCGAGGCGCGGGCGTCCCGCACCGAGCGCCGAGCGGATCGCGATCTCCCGAACGCGCGTGGTCGCGCGCGCGAACTGCAGGCTGGCCACGTTGGCCGTGGCCGTCGCCAGCAGCAGCGCGACCGCGGCCAGGAACACCAGGATCGCCGGCCGCACGTCGGCCGTCATCGCGTCGATGAGCGGCACCGCCGAGACGGTCACCGGCCCGTTGGTGCCGAACACGGCGATGCCGACCAGCCCGAGGTCCGGGGCGGTGCGGCCGCGGGCGGTGCCCTCGGCCGCGGCCTGCGCGGGCGTCGCGCCCGGGCGCAGGCGGCCGATGACCCGCATCATCGACAGCGCCCGCGAGTCCGGGTGCTCGGGGTCGAGGACCGACCGTACCGCGTAGGGCACCCACGCGCGCGTCTCGCGATCGGGGAACGCAAAGTCCCGCGGCATGACCGCGACGATGCGGTACGGCTCGGTGTCGAACCGGACCAGCCGTCCGAGGACGTCCGGATCGCCGCCGAAGCGCTGCTCCCACAGGCCGTACGACAGGACGACGACCTTGTCGCGCTCGTCGCCGGGCACGAACACCTGCCCGAGCACGGGCCGGGCGCGTATGAGTGGGAAGAGGCTCGGCGTGACGTCCGCGACCGACAGGCGCTCGGGCTCGCCCGAGCCGGTCAGGGTGACCTCATCGCCGCTCCACGCGGCGAGCGACTCGAGCGTGGACGGGTCGTCCTTCCAAGCGAGATAGGTGGCGTTGGTCAGATAGCTCAAGAACCGGTTGTTGCCACCCTCTCGCGTCTCGGACAGCCGCACCAGTCGATCGCCGTCGGGCCACGGAAGCGGCCTCAACAGCACCCCGTCGGCCACGCTGAAGAGCGCGGTGGTTGCGCCGATGCCGAGGGCCATCGTGAGGACGGCCACCAGCGTGTGGCCCGGGCTGCGGCCGAGCACCCGAACGGCGTAGCGCAGATCCTGCGCGAGGCCCGCGAGACGCGAAGAGGACGCGACAGGCGGCGGCTCGACGGCCGGCGGACGGCGCGGCCGCTGCCGGAGGAGGCGGGGGTCGCGGCACCACGCGGTGATCTCGGCGCGGACACGCGCCGTGGCCTCGGCCTCGTCGAGCCCCTCGGCGCGGCCGGCCGCATAGGCGGCGGCCGCGTGCTGCGCCAGCTCCTCGACGACGTCGTCGTCGGGGAGCCGCGGGAGCGAGGCGAACACCGCACGTACCTCGGCGGTCCAGTCGATGTTCATGGATCTAGGTTTGCGTGATTCGCGCGACCCGGTCGAGCGCGACAAAGAACGTCTCCCACACGCTGCGCTGGCTGGCGAGGACCTTGCGACCCGCCGAAGTCAGGCGATAGTAGCGGCGGCGCCGCTGTCCGGCCTTCTCGATCCACCGGCCCTCGATGAAGCCCTTGTCCTCGAGGCGGTAGAGCGTCGGGTAGAGCGACGCGACGTGGAAGCTGATGGCGCCCCGCGATCGCTCGTCGATGAGCTGGCCGATCTCGTAGCCGTGGCGCTGGCGCTCCTCGAGCAGGGCCAGGATCAGCAGCTCCGTGCTCCCGCGCTTCAGCTCGCGCTCGAGGTGTGTGGACATATATGGCCACACCATATATCACGGCGGCACGGAGGTCAACAGCGGGGACTGGGGGCTGGGAGGCCAGAGGCCGGGGGCTGGGGGCTGGGGGCTGGGCTTGCCCGCCGTAGCGCGGAGCGCGAAACCCGGCGGCGCTCAGGGTCCGCAGCTTGCTGGAGCCATGCTCGATTGTCAACCCGTCGATGCGGCAAACGGTCTGACCATTCGCGCACGGTCTCAGCGCGGGGGGCGTCGGCCCCGATCGGTCGTCTCGCGTCGCCCAGACGTGACCGCAGCAAGCGTTCGCGGCATCGCCCCACCTGGGGCGCTTCTGCTTCGGCCCGGGCCCATCCGCGCCACCCGGGCGCGATTCCATCGCATTCTGCCTGGCACGGCGATTGGAATAGACTAGCGGAAACGGCAGACGCGGCTTCGAGGCACGACCCGCCTCGCGCTGGGAGGATGCATGTCACGCTGGAGCTGGTTCGTCGTCGGGATGGTGATCGGGGTCGTCGCGCTCGTCGCGGGCGGCTACGGATTCGTGAGGGCCGGCGGGGTCTCGATGGAGACCACGGCGCGGCCGCTGCCTTTCGAACGGCAAGTCGCGCACCTGGCGCTGCGCGCGAGCATCGGGAACGCCGCGGCCGTGAAGGACCCGCTGGCGCTCGACGATGACAACATGCTGGCCGGCGCGCAGATCTACAAGACGCACTGCGCGGTGTGTCACGGGCTGCCGGGTCAGCCGCCCTCCGTAATCTCGCAGGGGATGTTCCCGCCGCCTCCACAGCTCCTGCAGCCGAACGCGATGGTCACCGACGACCCGGAGGGCGTCACCTACTGGAAGGTGACGCACGGAATCCGGCTGTCCGGGATGCCCGGCTTCGGCAGGACGCTGTCGGAGACCCAGCGCTGGCAGGTGACGATGTTCGTGGGCCACGCCGACGAGCTGGCGCCGGCCGTGAAGGACGAACTCGCGCGCGAGCCCGCCCGGCCCGCACCGGCTGGCTCCACCCCGCAGTAATCGCGGCAGCGTCGCGCCGCCGGCTCCACGCCCTTCGTCGTGCGCTGAGGTGGTAACCTTCCCCATGCCCAGCGAAACGACGTTCATGCTGCTGTTCATCGTGGCGACGGCCGTCGCGATTGCGGTGCGCCGTGTGGCCGTGCCCTACACGGTGGCGCTGGTCGTCGCCGGCCTCGGACTGGGGCTGATGCGCGCCTTCGAGGCGCCGCACCTCACCAAGGCCCTCCTGTTCAACGTGTTCCTGCCCGGGCTGCTGTTCGAGGCCGCGTTCCACATCGAGTTCAAGCAGTTCTGGCGCAACCGGCTGGCCATCACGTCGCTGGCCCTGCCCGGCGTGGTGGCGGCGGTCGCGCTCACGGCGCTGGTGTTGACGCCGGTGGCGAACATGCTGCACCTGTCGCCGGGCTTCACCTGGCAGCACGCGCTCGTGTTCGGCGCCCTCATTTCGGCGACCGATCCCATCGCGGTGGTGGCGATCTTCCGGAGCCTGGGGGTGCCCACGCGGCTCTCGGTGCTGCTCGACGGTGAGAGCCTGCTCAACGACGGGACCGCCATCGTCTTCTTCACGCTGAGCCTCGCGCTGGTGTCGGGCACCGCCGTGACGGCCGGGGCGCTCGGCGTCGAGTTCGTGGAGATCGTCGGCTTCGGCGCGCTCGTCGGGGTGGGCATCGGCCTGGCCGTGTCGCAGATCATCCGGCACGTCGACGACCCGATGATCGAGATCACGCTGACGACGCTCGCGGCCTACGGGTCGTTCCTCGTCGCCGAGCACTTCCAGTATTCCGGCGTCATCGCCACCGTGGCGGCCGGCATGCTGTGCGGCAACTACGCCGCCCGCGTGGGCATGTCGCCGTCGACGCGCATCGCGGTCGAGACGTTCTGGGAGTACGTGGCGTTCGCCCTCAACTCGATCGTCTTCCTGCTCATCGGTCTGGAGGTGCAGTTCCGGATCCTCGTGGCGTCGTGGCTCGCGATCCTGGTCGCCTATCTCGTGGTCACCGGCGGCCGGGCGCTGGTGATCTTCCTGGTGTCGTCGGTCCTGCGTGGGACGCGGGAACGGGTGCCGTGGTCGTGGAGCGTGATCCTGACCTGGGGTGGGCTGCGCGGCGGGCTGCCGATGGTGCTCGTCCTCAGCCTCCCGGCCGCCTTCGCCCACCGCGACTTCCTCGTCTCGATGACGTTCGGCGTCGTGATCCTCTCGATCCTGGTGCACGGGCTGACGATGTCGCCGCTGCTGCGGCGGCTGGGTATCGTGCGCGGGCGCGAGGACCGCGTCGCGTACGAGCTCACGCGCGGCCGGCTGCAGGCGGCCGGCGCCGCGCTCGGCGAGATCGATCGGATGTCGAACGTGCATTTCAGCAGCGGGGAGGTGCTCGAGAGTCTCCGCCGGGAGTACGGTGACCGGGCGGCGCGGGACCGGGCGGCGCTCGACGCGCTCCACGTCGGGCAGCAGGCGCTCCAGGCCGAGGAGCTGGGCTGGGCACGGCGACACCTGCTGCTCGTCGAGAAGAACGAGGTCCTGGATGCCTTCCACCGCGGTGTGCTGAGCCAGAACGTGGAGGAACGGCTGCTCGCCGACATCGACGCGCGGCTGCTGCGGCTCGAGTCGGGCGAGGCGGACGGGCCGGCGTGAGCCGGCGCCGTCCGCCCGCGGGGGAGCGGCGCTACGACGGACCCCCGGCCGGCTTGGGCACCGGCTGGAGGTCGAGGTCCTGATAGTCGAAGCTGAAGTCGGCCAGCGACGAGCACGGCACCATCTTCACCCGCTCGATGCGTCCCTGCGGATCGAGGTCGAAGGTGACGTACGCGTCGGGCGTCGTCTTTTCGCGGAAGACCGCGCGAAACGTGTCGTACTGCCAGTGCTGCAGATCAGCCACGAGGGCCTGGCTGTGCGTCATCCGCAGCACGAGCCCGCCGCCTTCCAGGGTCACGGTCACCTTGCCGTACCAGGTATCCTCGAGCTCGACGGCGTACTGCGCGAGCGGGAGCGACGGCGTGCTGTCCGCCTTGCGCGCGTCGGCGGCCTTCTTCTCCGCCGCCCAGGCCTTCTCGAGCGTGTCGGTGCGCGTCTGGCGGTAGGCGGCAATCCAGTCGGTCGGCGGCCGCCCGAGGTAGTGGTCGAAGATGTGGTACAGCACCGACGTGAACGCGCCGCCCTCCTCCTGGTTGGTGAGGATGATGACGCCGAGATTCTCCTCCGGGATCATGGCGATCGTGGTCACCATGCCGGTCAGCCCGCCCGTGTGGGAGACGACCTTGCGGCCGGCGTAGTCACGCAGGCCGAAGCCGAGACCGTACCCGGCGAAGTTGGGCTTGCTCGCCCGGAGGGGTGGGGGCGGCTCGCTGATGCGCTGCACGGTCTGCATGGTTCGGAGCTCGTTCTCCACGGCTTCGCTCCACAGTCGCCGGCCGTCGGGGAGCGCGCCCTTGTTCAGGTGGGCGATGACCCACTTCGACAGGTCGACGACGTTGGACCGGATGCCGGCCGCCGGCGCCCACGTGTCGTCGCGCGTGTAGTGCACCGGCGTCAGCTCGCCGTCGAGCCGCCAGCCCTTCGAATGAGGTGAGGCGAGGTTGGCGTCCGGCGGCAGGCCGGCGTTGCCGAACCGCGTTTCGGACATCTGGAGCGGCTGGAAGATCCGGTCGCGGATGAAGTCCTCGTAGGGCCGGCCTGACGCCGCGCGGACGATCTCGCCGGCCACCACGAACATCAGGTTGTTGTACGCGTAGCGGCTGCGGAGGCTCGACGCGGGCCGGATGAAGCGCGTCTGGTGCACGACCTCCGCGCGCGTACGGTCGGTGTCGGGCCAGAACATCAGGTCGCCGGCGCCGAGCCCCAGGCCGCTGCGATGCGACAGGGCGTCGCGCACCATGAGCTGCTGGCTGACGTAGGGGTCGAACATGGCGAACGCCGGCAGGTGCTTGTTCACCGGGTCGTCCCAGGAGAGCTTCTTCTCGTCCACCAGCATGCCGAGGGCCGTGGCGGTGAAGGCCTTCGTGTTCGAGGCGATGCCGAACAGCGTGTGCTCGTCCACCTGGCCGGGCTTGCCGAGCTCGCGCACGCCGTAGCCCTTGGCGACGACGACCCGGCCGTCCTTGACGATGGCGACGGCCATGCCGGGAACGTCGAACTCCTTCATGGCGCGGGCGACCCACTGGTCGAGATCGGCCGGCGGGGCGGCCACCTGGGCGACGAGCGGGGAGCCGAAAGAAAAGACGATGAGGGCGGCGGCGACGAGACGGGCGGAAATCCGCAGACGGTTTCTGTGCATGGGGGGTTACTCCGATGAGCCGGCGGCGCGCACGACGAGCGCACGTCCGGCATGTTGCGCCGGGTCCACCGAGCGGATCGTCGTCGTCACGCGCCGGCCGGCGCGCGGGACGACGACCTCGACGTCCACCGGTTCGAGCGTCGCGAGACCGATGTGGACGGGCTGGTCGCTCTGCGCGTTGTAGCCCGAGCCCGAGTCCACGAGACGCGCGCCGAGCAGCCGGCGGGTACCGGCGGCGTGGACGCGCACCTCGGCGCCGGCGAGCGTCGCGCGGCCGCGTGCGTCGAGGACGCGGACTTCGAGCGAGCGGCGCGCGTCGGCGGCCGGCAGCAGGTTGCGCAGCAGCGCGTGCGTGCCGTCCTTCTGCGCGCCGGTCAACGCCAGATCGAGGTCGCCGTCGCCGTCGAAGTCGGCCCACTCGACGCCGTGGTCGGCGTTGAGCGCGAGGATGTTCTCCGGCGTCACGTCCTCGAAGCCGTGACCCGTGTTCCGGAACAGGTAGTCGCGGTAGCTCACTCCGCCCGTGACCGTGCCGTTCACGTAGAAGTCGAGCCGGCCGTCGTGGTCGAAGTCGGCGAAGGCGCACGTGTCGTAGCGCGAGTCGATCGCGATGCCCCAGGCCTTCGAGACGTCCTCGAAGCGCAGGCCGCCGCGGTTCAGGAACAGGCCGTTCGGCCCGTAGTTGGCGGTGAAGAGGTCGAACCGCCCGTCGCCGTCCACGTCGGCGGCGCACGGGCGCACGGTGCCGTTGGTCTCGTCGCGCGGCGCGCGGCCGCCCCAGGCGAGCCCGGCGCGCTCAGCGGCGTCGGTGAACCGCCCGCCGTCGTTCAGGAACAGGCCGTTCGCGTCGCCGTCCATGTTGGCGACGTACAGATCGAGGTCGCCGTCCTCGTCTGCGTCGAACCAGACGGCGCCGACGCTCTTGCGCGGGTCGGCGAGGCCGATCTCCTTCGCCACGTCGGTGAAGCGCCCGCCGTCGTTCCTGAAGAGCGCGTTCGGCCGGTCGCGGAACGCGACGAAGAGATCGAGGTCGCCGTCGCCGTCCACGTCCACCCAGACCGGCTGGCGGACGGCGGCCGAACCGGTCGTCAGGCCGGCCGCCTCGGTCACGTCCGTGAAGTGGCCGCCGTCGTTCCGATAGAGCCGCAGCACGGACGCCTCGCCCGGCGCGAAGCCGACGAGCAGGTCCGGATCGCCGTCGCCGTCGTAGTCGCCCCAGGCCGCCGCGCGGGTCGGACGGGCGTCGGCCACGCCGGCTGATGCGGCGACGTCGGTCAGCACGCCCCGGTCGTTGCGATACAGCCGGTTCGCCGCGCCGTTGAAGCCGACGAAGAGGTCCAGATCGCCGTCGCCGTCGTAGTCGGCCCAGGCGTTGACGAGCGTGCCGCCCGCCGAGAAGAGCTCCGGCTGCACGGGCTCGAAGCGCGGCGACGGGACCGGTGACAGGGCGGCGAGCGCCAGCACCGACGCGATGAGAGTGGTCCGCATGGCCCGTCTCGCTGGTGGCGTCGCGGCCGCTACACGCGACGGCTGGTGATCTTGGCGACGATGACGCGGGTTGGATCCGGACACCGGATGAACTCCGTCGTGATGCCCTCCGGGTCGATCACCTTCTCGTACGGCGTGCCCTGATAGAGCCACGGCAGCGTACCGCCGTACTCCAGCACGCGGATGGCGCCGCTCATGCTGTCCATGAGCCACGGGCAGATCGCGCCCTTCTCGCTCGGGTACTTGATCCGCTGGCCGGCCTTGTGCGGCCCGCACTGGCCCTCCACGATGTCGACCTGGAACTCGTAGGACGGCCTCGCGGGCCGTGGCTGGGCGGGGGCGGGCTGGGCGGGCTGCTGAGCACCAGCCGTGCCGGCGGCCGACAAGGCCGCCAGGCCGGCGCCGATCCCGGTTCCCGAGCACCTGAGGAACTCACGGCGTTTCATGGCGCCTCCTCTCGTGGGGCGGGTTCACGTGCCAACACGGGCACATGGTAGCCCATTCCCGGCACGGCGGGTCAGAGGCGCGCCGCGGCCGCCAGCACGACGGCGCCCAGCAGGAGCCGGTAGATCGCGAAGGGCACGAAGCCGTGCTTGCGCACGTAGGCCATGAACCAGGCGACCGAGGCGTACGCGACGACGAACGAGACGACGAGGCCGATGGCGAGCACGGCCCAGCCGTGCGCGTCGATCTGGGCGACGCCGATCGGGTTCTCGGGCGTGCCGCGGACCGACTTCAGCAGGGTGTAAACGGTCGCCGCGCCCATGGTCGGCATCGAGAGGAAGAACGAGAACTCGAGCGCCGCCGCGCGCGACATCCCGGCCAGCTGACCGGCCGCGATCGTGGCCATCGAGCGCGAGGTGCCCGGGAACACGGCCGAGAGGATCTGGCACGCGCCGATCCACACCGCCTGCCGCATCGACATGCCATCCATCGTCCATGTGCGGACGCGGGAGGGCTCCGCCGAGGGGCCCAGGCGTTCGGCGGTGGCGTTCATCGCGTCCACGATCCACATCACGACGCCGCCGACGAGCAGCGACGCGCCCATCACGTACACGTTCTCGAGCTGGCGCCCGATCACCTTCGTCAGCAGAAAAGCCGGCACGGCCGTGACGACGAAGGCGACGATCGTCAGGCCGAACGGGTGGGTGAGGACGTTCCGATCGCCGCGCTCGCCGGACGGGTAGGTAGCCATGAACCGGGCGATCCGCGGCGCGAAGTACACGGGCAGGCAGAGCACCGCGCCGAGCTGGATGACCACGGCGAACATCTTCCAGTAGCCGTCGGTGAGGCTGATGTGCAGCAGCGCTTCGGAGAGCCTGAGATGCGCCGTCGAGCTGACCGGCAGGAACTCGGTGAGCCCCTCGACAATCCCGAGGAGCGCTGAGATCAGGTAGTCGTGCATGCCACCTCCGGCGGCCCGACGAACGGCGTGTGTATCCTGCCTATCCTGCCACGTACGCGCTCGTAGCGCACACTGAAGGTGTGCGCTACCACGCCCCCGGGCACGAAGAAAAGGGGGGCAGGCCGTCCGGCCTGCCCCCCTCGCCCGTCGCGTTCGGCGCACGGCTGAAGCCGTGCGCTACGTACGATCACCGCACGGCGACGGTCGCCGTGCGCGTGCCGGCCTTGACCGAGCTGTAGGTGATCGTCAGCGTCCCGGTGCCCGACACCAGGAACTGGTAGTCGGCCTTGCCGTTGCCGGGCACCTGCAGGAACTGGATCTCCGGCCGGTGCTCCTTGTAGGTGACCTGATTGCGGTCGAGGTCGGTGACGACGCCGCCCGACACCACCGTGAGGCCCGGTCCTGCCGCCTTCAGCGTGTCGAGCGGGTGCGTCTTCTTCTGCACGGTGGCGTAACTCAACGTCGGCATCACGCCGGCGTTGGCCACGCGCACGCGGACACGGGAGAGCCCGGCACCGAGGCGGTCGGTGCCGAGGACCGCGAGCGAGACATCGGGCGTCTGGCTGGCGGCATAGAGCACGGCCGAGGCGTTGCGGTGCACGAGGTCCGGCAGCATGAAGGGGTGCGGCAGCCGCGAGCTCATCTTCACCCAGCCGCCGATCTCGATGTCGCCGAACTGGGGATGCTTGAACGGGTGCCAGTCCCGGTAGAGCTCGCCCTGCACGACGTGGTCGCTGAACTGCAGGCGCTCGCGCTGCTGCTCGGCGTTGCCGCCCATGAAGTCGTCGCCGCCCTCGGGCGCCTCGGGTTTGGCCGCCGCGCTCGGGGCGCGGTAGGTCTCGCTCGCCGTCACGAACAGCTCGCCCACGAAGCCGTAGGCGCCGAGCACGTTGTCGGTGAAGTCGGTGAAGTCGCCGTAGGTGGGGTAGAGATCCTCCCACGACACCAGGTAGTGGTAGCCCGGCAGGATCTTCTCGGCGTTCTGGCCGAGCACGTCGTACACGGCGATGTCGCGGGGGTTCAGCTCGCCCTCGGCCTTGGTGCTCGGCCCGCGCAGGTACATGCCGCCGTTGTTGTGGAAGGCGAACACCATGATGATGTTCGGCCGGTCCGTCACGTACTTCGCGATCGCGCGCGGGACCGCGGCCTGGAAGGGATACTCGCCCGATCCGCTCTGCACGTAGGGCGGCGCCCAGTTGATGCCCCAGTTGCGGTTGCCGTCGAGGTAGCCCGGCTCGTCCTCGTTCAGCTTGCCGTCGTGGTCGTTGTCGATGCCTTCGTCGCCGAGGATGGTCCACTCGCCCTGCTCGCCGGCCTTGACGCGCACCATGAGCCGCGGCTCGAGCGGGTCGGTCTTCCACTGCCCGAACGGGTCCTTCTTGCGCATCGTGCAGATGTTGCCGTCGCCGTCCAGATCCTCGGCGGGATCCTCGTCCACCAGCCCGTCCCGGTCGTCGTCTCGCGGCACGCGCATGGTGCGATCGGAGCTGGGATTGTTCGGGTCGTGGAAGAAGTGGTACCGGCCGTCCACGTTGACGCTCGGGATGACGTAGAACGCGTTGCGATCCACGAGCTTCGTGATCTGATCGTTCTGCCCGTACTTCGTGAGCAGCTCGTTCAGCAGGTACAGGCACACCTCGCCGGCCTGGATCTCGTTGCCGTGGATGTTACCGTCCACGTAGACGCCGGGCTTCGAGAGGGGCGCGCCCGTCTTGCCGTTGTTCACGGTCATCGCCCAGACCTCGCGGCCTTCTTCGCTCCGGCCGACGACGTCGAGCGTGGTGAGCGCCGGGTAGGCGGCGTGCAGCGCGCGCAGCGCCTCGCCGATCTGCTCGTAGGTGTAGTAGTGATCGAAGCGCAGCGGCACGGTGACCGGCTGCGTCTGGGCCGTCGCCACCGCCGACGCGCCGAGGAGGGCGGCGGCCGAGAGGACCATCGACAGGATTCGCGTTCTCACTGCGCACCTCCCAGCCGCACCGTCGCGGCGTCGCCCCACGCGGTCGGCGACGCGAGCGTCACGTCCACCGTCGCGGGCTTGTCCGCCTGGAGCAGCCACTGGAGCTTCACGGCGGCGTGGCCGCCGATCTCCTTGATGGGCGTCCGCTCCAGGCCCGAGAGGAGCGTGACGCCGGCGCCCTTGACCGTGGCCACGGCCGGCGGCGCGTGCATGTCGCGCTTGCCCATCGCCGTGGGGAAGGGGAGATACCCGCGGTTCTCCACCCAGACGGTCAGCGCGTACACGCCGGCGCCCTTCGCCGCGACGTCCGTCTTCAGGATGCGCACGTGCGGCAGCGCGTCGGCGAGCTGCAGCACCCACGGCACCTGGCCGGTCACGAGCGGCGCGATCATCGAGGCGGGCGGCGTGGTGTCCGCGAACGGCGCCGCCCCGCCGATCTCCACCTCGCCGAGCGTCGGGTGCGTGAAGGGCGTCCAGGCGAGGTAGCCCTTGCCGCCGAAGGTCTTGTCGCTGAAGGCAACCAGTGCGCGCAGCTTCGGGTCGCCGCCGCTCGTGTCCTTCGGCTTCGGCATCTGTCGCAGCATGCCCGCCATCTGCTTCGGCGTCATGCGGCCGCTCTTCACGCCGTCCATCAGCATCTTGGCGCTGACGTTCGGCGGCGCGCCGACCTCCTTCAGGAACGCGGCCAGCTTGTCCTCGCCGAGCGCCAGGAACGCGTCGCTCGACATGCCCTCGAGCGTATCGGCCGTGATGCCCGACGGTTCGGCCTTCGGCTCCTCGGCCACCGGCAGCGTCCAGAAGTCCATCGAGAACGACGGCACGCCCAGGTGGTAGTAGGCCCACAGCTCGAACGAACCGTCCTTGTCCGGCGCCGGATCGAGGCGCTTGGCGTCGAGCTTCGCCGCCTTCAGGAACTCCTTGTACCGATCCGACAGCTCCCGGTAGAACTTCAGATCGTCCTCGAGCGGGTTGACGACCGCCCCGAGTCCGAGGAACGAGGAGATCATCGACTCGTTGATCTCGAAGCCGGCCGGCACCATCGGCCGCACCATGTCCAGGATCTCCTGCATGGAGTAGGTCCGGTTGGGATCGGCGCCGAAGCGCTTCGCGATGTCCTCGGGGATCTTGATGGCCGTGAAATCCGCCGATCCCTGCCGGCCGCCGCGCGGTGGGTTCAGGCAGAAGTTGCTCGATCCGAACGTGACGGCCATCGCGATCTCGGGATGATCGACGGCGAACTTCATCAGGCCGAACGTTTCGGGCTCGTGACCGGGCCACGGCCCCGCTTCGGACGCGAAGGGGTGAAACAGATGCGGGAAGGTGACGCCGATGTCCACGCCGCCCGCCGGGTCCTCGTTGTACGTGCCGTCGCCGTCGTTGTCGAGGCCCTCGGTGTAGAGCCGGTAGACGCCCTTCTCGCCCTTCGACGCCTCGGCCCGCTTCAGCAGCCGCGGGTCGCCCTCGACCGGCATCCACTCGCCGGACGGGTCCTTCACGCGCATCTGGCTGATCACGCCGTCGCCGTTCAGGTCGTCCGGCCCGTCCTCGTCCGCCTGGTCGTCCATGTCGTCGTTGTACACGGAGCCGTTGCGCGCGTCGGCGACGAGCGGCTTCCCGAAGTACCGGCGCGACGCGTCGGGGTTGAGCGCGGGGACGATGAACCAGGTCAGCTCCTTCGTCATCTCCGGCCTGTTGAACAGGAGGTCGGCCAGGGCCAGCGCCGCCTCGCTCGCCAGGGGCACTGTGCCCTCGGCGTTGGCCACGACCAGCACCGCCGGCGATGTGCGTGTCTTGGCGGCCACGTCGGGCCCGATCTCGAGAACGACCACGTCGAGCCCGGCCGGGCTCGTCGCGATCGTGTGGACCGCGGCCCGTCCCAGATGGATCTTCGCGTAGGCCTGGACCGCCGCGACGATCTCCTGCGGCGTGTGATAGCGGTCGAAGCTCACGGGCGCGGCCGCGGTGGGCGCCGGCGGCGCCTGCTGGCTCGCGCCGCCCGCGGCGACGGCCACGAGCGCGAGCACGCACGTCAGCGCGGCTCGTGGGATGGGGGGACGTCTGGACACGGAAGTCTCCTGCTGAGATGAACGGATGGATGAGAACACGCGCAACGGCGGGGGCCTCCGCTGGGCCCGGCGGGGCGCCATGCCGAGCGGAGCATAGCACAGCCCCATGGACACGCCGAGCGCGCCAACGTGCTACAGTGTCGCGTCACACTGCCGGGGAGGCCGACCATGGTGCCGGGTTTTCGGCAGGGTTCGGTCGTCGGTTCGTCGTCGCTTCCCTCCGTCCGGCCGGCCGGGCCGAACGACCCCGCCGCCAGTGCGCGTGTCGCGCGCGTCGTCCGCGAAACCGCCGGATTCCGTCTCTCCAACACGAGCTGACCGCGCCGGGCGCAGTGGCGACGTCCTGGCGGCGGCGGTTTGTGAGGAAGGAGGGACGCATTCATGAAGCCGGCAACACATGTCTGGTTCGTCGTCGCGGCGTTCGTCGCGTGCGTGGCCTGGACTCATCCCGGAGCGGCACGGCCGCAGGCGGCGACGGGCCTGGAGGCCGTCTACCAGCAGATCGAGAACGAGCCCAACCTGACCGTCGCGGAGAAATACGAACAGAAGATGAAGGTGTTCAACGCGGCCCTCGAAGCCGGCGACACCTACACGTCCGCGTTCGAGGACCTGGCGACCTACACGGAAGTCGCGCGCGAGACCGGCGGGCTCTTCCTCCCCGGGTTCGGCAAGAAGCTCGAGGAGTTCGAGACCAGGCTGAAGGAGGCGACGGAGAACCGGGCGTTCGCGGCGTTCGGCGCCGTGAAGACGGCCAGCGACTACACCGCGCAGGCGGTGAGCCTCGTGAGCGAGGCCGACGCCATCTTGAGCGACCAGAACCTCACGCCGGCCTCGCGCCGCACGTTGCTCGCCATGCGCGGACTCGGCCAGGCGATGGAGAGCTTCGGCGGAGAGGTCCCGGGCATCGGCAGCGCGCTCGAGGCCTACGGCCAGCTCGTGAATCAGCTCACCGGCGCCGTGCGCGAGACGGCGAAGAACGTGACCGCGCTCAAGGGCGGGAGCTTCTCGGACACCGAGCAGCACGAGCTGGGACTCGGACCCGGCTACATCCGGACGCCGCTCTACGATCAGGGCCTCAAGCTGGTCCAGGAGCTCGTCAATGAGCGCGGCGCCGAGCGCACGTACCTGCAGACGCCGGACCACCAGTGGGTCGAGGTGTCGTACGACGACGTGACCGAGATCTGGTGCGAGTACAAGTACGCCAACGACAAGGCGCCGTCGGAAGCCCAGATCATGGACTACCTGAACTCGAAAGACCTGCGAGACCGGCTCTCGCAGCGCGCGCGTTTCCGGGCCGAGGACCAGCACGCCGACGCCCTCAGGCAGGAGCTCGGTCTGACCGACGTCTCCCGGACGAAGGTGCTCGGCGCGGAAGACGACCTCCAGACCCTGCTGCGCCGCCTGGGCCTCGTCGTGTCGCCGGAGTCGTCCGCCTTCAAGAATCTGCTCAAGGGCCAGCTGCAGGACCCGCACGCGAACGACGACCTGCTGAGGCGCCTCGCGCTCGCGGCGCACCCGAACGCGCGCGAGTACTTCGCGTGGCGCGGCATCGACCCGGACGCGCTGTCGCCCGAGGAGCTGTCGCTGCGCCTGATCGAGTATCGGACCAGCGGCCACACGGCCTACACGAAGTACCTGGCGTCGCCCGAGGCGGAGAAGCGGGCCGCTCCCGCCGCGCCTGCGCCCACGCCGTCCGCCGGGTCCGTCCTCGACAAGGCCATCACGAAGGTTCAGCAGGAAAGGACGTCGCCCACCGCGCCCGCACCGACCGGACCGCCCCAGCAGCCCGACAACGAGTGCGTGAAAGCGGCCCGGCGGAAGCTCGACAACGGACGGCGCGACTTCGAGAACTGGCGGACCAACCTGCGGGGCAAGACGGCGGCGCCGTTCGTCTGCGGCAGCGATCCCTGGATCCCGTGCATCCCGGACTCGTACAAGGCCGTCTGGATCGCGGTCGACGGGTCCGTGCCCAAGAACAAGTGGGGCTACGACAGCCCGGGGGGCTGCGATTTCTCCGGCTCGACGAACACGGCCTACAACGACTGCGCCTGGGGCGTCTACCTGAAGAAGCTCGAAGCGCTCGTCAACGCGGAGATGGCGAAATGCCCGAAGTAGAGACACCGCACGAGGCCAACGGCATGCGGGGCCCGCGCATCCTGCGCCAGGTGCGCGTGGCGGTCGGCCTGCTGGCACTTCTCGGGTTCGCGCGGCCGCTCGCCGCGCAGCCCGTCACACCGGACGCCGGACGGCAGCTCGTCCTCTACGCCGTTCCGGATCCCGTCCTGGGCGCCACCTCCGACGAGACCCTGTACGTGTTCGTCCAGCTCCAGGACGTGGCGGGGACTCCCGTTGCGGCTCCCGGGCCGCTCGTCGTCACCCTCTCGTCCTCCGATCCCGCCGTGTTGAGACCCTACGGATCGGACGGCGATCAGGCCAGGGTGGGCGGGTCCGGCTCGACTAGTTACGGGTACGGACGGTTCACCTCGCCGGCGCCGGGCGTCGCGACGATTACCGCGACCGCGCCGGGCTTCGCGCCGGCCTCCATGAAGGTCACGACGGTCTCGCGCGGCGGGCCTGCAACGAGGCTCCGGCTCTACGCCGTCCCGCCGCGGACGGCCGACGGCGATCGGCGGCTCGTCTTCGTGCAGTTCCTGGACGCTCAGGGCCGGCCGGCGAATCCGGCGAGGAATGTGAACGTCGACATCAGCGCGTCGGTGCCGGGGAAGGCCCCCGCCACGACGAGCCTGTACTTCTCCAACAGCTACACGACCGTGCAGGTCTCCGGCGACCCGTCGGGCGGGGCGAGCGTGGCGGCGCTGGCGGCCTCCGCGCAGGATGTGGCGGGCGATTCGGTCCAGCTCGGCGCCGCCGAGGCGGCGCCGGCCGGAGCGCCCGCGGCGCCCTCAATCGACGAGCGGGCGTTCCGACTCGGCGTGGAGGCCGCCGGCCTCGCGCGCTCGGATCCGGCGCACGCGGAGGCGCTCATCGCGGAGCGGTACCGGCAGGCGCTCGATCTCACGACCGACGAGACGCTCGGCCCACGCCTGACGGAAGCGTTCCGGCGCGGATTCTCGAGCCAGACGGCCGGCGTCGCACCGCCGGCGCCCGGTGCGGCGGCACAACCGGCGGCCCAGCCCCCGCCGGCTCGTGGTCCGCGTCTCTTCGACGTGACCGCCGCCCGCGGCGTGGCGCAGGGACGGCCCGTCGGACCCGGCGGCACGTTCACGTCGGACACGAACCCGATTTACGTATGGTTCCGCCACGAGGGTCTGCCGGCGGGAACACGGGTCACCTGCGTCTGGTACTACCTCGAAACGACGCCGGTGATGCGCATCGCCGACGCGGACCTGACGCTCGATCCGCCGACCGACTGGGGCCAGTTCAACATGGAGCTGCCCGCCGGGCGGCCGTGGCCGGTGGGCAACTATCGGGTGGAGCTCCTGCTCGCCGGTCGGCCGGCCGCGGAGGCCAGGTTCGAGATCGTCGCGAACGCCGCGGCCGCCGCCCCGCCGGCCCCTGCCGAGCCCCGCCTCTACAGGCACCCGCGCGCCGGGTTCCAGATCCTCCCGCCGCCCGGATGGACGCTCGACGACCACGTGTCGCCGGCGGACCTGCAGATGAAGTCCGCGGGCGGGGAGGGCCTGATGGAGATCACGTCCGGGCCGACCTCGACGAAGCTCGACGCCGTGTCGTACGCGGCAGGTTGGGAGTCGAACGCGGTCGGACCGGACAAGCTGCTGCACGCCAAGCGCGCCGGGCGCCTGCTCGACGTGGCGGGCGAGCGCGCGTACGAGGCCGTGTACGAGGGCGACGGCGTCCTGGCCAAGGTCGTGTTCGTCGGCTTTGCGGATCGTTTCTTCGTGATGACGGGCGTGTTCAGGACCGAGGACTTCGCCAGCGGCGAGCCCGTCTTCGACCGGGTCGTGGAGAGCTTCAAGCCGGGGCGGTCAGGGGGCAGCGGTCAGGGGGCAGCGGTCAGGGGTCAGGCAACCTTCCCGTCACAGCGTGACAGTGTGACAGTGTGACAGGAAGCTCTTCCTGACCGCTGACCGCTGACCCCTGTCCCTGCCCGCTTATCCCGGAAACCGTCCGAGGGCGGCGAGCAGGTCGAGCTTCGCGCGGCGGAGCCGGTCCTCGACGACCGCCACGGCGGTGTCGGCATCGCGGGAGCCACGCTGGGCGTCGATCACCTCGATGTTGGTCGAGGCACCGGCCTTGAAGCTCACGGCCACGATCTGCAGGACGCGCCGCGCCTGGTCGGCGGCGGCGCGGGCGCTCGTCAGGGCGCGCTCGGCGCTGGTGATGGCCTCGCGCGCGACGCGCACTTCCGACTGCGCCTGCGTGACGGCGCCCGTCGTGGTGGCCTTCACCTCGTCGAGCGACGCCTGGCGCGCCTGCTTCTGTCCGGCGCGCTGCCCGCTGTCGAAGATCGGCACCGACAGCTGCAGGATCGCGCGCCAGCTCTTCTGGGGCGAGAAGAACTGCGCCGGATACGTGATGCCCGGCTCGAAGATGCCCTGGAGCGTCGGCTGCCAGTCCTTGCCGCTGTCGCTCACGACACGCTCGGCCGCGCGCTGCTGCGCGAAGTACAGCTTCAGGTCGGGCCTGATGTCCGACAGCGTGGGGGGCTGGGCGTCCGGCGCCGGCACCGCGAACGCCGGTTCGCCGGAGGTGTCCACCGGCCCGTCGGCGACCAGGAGCACGCCGAGCGCCTCCTGGGCCTGATAGAGCGCCGTGTGCGACGACTCCACGAGCACGGCGTCGGTCGACAGCTCCTGCTGGGCCCGCAGCTCGTTCAGCAGGCTGCCCGTGCCGGCCTCGAGCTGCGTGTGCGCGTAGTCGTAGTGGGCCTTGGCGGTGTCGCGCGCGCGCTCGTCGGCCTCGACGACGCGGTGGCTGGCGATGACGGTCAGGTAGAGGTCGGCGGCGGCGAGCGCGATCTGCCGGCGCGTCTCCGTGGCGCCGAGGTCGGCAATCGCTCGCTGGTCCTGAGCCTGGGCGCGGCGCGCCCACAAAGCCGGCGCGTAGAGCGGCATCGTGACGTCGATCGTTCCGGTGAGCTGGCTGCGCGGGACGACCGTGTTGCCGTCGAACGAGACGCCGGTATTGAGCGTCGTGGAGGTGACGGTGCCGTTGACGGCCAGGCGCGCCGAAGCCCGCGCCTGGACGAGCAGCCCCTCGGCACGGAGGATCTGCGCCGCGGCCATGGCCGCCGAGGGGTTGCGCTCGATGGCGCGCTGGACCGCCTGGTCGAAGGTCAGGCGCTCCATGGCCGGCGCCTGCGCGGCGGCGCGGCCGGCCGGCGCGAACGCCAGCAGCGCGATCAGGGTCACGGGAATCCGCTTACGCATGGGTCGTCTCGGGATCATCCGCGCCGCGCGGCCGGTCCGCCCCCCGGCTCACCAGCCGCTTCACGACCACGTACAGCACGGGGATGAAGGCCAGGTTCAGGAACGTGGCGGCGATCATGCCGCCGGCGACCGCGGTGCCCACCGCGTGACGCCCCTCGCGCCCGGCGCCGGTCGCGAACACGAGCGGCATGACGCCGAGGATGAACGCCATCGACGTCATGAGGATGGGCCGCAGCCGGATGCGGGCCGCCTCAACGGCGGCCTCGGCAATGGTCATGCCCTTTTCGCGGAGCTGCTCGGCGAACTCGACGAGCAGGATGCCGTTCTTGGCCGAGAGGCCGATCAGCATGACGAAGCCGATCTGCGCGTAGACATCGTCGGCGAGGCCGCGCGACCAGATGGCCAGCAGCGCGCCGAGGATGCCGAGCGGCACGGCGAGCAGGATGATGAAGGGCAGCGTGAGGCTCTCGTACTGGCCGGCCAGCGTCAGGTAGACGAGCAGCAGACCGAGGCCGAAGATGATCACCGCCTGGCTGCCCGCCTTGATCTCCTCGCGCGACAGCCCCGACCATTCGTAGGTCATGCCCGCCGGCAGCACGCGGTCCGAGAGCCGGTCCATGATCTGAATCGCCTGACCGGAGCTGTAGCCCGGCGCGGCCGACCCGGTGAGCTCGACCGAGCGGAACAGGTCGTAGTGGCTGATCACCTGGGGCGCGGTGCTCTCGGTGATCGTCACCAGGTTCGACAGCGGCACCATCGAGCCGTCCGGCGCGCGCACTTCATAGCGGCCGATGTCCTTCGGGTTCGAGCGGAACTGCTTGTCGGCCTGCACGTACACGCGGTACGACCGCTCGTTGAAGTCGAAGTCGTTCACGTACTGCGAGCCGAGCAGCACCTGCATCGTGCTCGTGATGTCGTTGAGCGAAATGCCCAGGCTCTTCGCGTGATCGCGGTCGATGTTGACCACGAACTGCGGGTCGTTCGCGGTGAACTGATTGAACATGCCCGTGAGGCCCGGCGTCTGGTAGGCGGCGCCCACGAGCGCGTTGGCGGCGCCGGCCAGGTTGGCGATGGGACCGCCCGACTGGTCGAGCAACTCGTACTGGAACCCGCCGTAGGTGCCGAGACCGTTGATCGACGGCGGCAGGAACGGGAAGACCTGGGCGCCGGTGATGCCCATCAGGCCGCCGTAGAGCCGCTGCACGACGGCCTGGGCCGAGTGGGCGTCGCCCGGCCGCTCGTCGTACGGCTTGAGCGCCACGAAGATGATGCCGCGGTTCGGGCTCGAGCCGGCAAAGCTGAACCCGCCCACCACGAAGGCGCCGCCCACCTCGGGCACGCGCGACAGCACGAGCTCGACCTGCTTCTCGACGCCGGTCGTGTACTGCAGCGACGCGCCCTCGGGGGCCTGCACGATGATGATGACGTAGCCCTGGTCCTCCTCGGGCAGGAAGCCCGACGGCACCGTGCGGTACACCCACCACGTCAGCCCGAGCGTGGCCACGAAGGCCAGCGTCACCGCGTAGCGCCAGCGGATCAGGCCGCGCAGCGTGGCGAGGAGCACGTTCGTGCCGGCCTCGAACGCCCGGTTGAACTGGCGGAAGGCCCAGTTCTTCTTGCGCTCGCCCCGCAGGAGCAGCGCCGAGAGCGCCGGCGTCAGCGTGAGCGCGTTGAACGCCGAGAGCGCCATCGAGAAGGCGATCGTCAGCGCGAACTGCTGGTACAGCCGGCCCGTCGTGCCCGGGAAGAACGCCACCGGCACGAACACGGCGCCGAGCACGAGCGCCGTCGCGACGACGGCGCTCGTCACCTCGCCCATGGCGTCCGACGCCGCGCGTCTTGCGGCAGTGCCGTAGTCGTGGATGTGCCGCTGGATGTTCTCGATCACCACGATCGCGTCGTCGACGACGAGGCCGGTCGCGAGCGTGATGCCGAAGAGCGTCAGGGTGTTGATCGAGAAGCCGAAGGCCTTGACGAAGGCGAACGTGCCGACGAGCGATACGGGGATCGTGATCGCCGGGATGAGCGTGCTCCGCCAGTCCTGCAGGAACACGAACATCACGATGACGACGAGCGCGATGGCCTCGAAGAGCGTGACGAGCACCTCGTGAATCGACTCCGAGATGACCGATGTCGTCTCGAAGGCCACCTGGTACTTGAGGCCGGGCGGGAAGCGCGCGGACAGCCGGTCGAGCTCGGCGACGACGTTGCGGTACACGTCGAGCGTGTTGGCGTCGGGCCGCTGCAGCACGCCAAAGCCCACGGCGTCCCGGCCGTTGTAGCGGAGGCTGGTGGCGTAGTTCTCGGCGCCGAGCTCCGCGTGACCGACGTCCCTCAGGCGCACGAGCGTGCCGCTGGCGCCGCGCTTCAGGATGATGTCGTCGAACTGGCCCGGCTCGACGAGCCGGCCGACCGCGCGCACGCTGATCTGGTAGGCCTGCCCGGCGGGCGCCGGCTGCTGCCCGACCTGCCCGGCGGCGACCTGCACGTTCTGCTCGCGCAGCGCCTGCACGACGTCCGACGCGGTGAGCCCGCGGGCGGCCAGCCGGTCGGGATCCACCCACAGCCGCATCGCGTACTTGCGCTCGCCGAAGATGATGACGTCGCCGACGCCCGGCACGCGCTTGATGTCGTCCTTGATGAAGCGGTCGATGTAGTTGCTCAGGAAGAGCGAGTCGTACTGGCCGTTCTCGGCGTACACGCCGGCGCCCATCACGAAGTTGCTCGACACCTTCTGCACGTTGATGCCGACCGCGTTCACGTCGGCCGGCAGGCGGCCCTGCACCTGCGAGATGCGGTTCTGCACGTCCACCGCGGCGATGTCGATGTTGCGCGTGACGTCGAAGGTGATCGTGATGCTGCACGTGCCGTCGCTGCCGCTCGACGAGGACATGTAGGCCATGCCCTGCACGCCGTTGATCGCCTGCTCGAGCGGCGTCGTCACGGCCGTCTCGACGAGCTCCGCGCTGGCGCCGTTGTAGAAGGCCGTGACCTGCACCTGCGGCGGCGCGAGATCGGGGTACTGCGCCACCGGGAGGGTCGGAATGGCGATGGCGCCGGCCAGGATGATGGTCAGCGAGACGACGCTGGCCAGGATGGGTCGCTTGATGAAGGTGTCGGAGATCACGCGAAGCCGTCCTTGGAGTGGGGGTCGGGTTAGCGTCCGGGCGCACCGGCGCCGTTCGCCGGGCCGGCAGCGGGCGGCGCGGGCGCGATGGGCGCGCCGTCGCGCAGCTTCTGCACCCCCGACACCACGACCTCGTCGCCGGTCTGCAGGCCGCCGGCGACCACGTAGTCGTTGCCCTCGATGGGGCCCACCTTGATCGGCTGCTGGACGGCGACCATCCCGCCGTCCTTCTTCCGGGCCACGAAGGCGAAGTACTGATCGTTGATGCGCGTCACCGCCAGCACGGGCACCAGCAGGCCGTTCGACGTGCTCCAGACGATCTGCGCCTGCACGAGCTGCTGCGCGCGCAGCGTCCCGGGGTTGGTCACGATGCCCTTGACGAGCACCGTCTGCGTCGGGTCGTCCACGCTGGGCGACACGAAGCCGATGGTCGTTTCGGCCACGACGGACCCGTCGGCGCCCAGCACACGCAGCGGCAGCCCGGTCTTCAGGTCGGTCGACCGCTCGATCGGCACCTGGACGTGCACCTCGAGCCGGTCGTTCTGGTCGATGCTCGTGAGCACGGTGGACGAGGTCACCTGGTTGCCGACGCGCGCGGGCACGTCGCCGACGACGCCCGCCGTCGGCGCGGTGACGGTGTAGTAGCGGAGCTGGACCTGGTTCTCCTCGATCTGCGCCGCCTGCGCGCGCAGGCTCGCCTCCGCCGTTTCGAGCGCCGTGGCCGCCTGCTCGGCCTCTTGCTTGCTGATGGCGCCGGCCTGGAGGAGCGTCTGCGCGCGCGCGTAGTCGGCGCGCGCCTGGGCGACGTTCGCCTGGAGCGCCGCGCGCTGCGCCTGCTGGCTCGCCACCGCCGCCTGCTGGCGCCGCGGGTCGATCTCGACGAGCGGCGCGCCGGTCTCCACGCGGTCGCCCGACGTCACCATGATGCGGGTGACCTGCCCCGCCACCTGCGGCTGGATGGGCGTCGAGTGCAGCGACTTGAGTGTCGCGACGTATTCGCTGGCGTCCTCGATCGTCCCCTGGCGGAGGGACGCCAGCTGCACGGGGGTCGGCGGCATCATGCCGCCCCCGGGCATGGCGGCCGGTTGCCCGCCCCCACACGCGGCCACGACGAGCGCGGCGAGCGGCACCAGCCGGGCGAGCCGCCGGCGCGGCGCCACGGGCCGGATGCCCGGTGTCGATGAGGTGGAAGAGGAAGAAAGAAGCGCGTGCGGCATGTTGACTACCATCGCATGAGAGGGCCGTGCCGGCGTCCGCCCGGCGGGCTGGCCTCTGAGTTGCTGAACTCCCCAGCATAGCCAGCGCGTCGCGGGGGCGTCAATACAGTCCCCCGGCTCAGGGGCGACCTGCGCTGCTGGCTCTTGGGGGGGCGCGCTGGCCCAGCAACATAAGACGCCCCCCGCAGCGACGGGGTTCCGCCAGGGGGCTCACGGGGACTGGCGCTTGTCCGTTCACGGGACTGACGCTTGTTCGTTCAGGGCACTGACGCGCGTCCGTTCAGCGTGACACGTCCCGAACGGACGAGGCTCCCTCTTGAACGGACAAGGATCGCCCTGAACGGACACGGCTCCCCCCTGAACGGACAAGGATCGCCCTGGACGGACAAGGATCGCCCTGGACGGACAAGGATCAATTCGTCCGGAGAGCCGCCATGGGGTCCACCCGCGCCGCCCGCCGCGCGGGGATGTAGCTCGCCAGGACGGCGACGAGGGTGAGCACGACCGCCAGCGCGGCGTAGATGCGCGGGTCCACCGCGCTCACGCCGAAGAGCAGGCTGCTCAGCGCGCCGCTGAGCGCGACGGCGCCAGCCACGCCGAGCATGGTGCCCGCCACCGCGAGCGCGAGGCCCTCGCCGACGACGAGCCGGAGGATCTCGGTCGGGCGTGCCCCGAGCGCCATGCGGATGCCGATCTCGTTGGTCCGCTGCGACACGGAGTACGAGAGGACGCCGGCCAGGCCGATCATCGCCAGCACCAGCGCAAGGACCGCGAATCCGCCGACGAGCAGCGACCGGAACCGCGGCTGCGCCACCGAGGCCGAAACGATCCGCGCGAAGGGCTGGACCGTGCCCTGCGCCAGGGCGGGATCGACGCGCTGGATCGCCGACCGCACCGAGCCGGCGAGCGCGGCGGGGTCGCCCGCTGTGCGCACCACGAGCTGTCCGAAGCGAAACGGCGCCTGCGCCGTCGGCACGTACATCGTCGGCACCGGCGGCGTCCCGAGCTCGGCGTGGTGGATGTCGTTCACGACGCCCACGACCTCGCGGAAGGGCGGGTTGTCGCCGAGGTCCACCCGCATGCGCCGGCCGACCGGGTTCTCCTTCGGGAAGTACCGCTGCGCCAGTGCCTCGTCGATGGCCACCACCGGCGGCGCCTGGGCGTCGTCCGAGGCGGTGAAGAGGCGGCCGGCGACGGCATGCATCCGAATCGTGTGGAAGTAGTCGGGCGTGACGGCGTCGAAGTTCGCGTTGGGCGTGTTGTCGGGCGTCGGCTCGGGCAGCCCCTCGATGGCGAACGTCAGGTCGAGCTCCGATCCCTGGAGGGGGAGCGTCGTCGTGACGCCGGCCGACTCGACGCCGGGGACGGCCGACACGTCCGCGACGAGCCGGTCGAAGTACGCGACCTGCCGGGCGGGCTCGGCGTAGAGTCCCGCGGGCAGCGCGATCGACGACGAGAGCACGTGCGCCGCGTCGAAGCCCGGATCGACCGCCTGCAGCTTCGCGAAGGTCGTGACGAGCAGGCCCGCGCCGACGAGCAGCGTCATGGCGAGCGCCATCTCGGCGACGACGAGGCCGTTGCGGAGCCGGCGGCCCGTGCCCGTCGTAACCCGTTCGCGCAGCGCGTCGGTGAGATCGACGCGCGCGGCGCGCAGCGCCGGCAGCAGCCCGAAGATCAGGCCGGCCACCAGGACCGACGCGAACGTGTAGGTGAGCACCCAACCGTCGAGGCGGATCTCGCCCACGCGCGGCAGGTTGCCGGGCAGGAGCGCGCGCAGCGCCTCGAAGCTCCACATGCCGACCAGGATCCCGGCCATGCCGCCGAGCGCCGCGAGCAGCAGGTTCTCGAGCAGGAGCTGGCGCACCACGCGCCCGCGGCCCGCGCCGAGCGCGCTGCGGAGCGCCACCTCGCGCTGCCGCGTCACGCCGCGCGCGAGGAGGAGGTTGGCGATGTTGCCGCAGGCGATGAGCAGCACGAAGCCCACGGCGCCGGCGAGCACGAGGAGCGCCGGACGCACGTAGCCGACCTCATCCTCCTGCAGCGGCAGCACGGTGACGCCGACGCCCGGGTTGGCGTTCGGGTACTCCTGCTCCAGGCGCTTCGCGATGGCCGACATCTCGGCGCGCGCGCCGACCAGCGTCGCGTCGGGCTTCAGCCGGCCCACGACCTGCAGGTAGACCATCCCGCGTCCCGGCATCTTCGCGCGGTCGATGACCAGCGCCCGCCACGCGTCCACGCCGTGCGGGAACGTGAAGCCCGCGGGCATCACGCCCACCACCGTAGCCGACTCGCCGTCGAGCCGCACCTCGCGGCCGACGATCGACGGGTCGCTGCCGAAGTTGGCCTGCCACGCTCCGCGGCTGAGGACGAGAGCTGGCGCCGCGCCCGGACGGTGGTCGTCGGGGCGGAACACGCGGCCGATGGCCGGGGCGACGCCCATCACGTCGAAGAACCCGTCGGACACGGTGGCCGTCCTCAGCCGCACGGGCGACGAGGGGCCCGCGATCGTCACGGCGCCGAACTGATAGGTGGCCATCGCCTCGAACACCCCGTTCTGGTCGTGCCAGTCGAGAAAGTTCGGCATCGACACGGTGTTCTTCACGACGCCGTCGGCGAGGTCGTTCTGCCAGAGCGCCATGATCCGATCCGGCTGCGGAAAGGGCAGCGGCCTGAGCAGCACGCCGTTGACGACGCTGAAGATGGCCGTGTTGGCGCCGATGCCGAGGGCGAGCGTCAGCACGGCCACGGCCACGAAGCCCGGATTCTTGCGGAAGGTACGAAGGGCGAATCGGAGATCGGACAGCATGATGGTCCTTAAGATCGGAATTCATCGATGACTCTCGCCGAAACCCAGTAGATGTCCCTATATTTCATGAAGAACACGTATCGTCCATCGGGCGAAAGGGTCGAGACGGAGCCTTTGAACTCGTCGCCGAGGTATCGCGCCCGGCTCCAGGATCCGTCGCTGTTCTTGAAAGAAATGTACAGTCCGGTTCCCTCGGGCCTGTTCGAGTCGAAAATCAGGAAGCTCCCGTCGCGTGCGACGTTGGGATGGGCGTCGAATCCTCTCGGGCTGTTGATTCCCGGTCCCAGGACCTCGGCGACGGGATAAGCTCCGTCCTTGTTGACGTACCTTCCGACGTTGGCCTTGCCCTTGTCGCTGAAGACGGTCGTATAGAGCGTTTCGTCGTCGGTGAGGGTGGAGAACATCCCGTTGGCGACCAGGCGTCGAGGTTCCCCCCATCCGGTGCCGGACCTCTCCATGACCCAAATGCCGGGCTCATATCCGCTGTAGTACATCCTGCCCGTCTTCGGAGAGATCCACATTTCATATCCCGGGAAACCGGTGTTCTCGGGAGCCGTCCATCCGTCTTCCGTCAGCCGGCAAACCCAGATCCCGGATTCCTTTCCGAAATACAGCTCCCTACCGTCGGGAGATATCGTCACGGTGTTCTCGTTGCTGCCAAATACCGAGACGATCCCGGGAGCGAACAACTCGGGTTTCAATCCCGGCGGTTTCTGTCCCAGGTACGGCCCCTTCAATCCGGTGTTCTCACCGGGATCGAATTCCAGCTTTTCTCTCGTTTCCCGCCGGGCGTCGGCCAGGAGGACATCGATCATCTTCAGCTGCTCCTGCGCGCCAGCATTCTTCGGATTGGCCGAGAGCGCTCTTTCATATCCGGCGACCGCCTCTTCTTCGTTCCCGGCCCGGACCTGGGCATAGCCCAGGCTTTCCCACACCGGGGACGAGTCGGGGAAGAATTCCGTGGCTTTGGTGAGGAACCTGATCGCTTCTTCCACATATCCGTAGCTCCGCATCGTCTTCGCGATGTCCAGGAATTCCCTTTCATCAAAAACGTACTGGGGGTCCTTGTCGGTTTGGATATCCGCCAGCCATTTCAGAGCGGCCTCCGTGCCGGACTGTCGTTTGATGTCCAGGAACGACTTCGCGGCCGACACCCGTTCCTGCGGATGAGCGGTCGTGAGCGCGAGCGTGACGACGGCGGTGATCAGGATGAGTCTCTTCATGATCGCCTCAGCTCTTCCCGCCGGTCGGCGCCGTTTCCGTTCGCACGGCCCGTTTCCATGGAGCGAAATCGGGGCCACTCGATTGGATGAGATAAGTGTTTGTGGGGAAAGAACTTGGTCGCTCAACGGCCCGGTCCGGGGCAAGCGATCTGTCCGGTTCCGGGAAGCGGCGTCCCGCAACCGGACCACGAGGACACCCGGCACTCCGATCGGCAGCCGCCAGTCTTCGTCGAACGGCGAACGAAACCGCCGTTGAACGGTGTCGCGCGGCGTCCCATAGTAGACTGTCCCGGCCGCCTCCAACCAAGGATCCGCGCCCATGTACTGGATCGGCACCTCCGGCTACAACTACCCCGAGTGGAAGGGGAGCTTCTATCCCGAGAAGCTCGCCTCCGCGAAGATGCTGGCCTATTACGCCGAACGGTTCTCGAGCGTCGAGATCAACTACACCTTCTACCGGCTGCCCAGCCGGAAGACGCTCGAGGGCTGGGACGCGCAGTCGCCCTCGCCCTACCAGTTCACGCTGAAGGCGCCGCGGCGCATCACGCACGACGCGCGGCTCGTGGGCTGCGACGAGATCCTGCGCGCCTTCCTCGAGGTCGCCGCGACGCTGGGGCCCAAGCTCGGCGTCTTCCTTTTTCAGCTGCCGCCCTCCTTCAAGAAGAACGTGACGGTGCTCTCCGGCTTCCTCGACCTGCTGCCGCCACGCACCCGGGGCGCGTTCGAGTTCCGCCACGCCTCGTGGTTCGACGACGAGGTGTTTGACGCGCTGAAGGCGCGGAACATCGCCTTGTGCGTGGCCGACAGCGAGAAGCTGAGCACGCCGCCCGTCGCCACGGCCGACTACGGCTACTTCCGCCTGCGGGACGAGGGGTACCGGAAAACCGACGTGGCGCGGTGGGCGAGGACGATCGAGACGATGGCCCCGGCGTGGACCGACACGTTCATCTACTTCAAGCACGAAGAGGAAGGGAAGGGGCCTGAGCTCGCCAACCTGCTCACGCGCGAGCTCGGTCTCTCGACGAAATGACCTGCGGACAGGCCATGTCCGTGGCTCATTCCGCGGTTCGTTCCGTGGTCCTTCCGTGGACATTGTCTCGCATGAACTCGATCACCTTCCGTTCCGCCCAGTAGCCGTCGTCGCCGTTGTGCGGCGCGGAGGCGAAGCCGCAGTGGCCGCCCTCCTTGGTGATGACGACGGTGATGTGCGGGTTCGAGGTGACGGCGGGGTCGCGGAACGGTTCCGGCGGCACGAAGGGATCGTTCGCCGCGGTGATGACGAGCGTCGGGACGGCGATCTTCTCCACGACGCGCATCGCGCTGGCGCGGTGGTAGTAGTCCGACGCGTCGCGGAAGCCGTGGTGTGGCGCGGTGAAGGCCTCGTCGAACTCGCGCACCGTGCGCACGCGGCCCAGCCGCTCGACGGGGAAGGCCCCGGGGAAGAGCCGCGCCTTGCGCCGCATGCGCCCCTTCAGATTGCGCACGAAGTTCCATTCGTACAGCGCGTTCTGCCGCCGTTCGAGCGCCTCGACGCAGCGCGCCAGGTCCATCGTGGGTGAGACGGCGCAGACGGCCTTGAGCTCCGGCGGGGGGTGCGCGCCGAACTCGCCCGCGAGCTTGAGCGCGACGTTCCCGCCCAGCGAGTAGCCCGCCACGCCAATCGCCCGCAGGCCGTCGAGCTCGACCAGCTCGCGAATCACCGCGGCCGGGTCCTCCGACATGCCCGAGTGGTACAGCCCCTTGGACAGGTGCTCGGTGCCGCCGCAGTTGCGCTGGTTGAGGAGGACCACGTTCAGGCCCGCAGCGAAGCCCTTGTCGGCCAAGCCGCGCATGTAGTGCGCGTCGCTCGAGCCCTCGAGGCCGTGCAGGGCGATGAGCGTGCCGTGCGCGCGCGGCTCGGGCTGCCAGTAGCAGTGCGCCAGCACCCGCGCCTCGGGCGCGACGTCGAAATAGCGCGGCAGCGCCGCCGGCAGCCGCGGGAATTCGCGCACCCGTGCCCAGGTGTAGATCGTCATCCAGTGTCCGCCCTCCCAGCCGGGGAGGGGGACGTAGTCGTCGGCGGCGATCATCGGGTCCTAATCATATGACGGGGACTGGGGACTGGGGACTGGGGCTGGGGGCTGGGGGCTGGGGGCTGGCTGGACGTCGGAGGCCGGGGACCGGAGGCCGGAGGCCGTACGGAGTGCCGGTCTTCCGCCTTCGCGCCGTAGCCTTGCCGGAGGTGGTCAGGGCGGCCCGGACCGGCCTCCGACCTCTGGCCTCTGGCCTCCGTGCTAGCATGCCCTTCGCTCCATGAAATCGCGCTTCCCGGACCCGCTCGCGCTCCTGACCGGCTGCATCCTGCTCGGCGCGGCCCTGACCTACGTGCTGCCGGCCGGCCAGTACGACCGGCGAGACGACGCGGCCACGGGCCGCGCGGTGGTGGTGGCGGGAACGTATCACGAGGTCGCCTCGCGCCCCGTCAACCTGTTCCAGGCGCTCGTCGCCGTGCCGAAGGGCCTCGTGGCGGCCGGGTCGGTGATCGCGCTCGTCTTCCTCGTGGGCGGCGCCTTCACGGTGGTGGACGAGACGGGCGCGCTCCGCCAGGGCGTCGGGTGGCTCGTACATCGCCTCCACGGCCGTACCGTGCTCGTCATCCCCATTGTCAGCCTGGCGTTCGCGACCGCCGGCGCGCTCGAGAACATGCAGGAGGAGATCATCGCGCTCGTGCCGGTGCTCCTGCTCCTCACGCGCCGCCTCGGCTTCTCGGCCGTGACGGCCGTGGCGATCAGCCTGGGCGCGGCCGGCGTCGGCGCGGCGTTCAGCCCCATCAATCCCTTCCAGGTGGGCATCGCGCAGAAGCTGGCGGGCCTGCCGCTGCTCTCGGGCTCGGGCGCGCGCCTCCTCTTCATGGCCGTCGCGCTCGGCCTGTGGATCTGGTGGACGATGCGCTACACCGCGCGCACGCGGACCGAGCCCGAGGCCGGACGGCCCGACGAGCGGCGCGAGTTCCACGCGCGCAAGCTCACGGTGCTGGTGCTGGTCCTGGCCACCTTCGCCGTGTTCATCTACGGCGTCATGCGCCTCGGCTGGGACTTCAACCAGATGTCGGGGCTCTTCTTCGCCATGGGCATCGCCGCGGGGATCATCGGCGGGCTCGGCGTGGGTGGCACCGCGGCGGCCTTCACGCGGGGCTTCGGGGCGATGGCCTACGCAGCCCTGCTCATCGGCTTCGCGCGCGCCGTGTTCGTGGTGCTCGACCAGGGCCTGATCATCGACACGGTGGTCAACGGCCTCGTCACGCCGCTCCGGCACCTGCCGCTGGCCCTGTCGGCCCTGGGCATGATGGTGGTGCACACGCTCATCCACGTGCCCGTGCCGAGCGTGAGCGGCCAGGCGGTGCTGACGATGCCCGTGCTCGTGCCCATGTCGGATCTGCTGGGCCTGTCGCGGCAGGTGACCGTGCTGGCGTACCAGTTCGGTGCCGGCCTGTGCGACCTCGTCACGCCCACCAACGGCGCCCTGATGGCCATCATCGCCGCGGCCGGCGTCCGCTACGAGGACTGGTTCGAGTTCTTCACGCCGATCTATCTCATCCTCCTCGCCTTCGGCGCCCTCGCCATCATCGAGTCGATTGCGGTCGGGCTCACGTAGCGCACGCCTTCCCTCGGCTGCGCTCGGGACAAGTCAGGCGTGCGCCCGGCTGGCGCAGGGCTGACCACCTCCGCCAAGGCTGTGGTGGTCCGCCGTAGCTTCAGCGAAGGCGGAAGCCCTGCGCTACGTACCTTCCGTGGCGATTTCCGTGGTCATTCTGTGGTCCCTCCCAGTCCCCAGCCCCCAGCCCCCGCTGTGTCTCGTGCCACCGTGGTTTCCCTTCGCGCCGTCGTGGTAGAGTCCGCGAGGCCGTCGCCGTGATTCTCTCCGGCCGCAGGAGTCTTCCCATGTCACACGCCCGTCTTTCTCGTTCCCTCTGGACGCTCGTCGTCCTTGCCGCGTTCGTCGCCGTCGGCGCCGCCCGGGTTGCCGCCCAAGAGCGCGAGACCCCCAAGCCGAACTACGAGCTGGCGGCGCGGTGGATGACCAAGAAGATCCAGAAGCTCGTATTCGACACGTCCGTGCAGCCTCACTGGGCCGAGCTGAGCGACCGCTTCTGGTACCGCTTCGAGACCCCGCAGGGCACGCGCTGGATGCTCGTGGACCCGGTCAGGAAGACGCGCGCGCCGCTCTTCGACAACGCGAAGATGGCGGCGATGCTCACGAAGATCACGCGCATCCCGTACGACTCGCAGCACCTGCCCGTGCAGAAGCTCGAGTGGGTGAACAAGGACGCCGCCATCCGTTTCTACGTCGAGATCCCCAAGGACGCCGACATCGTCGAGACGAAGAAGGCGGCCGCGACCGAGGAGAAGAAAGAGGAGAAGAAGGAAGAGCAGACCCAGCAGGTGAAGAAGGAGGAGCAGGGCGGCGAGCAGGCCGAGAAGGAGCCCGAGGAAAAGAACCGCAAGCTCTACTTCGAGTACGACCTCGCCACCGGCCAGGTGACCCTGCTCGAGGGCTTCGAGCCCAAGCCCGAGAAACCCAAGTGGGCGCAGGTCTCGCCCGACGGGCAGACGATCCTCTTCGCGCGCGGGCACAACCTGTACATGATGGACGCCGCCAACTACGCCAAGGCCCAGAAGGACTTCGGCGACGCCACCGTCCAGGAGACCCAGCTCACGACCGACGGGGAGGAGCACGACAGCTTCGCGCGGCGGGTCCGGACCGAGGAGGAGAAGGACCTGAAGAAGGACCAGAAGAACGACAAGAACGCGGCGGGCCCGCGCGTGCCGGCGATCCGGGCCTACTTCGCGCAGGACTCGACGAAGTTCGCCGTCGAGCGCGTGGACCAGCGCAAGGTGGCCGACCTGTGGGTGATCGACTCGCTGGCCGAGCCCAGGCCCAAGCTCGAGACCTACCGCTACGCGATGCCCGGCGAGAAGAACGTGGATCAGTCGGAGCTGCTCGTCTTCGACCGCGGCACCAGACAGCGCGTGAAGCTGAAGGCCGACCGGTTCGTGGACCAGTCGCTCGACGTCGCGACGGCGCCCATGCTCGACCGCGACCGCGAGCAGGAGAAGACCGAGCCGCGCTGGGTGGCGACGACCTCCGACAAGCTGTACTTCTGGCGCTCGAGCCGCGACCTGCACCGCATCGACGTGTGCGTCGCCGACACGACGACCGGCGAGGTGAAGACGCTCATCGAGGAGCGGCTCAACACCTACGTCGAGACGCGGCCGCTCTTCCTCGTGAACGACGGCGAGGAGCTGATTCACTGGTCCGAGCGCGACGGCTGGGGGCACTACTACCTGTTCGACGCGAACGGCCAACTGAAGAACCAGATCACCTCGGGCGAGTTCGTGGACGGCAACGTCCAGTACGTGGACGAGAAGGCGCGCGTCATGTACTTCGTCGCGAGCGGCCACGAGCAGGGCGAGGACCCGTACTTCACGCACCTCTACCGCGTCGGCCTCGACGGCACCGGCCTCAAGCTGCTCAACCCGGGTGACGCCTCGCACAGTGCCGGCATGTCGGATTCCGGCAAGTATTTCGTGGACGCCTGGTCGCAGGTGAACACGGCACCGGTCTCGGCGTTCTTCGACGCGATGGGCAACAAGATCACCGACCTCGAGACGACCGACGTCTCGGCGCTCACCGAGGCCGGCTACCAGTTCCCCGAGCCGTTCAAGGTGAAGGCGGACGACGGGGTGACGGATCTGTTCGGCGTGATGTACAAGCCGTTCGACTTCGATCCCGGGAAGAAGTACCCCATCATCGCCTACGTGTATCCCGGGCCGCAGACCGAGAGCGTGACGAAGACCTTCTCGCCGCGCAGCTCCAACATCGCCCTCGCGCAGCTCGGCTTCATCGTGATCGAGGTGGGCAACCGCGGCGGCAACCCCCAGCGGTCGAAGTGGTATCACAACTACGGCTACGGCAACCTGCGCGACTACGGCCTGGCCGACAAGAAGGCGGCGATCGAGCAGCTCGCGCGGCGCTATCGGTGGATCGATCTCGACAAGGTCGGCATCTGGGGCCACTCGGGCGGCGGGTTCATGTCCACGGCGGCGATGCTCGTCTATCCCGACTTCTTCAAGGTGGCCGTGTCCGAGTCGGGCAACCACGAGAACAACATCTACAACCGCTGGTGGAGCGAGAAGCACCACGGCGTGAAGGAGGTGACCGGCAAGGACGGGGCGGTGACCTTCGAGTACAGCATCGAGAAGAACTCGGAGATCGCGAAGAACCTGAAGGGGCACCTGCTGCTGGTGACCGGGGACATCGACGACAACGTGCACCCGGCAAACACCCTGCGGCTGGCGAACGCGCTCATCAAGGCGAACAAGCGGTTCGACTTCTTCATCCTGCCGGGGATGCGTCACTCGTTCCAGCCGCTCTACGAGTACGCCTTCTGGCTCCGCGGCGACTACTTCGTGCGGTATCTGCTCGGGGCCGAGCCGCGCGGGGTGGACATCGTGGAGCTGAACAACGAGAAGCCGCAGGTGGGGGCGAAGAAGCCGCGCTGAGACGGCGCCGGCGCGGCGACGCTCTAGGAGCGTGTCCGAGTAATCGGTTTTCGCGAAACATGGCGTTGAGAACATTAGGAAAATCGCGCCCTGCGATCGCGAAAACTGCTGATTTCCGCATTACTCGGACACACTCCTAGACGGCATGGACCGTTCGCTTCGAAGACCCGCTTCCGCAGGCCGGAAAAACGCCGCTCCGGCCTATCGTCCCTGTACGCGGCGTGGGGGCCCCCATCCCCACGCCCCGTGACTGGCCTGCGCGGCGTTCTTCAGACTGTCGCCCACGGCCTGCTCCAAGGGTTTTCTGTGCGAACGGTCCATGCCGTCCTTTGACTGCCACGCCGACCACGAAGGCCGGTGAAGCATCTCAATGTCGCCATACGCGCGCGTCACGATCGTCAACGTCGGCTATCGCGCCACGAACTACTGGGTGGTCAGCGCGGGCGTGTCGCGGCTGCTCGTGGATCTCGGCTATCCGGGCACGATGGGGACGATGCGCGCGGGCCTGAAGCGGATGGGCATCCCGCTCGAGGAGATCCGGTACGACCTGGCCACCCACTACCACATCGATCACGCCGGCCTCGCGCAGGAGCTGAAGCAGGCGGGCGTGCCGTTGCTCGTGCTCGACACACAGGTTCCAGCCATCCCGCTGATGAAGCGGTGGACCAAACCGCAGGATCGGTACGTGGACATCACGCCGGACGACAACGTGACGATCGCCTGCCCTGAGAGCCGCAAACTCCTCGAGCGGATCGGCATTGCCGGCGAAATCCTGCCGACGCCGGGGCACTCCGACGACAGCGTGTCGCTCGTGCTGGACGACGGGGCGGTCTTCACCGGCGACCTGACGCCGCTCGCGCTCGCGACGCCGGAGCAGGCGGCCACCGTCGCGGCGAGCTGGCGCCTGCTGTGGGACCACGGCGCCACCCGCGTCTACCCGGGCCACGGGCGGATCCGGCCGATGGATCCCGGCAGCGTCTGAGGTGCTCCTCTCACCGACGCGGCGGACGCGGAGACACTCGAATCCGAGCATGATGTTTCAGATCTGCAATGTAGAGGAATTCATCATCGTCCTCGCACGGTTCCTGACGGAGTCCGATAGCCGCCGGCGTGTTAGGATGCGCGTGATCGGCGCGTCGCGGGCGGGAACCGAGGGCGGCATGACAGGGCGAGCCAGCTCACGCGAGAGGTCCTCATGAACAACGTGACCATCACGGCCCTGGTGACCGCGCTGTGCCTTCCGTACGTCGCGTCGGGGCAGAATCCTCCGCCCGCCCCTCGCCCACGCTCGGAGATCGTCAAGGCGGCGGCCGACGTGATGCAGCGGGCCAGGTACTGCGCCCTCGTCACCATTGGCGAGGACGGCCAGCCGCAGGCCCGCGTGGTGGACCCGTTCGCGCCGGAAGCCGACCTGACGGTGTGGATCGCCACGAAGCCCGTCACGCGGAAGGTCGGACAGATCCGCGCCGACCCACGCGTGACCCTCTTCTACTTCGATCCCGGCGGCCCGAGCTACGTGACCCTCATTGGAACTGCCGAGCTCGTTTCGGACCCCGCGGCCAAGAGCGTCCACTGGAAAGAGGAATGGGCGGCGTTCTACAAGGACAAGAACCGTGGGGACGACTACCTCCTGATCCGGGTGCGGCCGCGCCGTCTCGAGATCGTGAGCGCCAGCCACGGCCTCCTCAGCGACCCGCAGACGTGGCGTCCCGTCATCGTCGAGTTCCGCTCGACTGGAGCCATCAGCGGCCGAGTCGTCGATTGGGCCGGCGCGCTGCCCGGCGCGCTCGTGCGGATCCGCCCGAGGGACGCGGGGCCCGGGGCGCCGGCGCCAGGGACGGTCAGCGGAACCGACGGCCGGTTCCAGGTCGGGAACCTCCCGGCCGGCGACTACGAGATCGCGGTGAACGCGCCGGGGTCCGAGACGACCGCCGAGCGGGTCGTGCACGTCGGCGATGCGAGTAGCGCGTCGGTGGTGATCGAGGCGTACCGGGGCTGTGACACGCTGGCGGATGAGAGCGGTTCGCTCACCGAGGCGGACGAGCACGAGGTCACGCGGCTCGCCATCGAGGACGCGCTGCGGAGCGAGCTCGCGGCCGGCGTTTCCCGTCTGGTCCTGTCGTCCGCCCACATGCCGGCCCACGTGGACCTTTCCCGGATTCGGTCGGCCGGTGTCGAGCTGCTGGCGCCTGCGGAGATTCGTGAGCGCGCCGAGCACGACGGCGACGTGTGGTTCCTCGAGATCGCCGGCGTCAGGATCCACGGCGGTTGCATGGCGGTGCGGATCGATCGGAGGCTCGAGCGGCAGAAGGGCGCCACGCCGGCCGTCCTGGGCGGCGCGGGCCTCATCAACGAGTTTCGCCGGACGGCAGCCGGGTGGTCGAAGAAGCGGGTGTGCTTCGTCGAGTCGTGAACATGGACCAGCGGTGAGGCGGGATCGATCGCCGCAGGCGGGCGAACGGGTCGTGGAACGGGATTCCCAGGAAACGAGGAGGACCGACATGACGGCATCCCTGCGCGCCGGCGAGTACCAGAATCTCCTCCGGCACATGGAATGGGCCGACGCGGTCGTCTGGCAGACGGTCCTGGCGCTGCGGGATGCGCAGCAGGATCCGCGCTTGCTGGACCGGCTGCATCACGTCCATGTCGTGCAATGGGTGTATCTCCAGGTCTGGCGCGGAGAGCCGATCCGCGTGCCCGAGCTGGGCACGTTCGCCGACTTGTTGGCCCTGTCGGCGTGGGCGCGGCCGTACTATGCGAGGCTGCACGAGTTCTCGCGGCACCTGAAGGACGACGCGCTGTCCCAGCGGCTCGATGTCCCGTGGGCGAGCGAAGTCGTGAAGCGGCTCGGATCGGCGGGGCCGGCTACCCTGGGTGAGAGCGTGCTCCAGGTCGTCCTGCACAGCACGTACCATCGCGGCCAGATCGCCACGCGCATCCGCGAGCTCGGCGGTGAGCCGCCGCTCACGGACTTCATCGCCTGGGCGTGGAAGGAGCGCCCCGACCCCGAGTGGGGCGCGTGAACCGCCTGGCGCCGTTCCCATCCCCGAGAGACGCCCCATTGGCGTTGCGCGGCGTCTGACGATGTGCTACGTTACGCGTCAATCCTACACGTGCGCTGGTCGTCCAGGCTCCGGCCGGCGAGGTCTGTCGCCGGCCGGCCGGCGGCCTGACCGGGCGCGCGCGACATCCTTACCTTCACATTGCACTTCGTCGGCGGCGCACGTCCGGCGGTCGCGAGACCAGGGGGACACGATGGCGACTGTTCGCGCGAGCATCGAGGTTGGGCTCGACCCTTCGGCGGTCTTCGAAACTCTGGTCGATCAGCTGACCTTCGCCCTGGCACAAACCGGGATCCAGATCGAGGCCGGCGTAGGAGGCCGCGTCCTCGCCGGCCCGCTGACGGTGGGCAAGGTCGTCTCGTGGCGGTCCGGCGAACGCGTGGCCCTCGAGTGGCACCCGGCCGACTGGCGTCCGGACGAGATCACGGAGGTCGAGCTTCGCCTGGAGCCCGTCACCGGCGGCACGCGGGTGACGCTCGAGCACCGCGGCTGGGGCCGCCTCATCGGCGACCCCGACGCGCTGGTGGGCTGGTTCGCCGGCGAGGTCGTCGCGCCGCTCCTGCGCGCCACCTCGCCGGCGGCCTTCGGTGACTGGCTGACGGACCGCCACGCCCGTCGGCCGTCCGGAGAGCAGGCACGCGGCGTCTATCGGGATCCGCTCTATCACTATCCCAACTTCCGCGTGATTCTCGAGGAGCTGGCGCTCAGGAAAGAGGACTACCTGCTGGAGGTGGGCTGTGGGGGCGGCGCGCTTCTCAAGGACGCGCTCCGGAGCGGGTGTCTGGCGGCCGCCGTCGACCACAGCCCGGACATGGTGCGGCTCGCGCGCGGGGAGAACCAACAGGCGGTGAACGACGGCCGCCTCTCGGTTCGAGAAGCCAGCGCCGACGCGCTGCCGTTCCCCGACGCGACGTTCACGTGCGCCGCGATGACGGGCGTCCTCGGCTTCCTGCCCGATCCGGTGGCGGCGCTCGCCGAAGTGCGACGCGTGCTCGTGCTGGGCGGACGGGCCGTGGTCCTCGGCAGCGATCCCGAGCTGAAAGGCACGCCGGCCGCGCCGGAGCCCATGGCCTCGCGGCTGCGCTTCTACGAAGCCGGCGAGCTCGAGGCGCTCGGGCGCCGGGCCGGGTTCGAGGAAGTGACGGTGGCGCGGCGCGATCTGGAGCCGTTCGCGCGTGAGGTGGGCGTTCCGGACGAGCACCTCGCGCTCTTCAAGGGTCGGGGTGACCAGGGCGCGCGCTTCCTGCTCGCCCGCAGGCAGAGTTGACCGCGCCACGCGCGAAGAGGGCGCGAACATGGACGTGCGGAGAGTGGATCCGAGCGACCGCCCGTGCGCCGAGGCGTGCGCCCGGCTGATGCTCGCCTCCGAGCCGTGGATCACCCTCGGCCGGACGCTCGAGTCGGCACTGGCGGCGCTGCAGAATCCCGGCAAGGAGCTCCACGTCGTCCTCGAAGATGGTGAGGTGGCGGCGTTCGTGCTGCTGGAGATGCGGGGGCCGCTCGCCGGCTACATCCAGACGATCTGCGTGCGGCCGGACCGGCGCGGTCGCGGCCTCGGCGCCGCACTCATCGGCTGGGCCGAGCGCCGCATCGCGCGGGAGAGCCCCAACGTCTTCCTGTGCGTCTCGTCGTTCAACGACGCGGCGCGCCGCCTCTACGAGCGCCTCGGCTACGAGGTCGTCGGCCACCTGACGGACTTCATCGTCCGCGACCACGACGAGCTGCTGCTGCGCAAGACCAGCGGTCCCTGGGCGGAGTTCAAGCCGGACGCGCGCTGACGCGCCGCCGCCCTACTGCGTGGTGTCGAAGCAGGAGGACGGGCTGGGCGGGGAGGACGACACGAGCTACGTGTGTTACGGCGACTGGAAGACGCTGCCCGTCCAGACCGCCGACTACGTGCCGTTTCCGTTCGTCCACAGGCCGGAGACCCCGTTCATCGAGAACTTCTGCGTCATCGTCCACGGTCCCGCCGAGGCGGCCGATCCGGTGCTCGAGCGTATCGATTGGACCAGGCTGAAGGGAGCGTTGACCCAGTAGGATCGCGCCGTCCGCCGCCGGCTCCTGCCTGACACGCCGTCCGCCCGCGCCGCCCTTCAGGTACAATCGAAGACGGCCCGTGCAGATGGTGTGGAGGAAGCCCGTCGCGCCTTGCGAAACCGGCGCGCGGGCATGTCAGGCAGGTTGACGATGACCCGGCATTGCACGGCTGGTTTGCTCGCCGCACTGCTCGCGTGCGCCGGCGTGGCCCGCGCCGCTCCGGTCAGAGGTGAGCAGTGCCGTCCGCCCACGCCGCCCGAGCGGGCGGCGTTTCTCAAGCTCCACGAGGCCGTCCGCGACGTCGTCGAGGCGCCGCTCCTGGCGGGAGACTGGCAGGTGCAGCTGGGCCCGTTGAGCATCGACGACTTGACGATTGCGACCAAGGTCACGCCGGCGCGACCGCTGACGATCTGCTCGGGCCGCTTCGAGGTGCGCCTGCGGGTCGATCCCGCGAGCCGGCGCGGCAAGGAGCTGCAGCGCCTCGCCGAGGTGTACCAGGCCGAGGGCACCGGCGAGGGCGTCAGCCGGATGTTCCAGATCGTCGATCAGGAGAGGATCACCATCAGGCTGGCGACGAACGTGCCGTACCTCCGCACGCCCATCCACGGGGGGAAGGCCGAACGACTGGATGTCGCGGGCCCGGACCTTGCGTACCGCGTGAGGTTCGAGGCCAGCGACGAGCTGAACGGCGAGAGGGACGCGACCTACCTGTGCTACGGCAACTGGCAGAAGACGTTGCCGCTGCAGAGCCACCGCGACGTGCCGTTCCCGTTCGTCCACACGCCGCTCACCCCGTTCATCGAGAACATGTGCGTGATTCTCGAGGGCCCCGCGGAAGTGACCGACCCGGTCGTCAAGAGCACGGACTGGAACCGGCTGAAAGGGGCCTTGACGCGGTGAAGGAGGACGCCATGCCCGACACGGTCGCGAACGTCCGCCGGTTGCTCGTCCGCGAGCTCGAAGGCTTCGAGCGCGAGATCCAGCTCTTTCCCGACGACGAGCTGATCTGGCGGACGCTGCCCGGCGTCACCAACTCGGCCGGCACGCTGGCGCTCCACGTGGCGGGCAACCTGCGGCACTACGTGGGCACGGTGCTGGGCGGATCGCACTACGTGCGCGATCGCGCGGCCGAGTTCAGCGACCGGTCGGGCACGCGCGCCGAGGTCGTGGCCGGACTCCGCGCGGCCATCGACGAGGTGAACCGCGTGCTGCCGGGTCTCGACGAGCGCGCCCTGGCGCAGCTCTTCCCGGAGCCGGTGGGCGGCGCGCGGATCCGGACGGGACTGTTCCTGCTGCACCTCGCCGTGCACCTCGCACACCACCTGGGGCAGGCGGGCTACCTGCGGCGCATCCTCACGGGCGACGCGATGAGTAGCGGCGCGCTGTCCGTGAAGGCTATCGCAGCCGGTACACCTTGAACGGCCCGGCGCGGTAGGCGATCGGCAGATCCACGTCGCGCTCGGTGACGAGGTAGTCGAGCGCGTACTCCGTGGCCAGCGCGCGCGCGTGCGTGGCCGTGAGCGCGTCGAAGGGGCCCAGCGCGCGGATGCGATCGGCGACGCGCACGGCGACGTCGCGCGAGTAGATCGCGATCGCCGAGTCCTTCACCTCCTCGAGGTACACATCGCGCAAGGCGCCGGCGCGCACGCTCGTTCCGTAGCGCCACGCGTGCCCCGGGTCGGCCAGCACGTTCGACCCGACTGGCGTCGTCTGCAGCCAGCGCATCACCTGTTCCCAGTCGGTCGGGGCCGGTCCGAGGCGCGCCACCGCCGCGCCGCCCGGTCGCCGCCCGCCGTCCACGACGGTCACGTAGACGCCGCGGCCGAGCGAGGCCGCGGCCAGCACCGCCACCGTCACCGCGCGCCAGCGTGCCAGGCGCCACGCCGGGTGCTCGGTGAGCGCCCACACCACGTAGACCGTCGCCAGGAAATCGAGGAACCAGAACATCCGCGGAATCTGGAGCTGCACGGCCAGTGCCACGCCGGCGGCGATGAGCGGCAGCGTCCCCAGGAACGCCAGGACGAGCGCCAGCGCGCCGGCCACGAGGCCCGCCTCGCGCGCGCTTGCGAGCCCCGCCCGCCGGCGCACGCGGTAGACGAGGACGATGACCACCGAGTAGGCGAGGTTGACGAGCCAGGCGTCGAGCGGCCAGCGGTTGGGGAAGAGGTAGTCCTTCGACGCCAGCACGGCCAGCCATGCCGCGTCCATGCGCACCAGACGCCCGGCGAGCGGCCCCGCAAGAACGGCCCACGCCACGACGAGCGCGCCGAGCGCCGCGAGCGCGGCGAGCGGACGCCGCCACCGCGGCTCGGCCACGGCCAGCGCGATCGTCAGCCACACGGCGAACCACGCGCCAATCGTGGGATGGAGCACACCCGCGCAGACCACGAGCGTCACCATGAGCCAGTAGCGGCCGCGTAGGAAGGCCGCGACCGCCGCGAGGCCCACGGCGTAGGCCAGCATGCGCGGATGCAGGTAGCCTTCGAGCGTGTTGACGCCGGTCTTGTCGATGCGGTGGCGGAAGGTGAGAGCGAGGCCGAGCGCGGCGACCCCCCACCAGGTGGCGTAGAGGCGGCGGCCGACGAGCGTCGCGGCCAGGCCGAGCAGGAGCACGCCGGCCGCATAGCCCAGCGCGAAGAGCCAGGCGAGCGGCAGGCCGGTCGCACGCACGACGGCGGCCGCCGCTTCGTCGAAGAGCTCCAGGCGATCCTGCGCGTCGATGAGCGGCCGGTCGTGGGGGAAGAGCGCCGGATCGAGCGCGGCCTCCACGGCCGGCACGTAAAAGGCCTGGTCGCCGACGCCGTAGCGGTAGCCGCCCGTGTTCAGCGTCGCCAGCAGGCCGAAGGCGAGCAGGCCGAGCGCGAGGGCCGCCCGGCCCCGCGTCGAGCGGGGCAGCGTGCCCGGCGGCGGATTCGTCTCGGTCATTCGGGGTTCGCGGGCCCGAGGCTACATCGGTTCGTCGGCCGACGGCCCGTAGATCGCCGGCACGGGCACGTTCCGCAGGCGCAAGTACACGCTGAGCTGGCCGCGGTGGTGGATCGAGTGGTTGACGATGAAGCTCTTGAAGGCGGCGACGGCGGGCACCGTGAACATGGTCTTGCCTTCCCTTTGGAAGGTCCAGCCCGCCATGAGCTCGCCGTCGCTCTTGCCGGAGAGCCTGCCGCGGGCCGCCGCCACCGCCTGGTCGAAAGCCGCCAGCATCTGCGCCCGCGAGGCGGGAAGGGTGGGCGCATGCTCGCTGCGCGGCTCGAGATTGAACGACGGCTGGTCCAGGATCACCGCCGACCACTCCGGAAGCTGGGCCAGATGCGCGGCGAGCGCACCGAGGCTGAACGACTTCTCGTGCGGCTTCCAGCCGAAGTCGGTCTCGGGCACCCGCTCGAGGAGCTTGCGGGTCACCCCCATCTCGTGGTCGAACTCGGGCAACAGGGCGTCCTTGATGGCCACGACAATCCTCCTTCTGCGGCGAGACCCGGGGGCCGCTGGCGTCGTTCGGCGATTGAGGCCGAAGGGTCGATTGTAGCCTTGAAGCCGGAGCGCCTGCGAGCCGGGCGACGCCGGCCGCGCAAGCTCAGCCGTGCCGCTCCGAGAGAAACCGATCCGGCAGTGCACCAACCGTCACGACTTGAGTTAGAATTCTCACCTGATACTCCCAGTAGGGTATTGGAGGATGGCATGCGCGGACGTGGTGTCCTTTCCGGAGGCTCGGTGGTGTGTCTGCTGGCGCTCGGCGCCCCGGCGCCGGCCGTGGGGCAGTGCTATCAGGGGACGCGGAACACGACCAAGGGGGAGCGGCGGTTCTACGTGGACACGCTGGGCGCCCTGAAGGCGGCCATGCCCGCGCCGCCGCCCGGCTGGCTCATCGTCGAGGAGACCGACGTGCGCGGGCCGCGCGCGATTTGCGTGGGCCTCGAGAGAGAACCGCTGTTGCTGGCGTTCAGCGTTCGCTACGAGCCGGTGGGCGCGACGGCTCCGGGCGGTGACCTGCGGCTGGTGACCGCGCGCCCGAGCGCCAACGCCTCGGGCAGCGCGCGCATCGAGGTGACCGTCAACGAGCGGCGCCTGCTGTTCGACGACCGCGTCGAGCGTGCGCAGGAACCGGAGACGGCGTTCGTCTTTCAGCGCGCCGCCCCGGGGCGCACCTCGCTCGACCTGCTGCTCGGCGACTGGTCCGTCTTCCAGTCCGACGACCCGTCGGACCCGCTGGAGGTGATGGCGCACTTCGACACCGACCTGCCGTACGTGTCCGTCCAGACGCTGTCGATTCGAGTGGCGGGGCCGGCCCAGCCCGTCGGGTTCCTGCGCCGGCAGCTCGACCTCGCGAAGCTCAGAGCGCTCGTGCACCGGTAGACCCACCGGGGCGGACCCGGGGACGAGGATGGCTCTCGCCTCCTGGCGCTACAATGCCCGCATGCGGCTGCGCACGTTGAGCGTGGGGTGTTTCGGCGGCGGGACCGGCCTGCCGAGCCTGCTGGGCGGGCTCAAGACCAATCCCTGGCTGACGGTGAACGCCGTCGTCACGATGTTCGACAGCGGCGGGAGCTCCGGGCAGCTGCGCGACGAGCTGGGGGTGCTGCCGCCGGGCGACGTGCTCAAGTGCGCGCTGGCCCTCGCGCGCAACGAGCGCGAGGCGCGCAAGCTGCTGCTCTCGCGCCTGCCCACCCTCGAGCACGCGCGGCTCGGCGGCCACACCGGCGGCAACCTGCTCCTGTCGATGATGGAGCGCTACAGCGGCGACTTCCTGGCGGCCGTCGACGGCCTCCGATCGCTGCTGGGCTGCGCGGGTCGCGTGTGGCCGGTGTCGGTCGAGCCGGCGAGCCTCTGCGCCGCCTACTCCGACGGCTCGCAGACCACCGGCGAGGTGGAGGTGGACAACGGCCAGGTGGAAGGGCGGACGATCGAGCGGATCTGGCTCGAGCCGGACGTCGCCCTGCACCCCGAGACCGCGGCCGCGATCCGCGGGTTCGACGTGGCCGTGATCGGGCCCGGCAGCTTCTACACCAGCCTGATGCCGATCTTCATGGTGCGCGGCGCGGCCGATGCGCTCGCGAGCGTGCCCGGGCCGATCATTCTCGTGACCAACCTGCTCACCGAAGGGCGCGGCATGCGCGGCTTCACGGCCGGCGAGGCGGCGCGTCGCATGAGCGCCGCGATCGGCCGTCCCGTGGACGTCGTCATCGCCAACACGGCGCCGCCGCCCTCGGCCGGGGCGCGCGAACGCTACGCCGCCGAGCACAAGGAGCTCCTGACGCTCGGCGAGCTGGCCGAGGACTGCGAGCTCGTCGCGGGCGACTTCTGGTCGGGCGACATCGCGCGCCACGATCGTCGTCGCCTCGCGTACGCGGTGTGGGGGGTGCTGGCGCGACGGATGGAGTAGGGGCCGGCTTCAGCCGGCCCGACACCGGCTTCTACCTCTTCTTCTTTCTCGCGTTCGCCGCCGGTCGCCTGGTGGCCTTCGTTCCACGCCTGTGCGTGGTCCTGGTTCGGGCTCCGCCGCGCGCGGCGGCCGCCAGCTTCTTCCGCGCGGCCTCTTCGATGATGGCGGCGAGCAGGGCGCCGGTCTCGCCGGTCTTCGCCGGCAGATCCTGCCGGTTCGAGGTCCACACGGCCGGGTCGTCGGCGGCGAGGATGTCGGCGAAGTCGCCCTCGCTCTTCACGCTGAGCGGCGCGAAGGTCGTGATGTCGAGCGGTCCCGACCATTCGTCGCGGTGCTTGATGAGCAGCCAACTGTCCTTCGTGCCCGAGTACCCGCGCGTGCGCACGAGCACCCACGATCCCTTCAGCTTGTAGCCGTCGAGGGTGAACTTCAGGTCGCCCTTCTTCAGCGCGGCGCGCACGTCGTCCGTCTCGGGCCGCCATGTGCCGTAGTCCCAGAGCATGACGATGCCGGCGCCGTAGCCGGAGGGGATCACGCCTTCGAACATGCCGTACTCGTAGGGGTGGTCCTCGGTCTGCGCCGCGAAGCGCTTGTCCTTGGGGTCGAGGGACGGACCCTTGGGGACGGCCCAGGAGAGCAGCACGCCGTCGAGCTCGAGCCGGAGGTCGTAGTGGAGGTGGCTGGCGAGGTGCTTCTGCACGCAGAAGAAGAGGCCCTTGCGCCGCCCCGCGCGCTTCGCCCGGAGCCGGTCGTCACCGGCCGGTTCGGGCGAGCCGGAGAAGTCGCGCTTCTGGCGGTAGCGTTCTAACGGCACGATCCGCGTCAGTTCGCTTCCGCCCGTTCCGCGAGCGCGCGCTCGAAGATCGGCCGGAGCCAGGCCAGCGCCGCGACGAGCACGATCGCCGCGAGCAGCGTCAGGCCGGCCACCGACAGGAAGAAGCGCGAGTGCGGCATCGCGTTCCAGAAGATGCCGCCCAGCATCCCGGCGAAGTAGCCGCCGAGCGACGTCGCCACGAACCAGCCGCCCATGAGCAGCCCGCGGCGGCTGGGCGGCGCGACCTTCGCGACGAGCGACAGGCCCATCGGGCTGAGGCAGATCTCGCCGAGGGCGATCAGCAGGTACGCCGACACCAGCCAGTGCGGGGACACCTTGCCGGTGTCGCCGCCGACGAAGCCCGCGAGCGCCATCACGCCGAACGTCGCGGCCGTGAAGAGCAGGCCGATGAGCATCTTGGCCGGCGTGGACGGCTCGACGCTCCGGTTGCGCAACCACGTCCACACCATCACCAGCAGAGGCGAAAAGAGGATGATGCCCAGCGGGTTGACCGCCTGGAAGATCTCCGGCGGGACGCTCGTGTTGGTGTTGTCGCGCGCCCAGAGCGTCAGCGTGAAGCCATTCTGGTAGAACGCGATCCAGAAGATCACCGCGATGGCGAACACGACGAGCAGCGCCAGCGTCCGGCGGCGCGCCTCGCTGGGCTCCGGGGCGGGTTCGGGCCGGGTGCTGTCGGCGTTCCGTTGCGCGCCGGCGGCGACGTCCTTGTTGAACCAGAAGAAGGTGAGGAACGCCAGCAGCATGCCGACCGCCGACGAGAAGAACGCCGGGCCCCAGCCGTAGCGCGCCCGCAGGAACGCCACGCCGTACGGCGCGAGGAACGCGCCGATGTTGATGCCCATGTAGAAGATGTTGTACGCCGAGTCGGCCAGCTCCTGTTTGTCGCGGTAGAGGTTGCCGACGATCGTCGAGATGTTCGGTTTGAGCAGCCCGTTGCCGCAGGCGACGAGGCCGAGGCCGATGAAGAAGAACGGCAGCGGCCCGAGCGCCACCGACGCGTAGCCCACGGCCATGATGAGCGCGCCCGACATGACGGCCCGGTTGTAACCGAGCACCCGGTCGGCCAGGAACCCGCCGAGCAGCGGCATGAAGTAGACGGCGCCGAGATACGCCCCGTACACCATCCCGGCCAGCCGGTCGGAGAACTGCAGCCGCTCGGTCATGTACAAGGTCAGGATCGCGAAGAGCGAGTAGAAGCCGTAGCGCTCCCACAGCTCGGTGGCGAACAGGACGTAGAGACCGCGCGGGTGGCGGGATGCAGCGCTCATGGTCGCCGAGTCTACCACACGGGCACTGACGCTGGTCCGTTCACGAAGGTCCTTGTCCGTTCACGAAGGTCCTTGTCCGTTCACGAAGGTCCTTGTCCGTTCACGAAGATCCTTGTCCGTTCACGGGGATCCTTGTCCGTTCAGGGGGATCCTTGTCCGTTCCGGGGACTATCGCTTGTCCGTTCGGAACGTGTCACGCTGAACGGACCTGCGCCAGCCCCATGAACGGGCTCGCGTCAGTCCCCATGAACGGGCACGCGTCAGTTCCGTGAACGGACACGCGATAGTACAATCGTGGTTACGGTGCGCATCCTGCTGCTCTCCACCTACGAGCTCGGCCGGCAGCCGTTCGGTCTGGCCTCGCCCGCGGCCTGGCTGCGCGAAGCGGGGTTCGAGGTGACGTGTCTCGACCTCGCCAAGGTGTCGCTCGCCGGCGAGGTGGTGCGCGACGCGGCGCTCGTGGCGCTGCACCTGCCGATGCACACCGCCACGCGACTGGTGCTGCCGGTCGTCGAGCGCATTCGCCGCGAGCATCCGGCCGCGCACGTCTGCTGCTACGGGCTCTACGCGCCGCTCAACGCGGCGCTGCTGCGGTCGATGGGCGTCGGGAGCGTGCTCGGGGGCGAGTTCGAGGCCGCGCTCGTGGATCTGGCACGGCGGCTCGAGGCGGGCGCGCCGGCGGAGACGTCCGCCTCGGACGACGTTCCGCGGCTGGCGTTCCGCGTGCCCGATCGCTCGGACCTGCCGCCGCTCGCGCGCTACGCGGCGCTCGAGACGGGCGGCGGCGCGCGCCGCGTGACCGGCTACACGGAGGCCTCGCGCGGCTGCAAGCACCTCTGCCGGCACTGTCCGGTCGTGCCCGTCTACGGCGGCCGCTTCCGCGTCGTGCCGCCCGACGTGGTGATGGCGGACGTCCGCGCGCAGGTCGCGGCCGGGGCCCGGCACATCACCTTCGGCGACCCCGACTTCCTCAACGGGCCGCGGCACGCGCTCGAGGTCGCTCGCGCCCACCTTCGTGCCGTTCACGCCCTGGACGACGAAGGCCGGCTACGTCGATCTGCTGGAGGCGATCGCGGGGCTCGATCTGATCGACGCCGTCGCGCCCATCCAGCTCGCCATCCGCCTGCTCGTGCCGGAAGGCTCGCGTCTGCTCGAGCTCGCCGAGGTGCGCCGGTTCGTCGGCCCGTTCGATCCGAAAACGCTCGCGTATCCGTGGCGGCACGCGGACCCGGACGTGGACCGCCTGCAGGCCGCGATCGTCGACCTGGTCGGCCGGCGGCCCGGCGCGTCGCGCACCGCGCTCTTCGCGCGCGTCCGCGAGATGGCGTGCGCGGCGGCCGGACGGCCGGTTCCCCGCGCCGCGACCGCTGCCGCGCGGCCGCGCACCGCGGTGCCGTATCTCAACGAGCCCTGGTATTGTTGAGCCGAACCGACGTCAGAGCAGGTGGCTCTGATCTGACCCTTCGACTCGCAACGCTCGCTCAGGGCGGGCGGCTCACGGCTCACGGCTCAGGGGGTAGGGCGACCTGACAGGTCGCCCCTACACACGGCTGACGGCATGCGCAGGGTCCTCCTCTTCTCGGCTACCACCGGCTACCAGGTCCGCGCCTTCGGCGAGGCGGCGG
>JAHECP010000326.1 GCA_024641665.1 Acidobacteriota bacterium
CCGGCCTGTACGAGCTGCGCGGCCGCGACGGCGCCAGGAGCGCGCCCGTCCTGGCGGCCAACGTCGACCCGGCCGAGTCGGACCTGACGCCGCTCGACCCGGCCGAGCTCGTCGCGGCCGCCACGGCCGCCGAGCCCGCGGAGCCCGGCAACGCGACGCCCGAGACGGCCGCCGCCGACCGCGAGCACCAGCAGTCACTGTGGTGGTATTTGATCGTCGTGGCGCTCCTGGTGCTGCTCGGCGAGACGCTGCTGGCGAACCGGATGCCGAGGACGATGACGTAGGCTCTGGGAATGAGCCACGGAAGGACCACGGAAATCGCCAGGGAATGAGCCACGGAAATGGGAGGACGGAATGGGGTACGGAATGGACGGACGAAATGGGACACGGAATGAGTCCTGAGCCCGAGCCCCAAGCCGTGAGCCGTAAGCCGTGAGCCGGCGTGAGCCGTAAGCCGTAAGCCGTAAGCCGTGAAGTGAGGCTGTCATGTTCAACGAACCAGTGTTCGTCACCGACCGCGAGGATCTGCTGCGCGCGATTCGTCAGGTGCGGAACCGCTGGCGGCTCAAGGTCGCCCTGCGCGGCGTCGCCGCCGTGGTCGGCGCCGGGCTGGCCGCGTTCCTGCTTTCGGCCTACGGCCTCGAGACGTTCCGCTTCAGCCCAGCCGCGGTCGTGGGCTTCCGCGTGGGCGTATATGCGGTCGTCCTCGGCCTGGTCGGCTGGTTCCTGGTGCGGCCGCTGCTGCGGCGCGTGACCGACCAGCAGGTGGCGCTCTACATCGAGGAGCACGAGCCCGAGCTGCAGGCCGCGGTCGTGAGCGCGATCGACGCCGACTCGCCCCAGGCCCGGGCGCAGCACCGGCTCTCGCCCGCGCTCGTCCGGAAGGTCGTGGAGCTGGCCGTCCGGAAGTGCCGCGAGATCGACTACGGGCGCGCGCTCGAGCGGCCCACCTACCGGAAGGCGTCGGTAGCGATCGCCGGCCTGCTGGCCGGCGCGACGCTGCTGATGCTGTTCGGTCCGGCGTACCTGCGGCACGCGGCGATGGCGCTGCTCCTGCCCGCCGAGAGCCTCGAGGCCGCGAGTCCCTATCACATCGCCGTGGAGCCGGGCGACGCGACGGTGGCGCGCGGGTCGGACGTCACCGTGAAGGCGACCCTGTCGGGCTTCGGCGCGGACGAGGCCGACGTGTACACGCGGCGGAGCCCCAACGCGCCGTTCGAGCGGATGCCGCTCGCCGCCGGCGCGGCGCCGGGCCAGTTCGAGGGCATCGTGCTGGACCTCCAGGGCGCCACCGACTACTTCGTGCAGGCGGCCGGCGTGCGCTCGCCCGTCTACACCCTGCAGGCGTCCGACCTGCCCTACGTCCAGACGCTGGAGCTCGTGCTGCGCTTTCCGGCCTACACCGGCCTCGAGCCGCGCACGGTGGAGCACGGCGGCGACCTCGCCGTGCTGACGGGCACGATCGTCGAGCTGCGCGCCACGCCCACGATGAAGGTGCCGGCCGGCGAGGTGCGGCTGGACGAGGCGAACCGGATCCCGCTCGCCGTCGAGGCCGACGGCACGCTGACCGGCCGCTTCACCGTGACGAAGAACGGCTTCTACCGGATCGACCTGCAGAGCGCGGCCGGCGGGATGGTGGCCGCCTCGCCGCAGTACACGATCGACGTGCTGTCGGACCAGCCGCCCACCGTGTCGTTCTCGAAACCGGGCCGCGACGAGCGGCCGACCAGCGTCGACGAGGTGTACGTCGAGGCCAGGGCCGACGACGACTTCGGGGTGGGCCGGCTCGACCTGGCGTACTCGGTGAACGGCGGCGCCGAGAAGACCGCGACGCTCTACGCGGCGCGCGGCGAGCCGCGCAAGGACGTGTCGGCCGGTCACACGTTCTTCCTCGAGGAGATGAACCTGAAGCCGGGCGACGTCGTGTCGTACTACGCGAAGGTCACCGACAACGACGGCGTCGGCGGCGGCAAGACCGCGTCGAGCGACCTGTACTTCCTGCAGATCCGGCCGTTCCGCAAGGACTACAAGCCCGCCGAGTCGCAGGGCGGGCAGCAGGGCGGTGGGGCCGGCGGCGCCGCGGGCGGCGCGCTGTCGGAGCAGCAGCGGCAGATCGTCACCGCGACGTTCAACGTGGTGCGCGACCGGCTCACCGTGACCGCCGAGAAGCACAAGCAGGACGTCGTGTTCCTGACCCTCGCGCAGGGACAGCTGCGCGAGAAGGTGGATACCCTCGTCCAGCAGATGCAGATGCGCCTCGGCGGCGGCGACGAGGAGATGCAGACCATCGCCGGCCTGCTCTCGAAGGCCGTCGACGAGATGAAGGGCGCCGAGACGGAGCTGCAGGGGCAGCGGGCCCGCCAGGCGCTCTCGCCCGAGCAGCGCGCGCTGGCCAGCCTGCAGCAGGCCGAAGAGGCGTACCGCGACGTCCGGGTCTCGATGGGCAACCAGCAGGGCGGCGGCGGGGGCGGAGGCCAGGGCGCGCGGGCCGAGGACCTCGCCGACCTCTTCCAGCTCGAGATGGACAAGCTGCAGAACCAGTACGAGACCGAGCAGCGCAGCCAGCAGCAGGCCACCGACAACCAGGTGGACGAGATGCTGGAGCGGCTCAAGGAGCTCGCGCGCCGGCAGGAGCAGGAAGCCGAGCGGCAGCGGCGCATGGCGGGGCAGCCCAACGCGTCGGGCGGCGCCGGCGGCGCCCGCCAGCGCCAGCTCGCCGACGAGACCGAGGAGGCGGCGCGCCGGCTCGAGCGGCTCTCGCGCGAGAACAACCGTCCCGACCTCGCCGACGCGGCCCGCCAGCTGCGGCAGGCCGCCGACGCCATGCGCCGCGCCGCCGCGAGCGGCGACCAGAACGCGATCGCCGGGGCGCAGTCCGCACTCGAGCGGCTGCAGCAGGCCGCGGGCCGGCTCGCGCAGGAACAGGGCGACCGGCTGCAGCGCAACCTGCAGGACGCCATGCGCCGGGTCGAGCGCCTGCAACAGGAGCAGCAGGACATCGGCAGCGAGGTGCGCCAGGGCGCCCAGGCCGGCGGCCTCCAGGGCGACGAGCTGCAGCGCCTGATGGCCCGCAAGGACGCGCAGTCGGCCGAGGTGGCCGACCTCGAGCGACAGCTCGATCGCACCGCCGCCGAGTCGCGCCGCGAAGAGCCCGAGGCCGCACGCAAGACGCAGGCGGCCGCCGACGGCATCCGCGACGACAAGCTGAAGGAGAAGATTCAGTACTCGAAGGCCGTCATCCAGGGGCGCACCGGCCAGGACGCGGCGGCCTTCGAGGGCATGATCGAGGAGGACCTCGGGTCGCTCGGCGAGCGGCTGCGCGACGCGGCCGGCGCGATCGGCCAGCGGGCCGAGGATCCGATGGCGACCGCGCTCGGGCAGACGCGCGATCTCGTGCGCGGGATGGAGTCGCTCGAGCAGCGGATGGAGGAGCGAACCCAGCAAGGCCAGCAAAGCCAGCAAGGTCAGCAAGGCCAACAAGGCCAGCAGGGCCAGCAGGGCCAGCGAGGTGGCCAGGCCCAGGGTGGGCGTCGGGCGGGCGACACCGCGCCGCGCGGCGGCGTCGAGGCCGGCGCGCCGCCGACCGCGG
>JAHECP010000327.1 GCA_024641665.1 Acidobacteriota bacterium
GTCGCGCGCGACGAAGCGCGGCGTCCCGTCGGGCCCGCCGCCCAAGCGCGCGACCCCGAACTGCGCGCCGCCGGCGGCCAGCGCCACGTCCACGTCGAGGCGGCCCGGCCCCGCGCCGGCCGGGACGACCGGCCGCTCCCACCGGAAGCCGCCGCGCGCCGGCGCCTGGCCCGCCGGGTTCGCGCCCGCCGCGAGCGCCAGCGCCACGCCGCACGTCCAGATCACCCCGCGCCTCATGTCCGCTCCTCCGGCGCCGCGAGCACGAACTTCTGCAGCGCGATGGCCACCAGCGCCAGCGAGACGGCCAGGCCGACGAACGACCCGACGCGATAGAGCCCGCCCAGCCGGCTGAAATCGTACAGGAAGCACTTCGACACCGTCACCGCCAGCAGCCCGAGCGACGCCATGCGCGCCGGCCGGCTGCGCAGGATGATCCCCGCGGCGAGCAGCACCAGCGCGAACACGAGCCAGCCGATCGTGTAGCTCAGATCCTGCCCGAGCGCCGCGCCGAACCGGAACACGATCGTCGGCCCCTCGGCGTAGTAGTCGGCGATCTCGATGTTCAACAGCAGGAAGAGCAGGATGCCGCCCGCCGCCGGCAGCAGGTGCGCCGGCCGCGGCACCCGTCGCCCGAGGCGGTCGTCGGTCGGCGCGAGCAGCCATCCCGCGAGGAAGAACGCCGCGGCCGCGATCGCGTAGGTGTAGAGATACCAGTTCAGGATGCGCATCGGCCCGCGCGGCGCGTAGTGGAACACGTGCGGGTTGGCCGCGAGCCGCACGAACACGATCGCGAGGAGCGCGAGCGCCCAACCGAGCAGCCCGCGGTGCGGGATGCGGCGAAAGAGCCACGCGAGCGCCGCGCCCTCGAGCGCCCAGCCGAGGGTGATCCACTCCCGGTCGAGCTGCAGGGGGATCGCGACCGTGATGAAGGCGAGCGCCGCCGCGGCCACCAGGGCCAGACGGCCCTGCGCACGGGCGCCCGGCGGCTCGATCGCGAGCAGCCGGCGCAGGAGCACCGCCATCAGCGCCGCCTGCGCGACCGGCAACGCGCCGATCATCGGGCCGAAGCCGCCCAGCACGAGCGCGTGGCGGGCGAAGAAGAAGAACGGCACGCCCGCGACGACCGCGGCCAGGTAGGGCTCGCCCGCCGCGCCCGCGCGGCGGCCCAGCACCAGCGGGTACGCCGCGAACGCCAGGTAGAGCGGCGTGGCGAGCACGAGAATCGCCCCCCAGGTCGGCGCCGCGGAGGACGAGTCGATCCACAGCAGCACCGCCAGCGCCGTCGTCGCCACCGCGATCACGGCCGCGTGGTGCCAGCGGCGCCACCCGGCCACCGCGAGGATGGCGGCGAGCAGGGCCAGGTGCGCGGCGGCGAGAAGCGCCACGTCCGGCGCGCCGGCGCGCTCGGCCGCCACCAGCGCCTCGAGCTCGGCCAGGAAGGCGGCGACCACCGCGCCGAACGGCGGCACCCACCCGCGGTCGCCCGCCGCGCGCGAGACCGCGATCCAGGCGAGCGCGTAGGCCGCGCCCGCGCCGGCCGCGGCAATCGCCACCGCGGGCCAGGGCGCCGCGCCCGCCACGCCGGCCCAGATCATGAGGGTGAACGCGGTGGCCGCGACCGCGGCGACGTGCAGATCGGCCTTCCGCAGGGCGAGGCCCGCCGTGCCGAACGCCAGCGTCACCACGCCGAGCACCGCGAAGAGCGGCCACGGCGGAATCGACAACGCGGGCTGTCCGGCCACGACGGCGAAGAAGACGTAGGCGCCGAGCCCGACGTACTGCCCGGCCTCCATGCCGCGCGCGTCGGCGCCGTCCGCGCGGCGCCTCGTCCACACGTGCCCGGCGATCATCACCAGCGCGAGGCCGCCGACGACGGTGAGGGCCGGCAGCAGCGGCGCGCGCGACGCCGTCCCGGCCCACCACGCGCCGACGACCAGCCAGGACACGACGCTGCCCGCCACCGAGAGCAGCGGTAGCCGGCCCGCCGCCGACTCGATGAACAGCCCCGCGTTGAGGATGCCCAGCAGCAGCGCCAGCCCCCACAGCGCGGCGGGGGCCAGCGAGCCATGCGCGAGGAACAGCAACAGGCCCAGGCTGACGAGCAGCACCACGCCCGCGCCGCCCGCCGGCCTCAAGGGCCGCCCCACCCGCCGCGCGACGGCGGGCACGGAAAGGTAGAGCACGCCGAACGCGGAGAGGATCCCGATTCCCGCGCCGAGCCGCTCGAGCGTCAGGTACCGCGTGCACCACACCGCCTCGGCGGCGAGCACGAAGAACGCCCCGACGAAATACGCCAGGCCGTCGTCGCGCCGGATCGCCGCCGCGGCGACGCCGGCGACGAGCGCGAACGCGACCCCGAACACGATCCACGGCCGGGCGGTCGCCGGCTCGAGCCCGACGAGGGCCGGCAGGACGAAGAGCAGCAGCGGCGCCGCGAGACGGATCGCGCGGCTGACGGCGCCCGGATCGCCGCCGGCGCCGGCGGCGCCTCGCGCGGGCACCGGCGACGCCAGCAGGAAGAAGAGGACGAAGACGGCGAGGATCCCCAGCACCCACGGCCACGCGGGGCTCACGTACGACGCGCCGAGCCAGACGGCGAAGACCACGAGCGTCGCGGCGGCGCCCGCGGCGTGCAGCGGCCACTGCCTCTGCGCGCGCGCGATCGCCAGCAAGCCGGCGTCCATCACGAACAGGAAGCCGAAGAGAACGCCGAACCGCGCGCCGTACGCCGGCACGGCCGCGAGCAGCACCGCGAAGAGCAGCGGCGCCACGGCGCCGACGGCCGCGGTGCGCTCGAAGGTCAGCCGCGTCTCCTCCGGCTCGTCCGCCGAGCGTCCCGCGGCAAGCGCGCGCAGCGCGAACGCCGTCAGCGGGAAGATCAGGAAGATCCCCACGGCGAGCGGCACCTGCGCGGCGTCGAGGAAGCGGAGCACCCAGCCCCACTGGTACAGCGTCGTCAGGGCCAGCGACAGCGCCGTCAGCGCGGCCCAGCGCCTGCGGTGCGCGACCCACGCAAGCCCGACGTTGAGGAGCAGCAGGTAGGCGAAGAGCGGGATGGGCCGGTTCTCGCCCGTCGAGAGCAGCGCCGGCGTCGCGAAGCCGCCGAGGAGGCCGAGCACGGCGATGAAGCGCGAGTCACGGCGGATCGACAGCAGCACGGCGACCGCCGCCGTCAGCGCGAGCAGCAGGAACGTCGCGAGCGACGGAATCAGGTTCCAGAGCGCGTGCGCGGCGAAGAAGGTCGAGAAGAGGAGCGCGATGGCTCCCGCGTCGAGCGCGTTGGCGGTGACGCGGTAGCGCCGCGCCACGTGCAGCTCGTTGACGACGAGCAGCGCGACGCCGACGAGGATGCCGATGGCGACCCGCACCGGCGGCGCGAGCCATCCGTGCTCGATCGAGTAGCGAAGGAAGGAGACGCCGGCCACGAGGAGCGCGAGGCCGGCAATCGCCGAGAAGAGCTTCACGCCGACGAGGCTCTCCCAGTCGATGCGCGGGAACCTCGGCGTGGGCGACGGCGGCTCGGCCGGCGGCGCGGCCGGCCGCTTCGGCGGCGGCGGCTCCGACGGCGGCGGCCCGGAAGGCGG
>JAHECP010000150.1 GCA_024641665.1 Acidobacteriota bacterium
CGCGGCCTCGGCCAGGCCCGCGAACGGCGGCTGGACGGACGGCGGCGCGTCGACCCGGGGGCCGAGCCGGTAGCCCGCGTCGGGCACCGGCGCCGCGTCCGGCAGGCGCGCGCCGTGCTCGAGGCCGGCGAACGTCGCGTCCGCGAGCAGAATCACCGTGCCGGCCTTCTTCGTCGACCGCACGAGGGCGCCGTCCGACTCCGCCCCGCTCCAGGTGTCGCCGCCGTAGGCGAAGCCGGTCCGCGAGTCGCGCTCGGTGAACAGCACGTCGTAGGCAATGACCTTCGCGCCCGCCTGCGCCAGGTAGTCGATGACGCTCGAGTGCACGGCCCGCGGCCACGGCCAGCGCCCGGCCACCGGCTCGAGCGCCCGCAGCGAGTACTCGTTGATCTCGACGAGGACGATGTCGGGGTCGGCGGAGGCGGGGTCGGCGGTCAGGCGGAGGCGCCGGTCGTAGGTCTTCAGCTCGACGGTGGCGACGAAGTCGTCCACGCGCGGCAGGACGCCGACGAGGAGCGCCACGCCGGCCGCTCCGAGCCCGAGCCAGAGGCCGTTCAGGAGCTTACGCACCGATCACAGCGAGCGCGGAGGTGGCGCGGGCGTTCGGGCCCCGCGCCGCCGAACGCGCCCGGCGGGGTGCAGGGGTCCCCGCCGATCCAAGAGAAGCGCGGAGGTGGCGTGGGCGTGCGGGCCCCGCGCCACCGAACGCGCCAGGCGGAGTGCACCCCTCGACTCCGCTCAGGGTGCCCTGAGCATCGTCGAAGGGCAGGGGTCCCCGCCGACCCAGAAGAGGAAGCGAGGCTCAGCCGGGGGGAAACCCGGTCATGAAGTCCTGGTACCGGTACGGGGATTCGAACCCCGGTCCCGTGGCTGAGAACCACGTGTCCTGACCCCTAGACGATACCGGCATGCGCCGACAAGAACCATCAATACTACCCGGCCGCCTGAGCTTCGTCAACCAGGGGCTAGGCGGCCGGGGGAGCAGGGGTCAGCCGGCAGGGGTCAGGCACAGCCAATATCACGCGGTCAGCGTCGCAGGATGCTCTTCCTGACCGCTGACGGCTGACGGCTTGTAGTCTGTGGCCTGCCAGAGCCGAGAGCCTATATGATCGACTCACGATGAAGAAACTCCTGTGGGTCCTCCTGGGCGCCGCCCTCGTCGCGGGCGGCGCGTATGTCGTCGCGGGGCGGGCCGAAGGGCCCGCCATCGACATCCTGAAGCCGGTGACGGTCGTGGGCACCGCGGGCGAGCTCGAGGTGACGGTGGACACGCCCGGCGGACAGCTCTCGCGCTTCGACGTCACGCTCGAGCAGAACGGCAAGACGACGCCGCTCTTCTCGCTGAGCGCGCCGTCGAGCGGCACGCTGCAGCAGGAGACGGCCGAGCGCGTGCGCCTGACGCGCGGCCTGAACAAGCACGACGTGCCGGATCTCGCGGCCGGCGCGGCGAAGGTCGTCGTGCGCACCGCGCGGCCGGTGCTCTTCGGGCTGCGGACCGCCACGACCGAGGCGGCGCGCGACATCCAGGTGAAGCTGGAGCCGCCGCAGATCGGCGTGCTCTCCACCCACCACTACGTCAACCTCGGCGGCTCGGAGTTCGTCGTCTACCGCGTGACGCCCCCCGACGTGCAGTCGGGCGTGCGCGTCGGCGAGGTCACCTATCCGGGCTTTCCGGCCTCGGGCGCGCACCTCGACGGCGTGTCGCTCACCGACCCGAGCCTCAAGGCCGCCTTCTTCGCGCTGCTCTACGACCAGGACCTGAACGCGCCGATCTCGGTCTTCGCGCGCGACGACGCGGGCAACGAGGCCAGCGTGCCGCTCGAGCACGAGGCGTTTCCCAAGCCGTTCAAGCGGAGCCGGATCGAGCTGGCCGACGCGTTCCTCGACCGCGTCGTGCCGGCCATCCTCCAGCAGCAGCCGGACCTCGAGGCCACCGGCGACACGCTCGCGAAGTTCCTGGTCATCAACGGCGAGCTGCGCCGCAAGAACGCCGAGACGATCGCGGCGCTCGCCGCCAAGACGGCGCCCGAGACGCTCTGGAACGGGCCGTTCGAGCAGCTCGCGAACACGAAGGTCGAGGCCTCCTTCGCCGATCACCGCACCTATTTCTACAAGGGCAAGGAGGTGGACCAGCAGGTGCACCTCGGCTTCGACCTGGCGTCGGTCAAGCACGCGCCGGTGCGGGCGGGCAACGCCGGCACGGTGGTGTACGCGGCGAACCTCGGCATCTACGGCAACGCGGTGGTGATCGACCACGGCATGGGCGTGCAGTCGCTCTACGGCCACATGTCCGAGCTGGCCGTCAAGCCGGGCGACCACGTGGACAAGGGGCAGGAGATCGGCCGGAGCGGCGAGACCGGCCTGGCCGGCGGCGACCACCTGCACTTCACGGTGCTCGTCGGGGGCCACATGGTGTCGCCCATGGAGTGGTGGGACGCGCACTGGATCCAGGACCGGATCCTCCGGAAACTGCACGAGGCGGCGGGTTCCTGATTCGCGGCGCCGGTCGCGGCGACGCTGCGAGCGTACCGGCGGACGGCACCACGATGGCGCGAAGGACGTGTCCGACGGACGTATCACCGCGGAGGGCACGAAGAACACGAAGGCTGTCACGCTGCGCGCGGCGGCCTGCGCGGCCTGGCCGCGACTCGTCGAGCCGGCCAGGCCGCTGGCCGGGTACCGTGGCGGACGCAGGCAAGAGCGCGCCCGCGGAAGTCCTGAGGTCGGGCCCACGCGTTCTTGCCCGCGCCCGCCGCGGTGCCCGGCGCGCCCGCAGGGCGCGCAGGCCGCCGCGCTCTGCGACGGCAGGCCCCACTTCGTGGGCTTCGTGAGCTTCGTGGTAGATCGTCCGTGGCACGAATGCAGCGGGACACCCTTCGTGCCATCGCCAGGAACCCCTTCGTGACATCGTGGTGACCGTGAGGCACGGTTTGGCAACCTCCGGCCCCGTGTGATACTCATGGACGGATCGACCAGGAGACAAAAACCGATGCAGCTGAACCGAGCGTGGCTGGCGGTGTCGGCCGCCGCGTGTCTCGGCCTGGCCGCCTGCGGCGGCGGGCAGGCGCCGGCCACCGGGAGCGCGCCGGCCCCGACGGCCTCGCCCGTGGATCCGGCGACGGCGGCCACCATCACCGGCAAGGTCGTCCTCCAGGGCGAGGCGCCGAAGCCGGAGGTGATCCAGATGGACGCCGACCCGGCGTGCGCGGTCGCCGGCCCGCAGACAACGGAGTACTACGTGGTCAGCGGCGAGCACGGGCTCGACAACGTGTTCGTGTTCGTCAAGAGCGGCCTCGGCGACCTGAAGTTCCCGGTGCCGACCACGCCGGTCGTGCTCGACCAGCAGGGCTGCCGCTACCACCCGCACGTGGCGGGCATCCAGGTGGGCCAGCCGCTCGAGGTGATCAACGGGGACGACACGCTGCACAACGTGCACGCCGTGCCCAGCGTCAACGCCGAATTCAACATGGGCCAGCCCATCAAGGGCATGAAGCTCACGCACACCTTCACGGCGCCCGAGATCATGATCCCGTTCAAGTGCGACGTGCACGGCTGGATGAACGCTTACGTGGGCGTGGTTGACAGCCCCTACTACGCGGTGAGCGCCAGTGGCGGCGCATTCGAGCTGCAGTCGCTGCCGCCCGGCACCTACGAGATCGAGGCCTGGCACGAGAAGCTCGGCACCCAGACCCAGACCGTGACCGTCGGCCCGAAGGAGACCAAGGCCATCACCTTCACGTTCAACATGGGCGGATGAGGGCATGAAGAGCGAGACGGTCACGCTGCCGGTGTCCCGCACCCGCGCCTCGGATTTCCTGACGCTCGCCAAGCCTCGCGTCAATCTGCTGGTCGTCGCCAGCACGATGGCCGGCTACTACATGGGGGCCGGCCCCGACAGCCAGCTGGGCACGCTGGTGAGCGTGGTGGTCGGCACGGCGCTCGTCGCGGGCGGCGGGGCGGCGCTCAACCAGGTCGCCGAGCGCGAGACCGACGGCCTGATGCGGCGCACGCGCCTCCGGCCGCTGCCCGACGGGCGGCTCCAGCCGACCGAGGCGCTGTTTTTCGCCGTGGCGCTCGTGGCGCTCGGCCTCGCGGGCCTCGCCGTGGGCACCAACCTGCTCGCCGCCGGCGTCGCCCTCGTCACCGTCGTCTGCTACGCGTTCGTGTACACGCCGCTCAAGCGGCACACCTCGTTCGCGACCGTCGTCGGCGCGGTACCCGGCGCGCTGCCGCCGCTCATCGGGTGGGCCGCGGCGCGCGACGCGATCGATCCGGCCGGCCTGACGCTGTTCGCAATCGTGTTCCTCTGGCAGCTGCCGCACTTCCTGGCGATCGCCTGGATGTACCGCGACGACTACGCGCGCGGCGGCTTCCCGCTGCTGCCCGTCGTCGAGCCCGACGGCCGGAGCACCGGCCGGCAGGCCATGCTCTACGCCGCCGCGCTCGTGCCGGCGAGCCTCGCGCCCACCGTGCTCGGCCTGACCGGGGCGGCGTACTTCGCCGGCGCGCTCGTGCTCGGCGTCGCGTTTCTCGCGCTGACCGTGCGGTTCGCCCTGCGGCGCACCCTCGGCGCGGCCCGGCTCCTGTTCCTCGGCTCCGTGCTGTATCTGCCGATCGTCTGGATACTCATGATCGCGAACCGCGTCTGACCGCGCGGGCACCGCCGGCGGCGGCACGGCGCCGCCGGCCCGATCGACTGACGGGACGTCTCCTTGTCCGCTGCGGCACTCGAAGTCGACAACCTCCGTCACACCTACGGCGACCGCGAAGCCCTCCGCGGCGTCAGCTTCTCGGTCGCCGAAGGCGAGGTCTTCGCCCTCCTCGGCCCGAACGGCGGCGGCAAGACCACCCTCTTCCGCATCGTCTCCACCCTGATGCGCCCGACCTCCGGCACCGTGCGGATCGCCGGCGACGAGGTGACCGCCCGGCCCGACCGCGTGCGGCGGCGTCTGGGCGTCGTCTTCCAGGCGCCGGCGCTCGACGTGCGGCTCACCGTCGAGGAGAACCTGCGGCACCAGGGCCACCTGTACGGCCTGCGCGGGCGGACGCTCGCCGGCCGCATCGCCGACGCGATGGACCGCGTCGGGCTGGCCGACCGCGCGCGCGACCTCGTGCACACGCTGTCGGGCGGCCTCCAGCGGCGCGCCGAGCTGGCCAAGGCCCTGCTCCACCGGCCCGCGGTGCTCGTGCTCGACGAGCCGACGACGGGCCTGGACCCGGGCGCGCGCCGGGACGTGTGGCGCCACCTGCTGACGCTGCGCGAGCGCGACGGCACGACCGTCGTGCTGACCACCCACCTGATGGACGAGGCGGCGAAGTGCGACCGCGTCGGCATCATGCACGAGGGCAGCCTCGTGGCGCTCGGCACGCCGGCGGCGCTCACCGCCCAGATCGGCGGCGACGTGATCCTGATCTCGTCGGCCGACGCGCCGGCGCTGGCCCCCCGCATCGCCGCGCGCTTCGGCGTGAAGGCCGAGGTCATCGACGAGCAGGTGCGCATCGAGCGCGACCGGGCCCACGAGTTCGTGCCGATGCTCGTCGAGGCCTTCCCGGGCGAGATCGACGCCGTCACCTTCGGCAAGCCGACGCTCGAGGACGTGTTCATGCACCACACGGGGCGGAGGCTGAATTGAGGACCTCTGGGGGGACTGGGGGCTGGGGACTGGGGGCTGGGGACTGGGGGCTGGGGACTGGGGACTGGGGACTGGGGACTGTGGACTGGGAACCGGGGACTCGGGACTGACTGATGCTGCTGGCGACCTATACGCTGTGGCTGCGTGACATCGTGCGGTTCCTCCGCCAGCGGAGCCGCGTCATCGGCGCGCTGGGGTCGCCCGTCATCTTCTGGCTGCTGCTGGGCTCGGGTCTGAACCACTCGTTCAACGGGGACGCGACCCGGCCGCCGGTCGGCGGCTACCTGCAGTACTTCTACCCGGGCACGCTGGCGCTCATCGTCCTCTTCACGGCCATCTTCTCGACGATCTCGGTGATCGAGGACCGGCAAGAGGGCTTCATGCAGGGCGTGCTGGTGGCGCCCGTGCCGCGCAGCGCGATCGTGATGGGCAAGGTGCTCGGCGGCACCACGCTCGCCCTGATCCAGGCGGCGGCGTTCCTGCTGCTCGCGCCGTTCGCGGGGCTGCCGGTCACGCTCGCCGCCCTGCCGCTGCTTTTGGGCGTGATCGTCGCGCTCGGCTTCGCGACCACCGGCCTCGGCCTGCTGATCGCGTGGTGGCTCGACTCGATGCAAGGGTTTCACGCGATCATGAACGTGGCGCTGATCCCGATGTGGATCCTCTCGGGCGCGGTCTTCCCCGCCTCGGGCGCGTCGGGCTGGATCCGCGCCATCATGCAGGTCAACCCCATGACCTACGGCGTGACGGCGCTCCGGCTGGCGATCTTCCCGACCGTGCCGGTGGCGGGCGAGCCGGGGCTGGCCGGGTCGCTCGCGGTCGTGCTGATCTTCGGCTTCGCGATCCTCGCGGCCGACACGTGGCTCGTGCGCCGGCGCTGACTCGGATGCCCCCTGACCGCTGACCCCTGACCGCTGACCGCTCATGACCTGGCTGCCCACGCTGAACGCGACGCTCAACGCCACGGCGGCGATCCTGCTGACGTGCGGCTACGTGATGATCCGGCGGGGCCGCGTGGCGGTCCACCGCGCGTTCATGCTGGCCGCCTTCGCCACCTCGGCGCTCTTCCTCGTGTCCTACGTCGTCTACCACGCCAGCGCCGGCTCGAAGCCGTTCGAGGGCCATGGCCCGGTGCGCGCCGTCTACTTCGCCATCCTGATCTCGCACATCGTGCTCGCCGCGGCCATCGTGCCGATGGCCATTGTCACCCTGTCGCGCGGCCTGCGCGGCCGCTACGACCGCCACGTCGCCATCGCGCGGTGGACGCTGCCGACCTGGCTGTACGTGTCGGTGACGGGCGTCGTCGTCTATCTGATGCTGTATCAGTGGTAGGAGTCAGCGGTCAGCGGTCAGGGTTCAGCGGTCAGGAAGAGCGTTCTGTCACGCTGCCACGACGTGTGACGGCGTGACGAAGTCCCGTCCTGCCCCCTGCCCCCTGACCGCTGACCGCTGACCGCTGACTGCCCCCTGACCCCTGACGACTGGGTTAAAATGTAGGTGAGGCTCCTGCCAACGCCGCTCCGACACGGTTCTCCTCGGACGGGTACAGCGCAATGATCCGACGCTCGGCCCTGCTCCTGGCGGCGGTCGTGACGGTGCTGACGCTCGCGGGCGCGGCCGCGGCGGCGCAGCCGCCCCCCCACCTCGGCGCCGCCCAGCTCGTCGATTCGGCCCACGCCAACGTGGATCTGCGCTGGCTGGGCGGCGTGGGCGCGCTCGTTCTCGGCGGCCTGCTCCTCCTGCTCTACGTCTACCGCCGGCGCCTGTACATCCTGGAGTGGACCGTCGCCTGGCTGTTCCTGGCGGTGGCGCTCTTCCTCGCGGCGCACGACTCCCCGAACGTGCACGTGCGCGACCTCACCGTCGGCCTCTCGCAGTTCCTCCTGGTGTGCAGCGGCCTGACCTTCGTGGTGAGCGTCGACAACTTCCGGCAGCGCGCGCGGCTCCACCGCGCCTATCTGGTGGCGCTGCTGCCGCTGCTCATCTGGTTCACCCTGGCGCCGCTCGCGCTGGGGACCTGGCCGGTGCTGGTGCCGGGCTATCTCATCGCCGCGGGCGCGCTGGCGACGGCGGGCGTGGGCTACCTGGTGGTGCTCCGGCGCACGCGGCTGCTCGGCGCCGCCCTGGTCGGCCTGACGTTCGTCCTGGTGGCCGCGGCGAACGTCTGGCTCTCGGCGTCGGCGACGCGACTGAGCGGCGCGTTCTCGGTCCAGGTGTTCGCGGTGACCGCGCTCCTGTACATCCTCGCGGGCCTCGGCATGCACCTGCTGGTCTTCGAGGACATGACCTACGAGCTGCGCCGGACCAACCGGCGGCTCGAGTCGGCGCAGGCGGAGCTGCGCCGGCTCGTGATCACCGACGCGCTCACGAGCTGCTACAACCGGCGTCACTTCGAGGAGGTCATCGGGCGCGAGATCGAGCGCCACAAGCGCTACGGGATCCCGCTGTCGCTCGTCTTCGTGGACGTCGACCACTTCAAGGCCGTGAACGACTCGCTCGGCCACGAGGCGGGCGACCGCGTGCTCAAGCACGTGGCGGGCTTCCTGACGCGGCACATCCGCGGGGCCGACTACGTGTTCCGGTGGGGCGGCGACGAGTTCCTGATCCTGATCTCCTGCGACGAGGAGGAGGCCGAGCGGAAGGGCCTGGAGCTGCAGCAGCAGTTCGCCGCGTCCGCAGAGTCGGCGGGCCTGCCGGCCGGCGTGGGGCTCAGCGTCGGGTGCGTGGAGATGCCCGCCGACGAGCACGACGTGATGGAGCTCGTGAAGACCGCCGACGCGCGCATGTACCGGGACAAGGCGCGCGCGCGCGCCCGGCGGACGCGCAGCTTCTCGGCCCCGGCGCCCGAGCCCGCCGTCGTCCCCCGCCGCTCGCGCTCGTGACGATCACCACGAAAGCACGAAGACGCTTCACCACGGAGCGCACGAAGATCACGAAGGCCCGCGTCGGCGCGACGACGCGGGGGCCTTCGGCCCCGGAGGCGCGGCGGGACGGCCCTCGTGGCCTTCGTGCCTTCGTGGTACCGTACGTTGGACCCGATCGCAGCGTGACAGCCTTCAGCGGTACAGCAGGTACTTCCCGATGCGGCTGCGCCACCGGGCCTCGTCCGCGGCCCAGCCGGCCGCGATCGCGGCCGGGTCGTCGCCCGCGCGGATCCGCGCGATTGTCTCGCGCGACCCGAGCTGGCTCAGCGCCTTGTCCAGCTCGTAGTGCGCGCCGTAGAGGCGCGCGAGCGCGGACGCGATCTCCAGGCCCACCCGCGCCGGGCGCAGCGCGTCCCGGTCCGTCACCAAGATGAACACCCCGTGGCACCGCTCGCCCGCGTACGTGCTCGACGCGGGCGTGAACCACACCGGGTAGAAGCGCACGCCGGCGAGATGGCGCGCGTTCAGCGCCCCGGCCAGCGCGACGCCGTCGATCCACGGCGCGCCCACCTGCTCGAACGGCGTGTCGGTGCCCCGCCCCACCGAGAGGTTGGTCCACTCGATCGCGCCGAGGCCAGGGTAGAGCGCGGCCTCGTTCATGTTGCGCATGTTCGGCGACGGGTTCACCCACGCGAGACCGGTCTGGTCGTACCACAGGTCGCGCTGCCATCCCCGCATCGGCACCACGGTGAGGTCCGCGCCAATCTTGTTCTCGCCGTTGAAGAGCCGCGCCATCTCGCCCATGGTGAGGCCGTGGCGAATCGGCATCGGGAAGTAGTTCACGAAGTCGTCGAGCTGGTCGGCGTCGACGATCGGCCCCTCGATGCGGAAGCCGCCGATGGGGTTCGGCCGGTCGAGCACCACCACCTTCACGCCCTGCCGCGCCGCCGCCTCCATGGCGTAGGCCATCGTCGTCTTGTAGGTGTAGAACCGCGCGCCGACGTCCTGCAGGTCCACGACCAGCGTGTCGATGCCCTTCAGCATCTCCGGCGTCGGGCGCTGGCCCTGGCCGTACAACGAATAGATGGGCAACCCCGTCTGCTCGTCGCGGCCCGACGGCACCGGCGCGTCCACCTGATCGCGAATGCCGTGCTCGGGGCTGAAGAGCGCGACGAGCGTCACGTCCTTCGCCTCGTGCAGCAGGTCGATCGTCGAGCGGCCGTCGCGCGCGCGCCCCGAATGGTTGGTCAGCAGGCCCACCCGGCGGCCGCGGAGCGGCGCGAACCCATCGGCGCGCAGCACGTCGATGCCCGCGAGCACGTCGCCCCCCGGCGCGGCCGGCGCCGGCCCGGCCGGGCCGAACGCCGACCCGGTGAGGCGCATCGCCCGCACGGCGGCCGGCACGTCGGTGAGCGCCGACGCCACCACGGTCGCGACGCGGGCGCGCAGCGGCGTCACGTCGCCCTTGCCGTCGGGGTGCACGCGGTTCGACAGGAAGACGACGAACGTGCCGGTGGCCGGGTCGATCCAGATCGACGTGCCGGTGAAGCCCGTGTGCCCGAACGAGCCGATCGGGAAGAGCTCGCCGCGGTTCGACGAGTAGGCCGAGTCGAGATCCCAGCCGAGCCCCCGCACGTTCCTCTCGCCGGCCGGCGTGGCGGGCGAGGTCATCTTCGCCACGGTCAGCGCCGACAGGATGCGCACGGACTCCAGCGCGCCGCCGCCGACGAGCATCCGGCAGTAGGTCGCCAGGTCGGCGGCCGTGCTGAACAGGCCCGCGTGGCCGGCGACGCCGCCCATCCGGCGCGCCGTCGGGTCGTGCACGACGCCGCGCAGCATCTCCGCGCCCGGCACCTCGCACGGCCAGCCGAACGGCGTGCACCGCTCGGTCGGCGCGATGCGCGGCCGGAGCGCGGCCGGCGGCAGGAACATGGTGTCGCGCATGCCGAGCGGCTCGAAGATCCGGCGCCGCGCGAACTCGTCGAGCCGCATCCCGCTCACCCGCCGGACGATCTCGCCCAGCAGCTCGAAGTTGATGTCGCTGTAGATGAACCGCTCGTCCGGCGCGGCGATCGGCACCTCGTCGGCCGCGAGCTGGATCGCCGTGTCCGCGCCGGTCCAGGGATCCGCCAGATCGAGGTCGGGCCGGAGTCCCGACTCGTGCGTGAGCAGCTGCCGGATGGTGATGTCCCCCTTGCCGTGCTTCGCGAACTCGGGGATGAACGTCGCCACGCGATCGTTCAGCCGGATCTTCCCCTCCTCGACCAGCATCATCACGCTCGGCGTCGTCGCCACCACCTTGGTGAGCGATGCCAGGTCGAAGATCGTGTCCTCGGTCATCGGCTCTTCGGCGGGCTCGAGCGCGCGGTGCCCGAACGCCTTCCGGTACACGACGCGCCCGTCGTGCCAGACCAGCACGACCGCGCCCGGCAGCTCCTTGTGGGCGATGGCGTCTTCGACGAGCGCGTCGATCCCGGCGAGGCGCGCCGGGTCCACGCCCGCATTCGCCTCCGCCGTCTGCGGCGCCGCCGCCCGCGCGCCGGGCGCCGTCGCGACCGGCCCGATCGCCAGCCAGCACACCCCGATCGACAGCCAGATCCTCATGCGCATCCTCACCGGCCGATCTCCTTTCCCCTCACGACGATGGAGCGATTATACCGGGTGTCCGCGGGCCCATCGCCGGACGGTCCCAACGGGGATAGAATGGTCCCACCGGAGGCGTACGTTCGACTCGGCGCGGTTCCTCGGGAGGTGTCAGATGACGGGATTCCTCGCGGTGAGTCTGATGCTCGGCGTCGTCTCCGTTCCGCAGAATCCGCCGGCCGATCAGCTCACGCTGTCGGCGCCGGCGCCGGTCGTCGTCGTCGACACGGGGAAGATCAAGGGTGAGCCGCGCCAGCTGGCGTGGTCGCCCGACGGTCGCACGCTGTATCTCCAGGCGCGCAAGCCCGGCCGCAAGGGCCTGTTCACGCTGCTGCACTACGCCGTGTCGCTCGACAAGCGCACGATCGAGCCCCTGCAGGGCGAGCCGGAGTGGGCGGCCGACTACTGGACGCGCAAGTCCGCGCGCTTCGCGCCGACCGACCCGAGCGTCTCGATCGAGATCGACACGACCAAGGAGCACATTCAGGGCGGGCCCGCGGTGCTCGGCGGCGCCATGTCGCGCTCGGCGCTCACGGGCCAGGGCTCGGTCACCAACCCGACCCCCGACGTGGACGAGATGGCCGACCGCAACGCGCACGGCCAGGACGTGGTGACCCATACCCTCCGGCTCAAAGGTGAAGTCGTCGGCGCCGGCGAGCAGGGCCAGATCTACCCCGGGCAGACGTTCGGCTGGGCGCCGGTCTCGCTGGGCAGCACCATCGTCTTCACCGACCGCTCGGGAAAGATCGCCATCATGGATCTCGAGAAGCGGAAACAAGCCATCGAGGCCTCGAAGGATACGCTGCTCCCGGCCTGGTCCGACGACGGCACCCGGATCGCGTACCTGCAGAAGAGCGGCAAGAAGACCTACAACCTGCAAATCGTCGACGTCGGCCGACGCTGACGACAAGGATGTCGATGACGCGCCTCACCGGATCGCTGCTCGCCCTCGCCCTCGCCGCCGTCGGTCTGAACGCCTCGCCCCAGCAGCCGGCGCAGCAGACCCCGCCGGCGCCGGTGTTCAAGTCCGGCACCGAGCTCGTCGAGGTCTACGCCATCGTCCAGGACGGGGACGGCAAGTTCGTGCCCGGCTTGGCCGCGGATGACTTCGACCTGCTCGAGGACGAGCGACCGCAGCCGATCGACCTCTTCTACCTCGTGAGCGGCCCGGCGCAGCGCGTGCCGCGCAGCCGCCCGGCCGAGGGCACGCCGCGGCTGCAGGACCAGTCGGCGCCGCGGCTGTTCGTGCTGATCTTCGACCAGGAGCACCTCACGTTCGAGGGCTTCAAGCGGATCAAGGACTCAGCGATCGGGTTCGTCGAGGAGCACTTCCGGCCGGGCGACATCGGCGGCGTCGTGCTCAACGGCGCCATGGCGAACGGCCGGCTCACCACCGACCGGCAGGAGATCCTGACGGCGCTGCGCAACGCCATGCCGCGGCCCGAGGTGGCGTCGCGCTTCGCGGTCTTCCGCGAGTGGCCGCGCCTCGAAGGCGAGTTCGAGGCCCTGCGCATCGAAAGCGGCGACGTCCGGCTGCTGCAGGAGGCCGTCGACCGCGCCTGCACCGAGCGCCCTCAGGATTGCGAGCGGGCGGGCGTCCGCGAGCAGGTCGAGAACGAGCTGCAGCGCAACGCCCAGCGCTATCTCGACGAGGCCCGCACGGCGTCCAACCGCCTGTTGCACACGCTCTCGGCCGTCACGACGGGCCTCGGCCGGATGGAGGGACGCAAGACCGTCGTCCTCCTCACCGAGGGCTTCCTCGTCGAGGACATCCGCACCAGCCTCGGACAGGTCGCGGCGCAGGCCGCCCGGTTCGGCATCACGGTGTACGCGATCGACGTCCGGGGCGTCGCGCGCCTCTCGAGCGGCAGCTCCGACGCGTCGCAGATGGGCCCGCGCATGCGGCCCAGCGTGCTCGACACCAACGAGGACGGCCCCTTCATCCTGTCCGCCGACACGGGCGGCTTCGTCGTGAACAACACCAACGAGTTCGACCGCGCCTTCGAGCGCATCGCCAACGACGCGAGCACGTACTACGTCCTCGGCTACGCGCCGGCGAACCCGACGCTCGACGGCCAGTTCCGCAAGATCGAGGTGCGGGTGAAGTGGAAGGGCATGCGGGTCAGGGCGCGCAAGGGGTACCTGGCCGTGCCGCTGCCGCCGCCGGCCCGGCGGCACCTCGGCGGCGTGGACATGCCGGTCACGCCCTCGACGCCGGTTCCCGAGGCGCCGGCGGGGCCCCTGCCGGCCCCCGCGCCGCTCGTCGCGAACGCACTCGGCCTGAACGCGGTGCCGCTCGTCCGGGCCGACGCCAACGCGCGTGTCCTC
>JAHECP010000023.1 GCA_024641665.1 Acidobacteriota bacterium
GGCGCCGACGTCGCCGGCGGCAATCCCCGCCGCCGCCAGCCCGGCGGGACCGACCGCGATGGGGACGCCGGTCGCGGTCGCGCCGGCCGGGATCGGGAGGTTCATGGCCGACGTCTCGAATCCGAGGCGCGCCGCGACGTCGCCCGCCGCGGCGACCTCGTCGTCGGTCGGCGCGGCGCCGAGCACGAGCCTGGCGTTCACGAAGTCGACGACGCCGTCGCCGTTGCGATCCTGGAGCGCGCCGCCGGTCCTGAAGAAGGCCGGCAGCCCGCCGACCGGGTCGCGGCCGGCCTCGGTCGCGGGCCGGGCGCCCGACACGAAGAGCAACGTCGCGCTCACGAGGAGCGTCGAGGCGAATCGGGGAACGCTCGAAGAGGACATCGTCAGACTCCAGTGGTTCCTTCCGCGGCGCCGCCGCGGCCTTCACAGCAGGCGGCCAGCGCGGTGATGGTGACGGGCTTGATGAGGAGCGTCGCGTCGAGCGCGCGCACGGCGTCGCCCTCGGCGGGGCTCACCTCGTACGCCGTCATGAGGACGAGGCGAAGCCCGGGATGGGCGGCTCGCAGCTGCCGGCAGAGCGTGATGCCGTCGACGTCCGGCATGCGCACGTCCGACACGATCACGTCGTACGGCCGCTGGGCCGCCAGCGCCAGCGCCGCGGCCGCGCACGAGGCCGTATCGGCCTGGAACCCGAGGACGAGCATCCCGATCGCGAGCGACTGCCGGGTGTTGCGGTGATCGTCCACGATGAGGACGCGCGGCACGGCGTCACCTCCTGTCCTCGCGGGCCGCACGGTCCGCCGGGGCGCGTCACCCGGGCCCCGTCGGGTCCACGACGGCCGGTCGGACCGGCCCGTCGCGCGGTCGCGACGGACACGGTCCGGGAGGCCGGCGCCCCCGGGGGACCGGGGGCGCCGGGCCGTGCGTCAGAACTGGTACCGCACCGCGAACTCCGCCTGCCGGGACGGCGCGTTGATGTTCGGCAGGAGCGACGTGCTCTGGCCGAAGGTGGACGCCGCGACGTTCGTGTTCGGGATGTTCTCGTTCGCCCGGTTGAAGATGTTGAACAGCTGGGCGATGAACTCCACCCGGTGTGACCCGGCGATCGTGAAGAACTTCGAGAACCGCAGGTCGACGTTCGCGTAGCCCGGGCAGTTCACCGACGTGATGGGCGCCAGCCCCTTCGACGCGCGGTAGGTGTTCACCGCGCCCAGGTCGAGGCCGCGGCATCCCGACATCGGCACGACCCCGGCCGGGAGGTCGCCCGTGTAGCCGTCGCCGTTCAGGTCGACCGACGAGGACGGCCCGAAGGGCAGGCTGGTCCGGAAGTCCCCGATCGCGGACACCTGGATCTCGCCGGGCAGGGCGATGATGCCGCTCACCACCAGCCGCTGCCGGCGGTCGGCGACGGCGGGCCGCTGGAACTTCGTGTACCCGTAAGTCCCGGGCACGCTGCTCAGGTAGCTGTTGTCGTTCGCCTTCGAGAGCGTGTACGAGAAGAGGTACTGGTAGTTGTGGCTCATCCGCTTCTCGAACTTCACGAGCAGCGCCCTGTAGGCGTTGTCCGCGGTCGACTGCACGAAGGTGACGCGGCCGAACTGCGGGTAGAGACGCTGGCGCGTCGTCTGGTCGGGGATGTTCGGGTCGACGAGGTCCCGGTCGGAGTAGCGCCAGACGAACGTGCCGTCGACCGTCACCGCGATCTCGCGCCCGATCTCGCGGCTGATGCCGGCGTTCGCCTGATGCGCGTACGGGTTGACCATGCGGCTGGAGTTGACCGTGATGTTCGGCGGGGCGCCGGACAGAAACTGGTCGCGCGACAGGCCCTGGTACGGATCCGGGAACGCGGGGTGGCTGATCACGATGGTCTGGGCCTGCGGCCACGTCAGCTCGCCGCCCTGCAGCAGCGTGCGGACGTTGTCGTAGAACAGGCCGTAGGCGGCGTGCACGTTGGTCACCCCGTCGCCCGTCGGGTCCCACGCGAAGCCGATGCGCGGTCCGAAGTTGTTGTGGTCGCCGCGCCCCTTGTAGCCGTTGGTGAGCGCGTCGGGAATCGGGATCGGGAAGCTGCCGTTGCGCCCGAGCTTGGTCTGGATCTTCTGCAGCAGGGCCTGCGGGTCCTCGATGAACGCGCCGACCTCGCGGTCGTAGCGTAGCCCCATGTTGACGGTGAACCGGCTCGAGAGCTGCCAGTCGTCCTGGAGGTACGCGGCGAACTGCTTGGTCGGCAGGTTCCCGTAGGTCGGCAGCGAGTTCGTGTACTGGGTCGGCCACGTGGATGGATCGTTCGCGTTGTACGGCGTATCCTTGGGGAACGTCCAGCTCCCGGGCGGCGTGCCCATGTTGTCGTACTGGAACGGGATGTAGCTGAAATCCACCCCGGTCTTGAACTGGTGCTGCCCGGCCCAGCCGGGGACCAGGTACGAGAAGTCGTCCTTGACCTCCCACCGCGTCTCGGGACCCATCTGGCTGTTGCCGCAGCCGCCGAGCCCGATCGAGGGGTAGGTGTAGATGGCGGTGCAGTAGTTCAGCCGGGCCTCGCTGAAATCGCCCGGCGACCAGTCGCCGTGACTGTAGGGCGGCGCCACCTCGTACTTGGCGAACGCGTGCTGGAAGCGGAAGTCGTTGATCCGGCGGTCGCTCATCACCCACGTGTGCCCGATCACGACCGAGCTGCGCGGCACGGCGAAGTCGAAGCTGTTCGACGGGGCCACGCGACCGCCCGCCGTGATGATCGGCCGGTACTCGTCCTCGGCCGCCACGCGGGCGAAGAGCTGCTGGGTGCTCGTGAGCTGGTGGTCGAGCCGGACCAGGTAGGTCCATCGTGTCTGCTTGCTGGGGTACGTGCCCTCGTACTGCGGCCACAGCCCGCCGGCGTTCACCGTGAAGAACTGCGTCTCCTTCGTGCCCTCGTAGGCGAAGAAGAAATGGGTCTTGTCCTTGACGATCGGCCCGCCGAGCGTGGCGCCCCACTGATAGCGCCGGTAGTCCGGCTTCGTCTTCTGGAACTGCTCGATGGCCGTGATCGCCTTGTCGCGGAAGAAGAGCAGGCCGGACCCGTGGAAGTCGTTCGTCCCGGACTTCGAGACCACCGACACCACGCCGCCCGTCGCCAGCCCGTACTCCGCCTTGTAGGTCGAGGTGGACACCTTGAACTCGCGGATCGCGTCCATGGCGAAGTTCTGCCGCGGCTCGCCCATCTCCGCCCAGGTGTTGTTCACGCCGTCCACGACGAAGCCGTTCGAGTACTCGCGGGTGCCGGCACCCACGTTCACGTTGCCGCGGTAGAAGAACCCGCGGATGTTGTCCTGCGACGTGCCCGGCGTCAGCATCGCCAGGTCGATCCACCGCCGCGACGCCACGGGCAGCGACTGGATCTGCGTGTTCGAGATGCTCGTCGCCACCGACGACGCCGTGGTGTCCACGACCGGCGACTCACCGGTGACGGTGACCGTCTCGCTGATGGCCGCCGGCTTGAGCGTGAAGTTGATGGTCGCCGTCTGTTCGATCACCAGGACGATGTCCGGCCGCGTCTCCGTGGTGAAGCTCTGGAGCTCGGCGGTCACGACGTAGTTGCCGGGCGGCAGCGCCGGGAGGCGGAAATCGCCGCTGGCGTTCGTGACGTCGGTCCGGACCAGGCCCAGGTCCGTGTTCCGCGCCGTCACCGTGACGCCCGGCAGGACGCCCCCGCTCGAGTCCTTGATGTTCCCGACAATCTGCGCGTTCTGCGCGTAGGCGCTCGTGCTGCCGAGGGCAATCAGCCCGAGCAGCAGAAGGGCCGGCATCCACCTCTTCCTCATACGTTCCTCCTTGGCACCGGCCGGGCGGCCGGCTTCCCGGGTCGAAGGACGTCGAACGCCATGGGACACGTCTAGTGGACGCGTGATGACGCAAGACGAGTGCCTGAAGCCTTGACGTCGCAACGCGCTGAGCCGTCAGGGCTTGCGCTCGATGGCCGGACAACCCTCCACCCCTGCTGCAACTGAGTGTTGCAACAGATCTTTTCGGGGAAACAGGTGTGCGGGAGGTCACTGCCGGCCGTGACCTCCCATCGCGCGCGACGTCAACGCCGCCCGCCGGCCGCGGCCGCCGGAGGCTTCACCGGCCGCACGCGCAGCCGCGTCAGGGTGACGCTGTCCTGCGGCCCGTCGTCGGCGATGCGGTCGAGGGTGTAGCGGCCGTCCCGGAGGTACTTGATGTGCGCCATGAGGTACGAGAAGCCGGGCTTGGTGACGAGCGTGAGCCAGCCGTCCTGCGCCGTCTCGTCGGGGGTCTCGGTGCCGCCCGATTCGAAGGTGACCTGCGGCCAGCTCCGGATCGACTGGCGCCCGCCGCCGCTCGGGGCGAGGCTCGGGCCCCGCGGCTCGCCCGTCTCCGGGTCCGTGTAGTAGATCGCCGTGTCCTTGTAGATCTCCTGGTCGAACACGTACGGCGAGAAGCCGTACGCCCACTTGCGGTAGCGCGCCTGCGCGCGAAGGTCCATGGCCTTCACGTCGGGGTTGCTGTTGATCTCCTGCACGATCGCCTCGCGCATCGCCTCGATGGCGTCCGCCTGCTCGGGATACCGCGGGTCCCGCAGCCGGCCCATGCTCGTGTACCAGCCCCGCGTGGACCAGTAGGTGCGGAAGCCGGGCGGCACGTAGCCCGCGAACTGCTGGACCCACTCGTGCGACGGATAGCCGTGGGGGTTCAGGTAGATGTCCGGCAGCCATTCGGCCCACAGCTTGCCGCGCACGAGCGCCTCGGGCAGGAGCGGATCCGGGCGGTCCACCTGGGACGCGACGTCCATGCCGAGCGCGCTGTAGCGGCCGGCGTGCAGCATGAAGTTCGGCGTCAGCTTCTGCAGCTCGTAGGCCATCGCCGCGCCGTCGGGGTTCTCCACCGGATGCAGGATCACGTTGACTTTCTTGAGGATCGCCGTGTACTGCGGGTCGGTTACGAGCAGCTCGGCGAGCTTCAGGATGTGGCTCGTCGACGACACCTCGTTGGCGTGCTGGCGGCCGGTGATGAGGATCGTCGGCTTGTACGCCGTGAGCTTGGCGGTCGACACGATCTCGCTCGGCGTCGGCAGCGTGATCTCCATCACCGAGATGTCCCGCCCCCGGTAGGAGTGGCCGGCGCGATAGCTCTTCACCTCGGGGTGGGCGGACAGCGCCGCGACGATGCGCTCGGATTCGTCCGGACTGATGATGTGGTCCCACGTCACGAGGGGCAGGGTGGGTTTCGCCGTGGCGTGGTGCACGTTCGACGGCGGCGCGTCGCCCGTGTTCTTGAGCACGCGGCGCGCGCGCGCGTCCTTGAGGACGATCGAGAACGCGATGGCGCCCACGTGGTCGTACGACAGCGCCGTGCGGTAGAGCCCGGCGTCGTGCAGCCGCGCCAGGCCGTCGAGTGCGTCGGCCGCCCGCGCGGCCGCCTGGTCGTCCTTCGCCTCGACGTGCAGCTCGATCTCGCGCAGGCCGTCGCCCCGCGCGACGACGCGCGTCGCCACCGGCGGGGTGACGTCGGCCGCCGCCAGATCGCGGCTGACCTTCACCGGCTTCTCCTCGCCTTTCACCGTGTAGGAGATCTGGAGAACGGCCTTCGTCGAGGCGTTGCCCGCGTACAGGATGCGCGCCTGGCCCGGCCGGCCGCGGCGCTCGGGGTGGATGATCGGGTAGATCTTCCCGGGCGCCGCCAGGCGCTCCTTCGTCGTGGTCCGCCCCAGGGCGTCGAAGAAGTCGAGCGTGACGAAGTACAGGTCCTCGTGCAGCGACTCGAGCGACGACACCTGCTCCTCGTCCACGCCGATGCGGAAGTCCGGCTCGCTCATCCACACCTCGATGTCGAGGTCGCGGTGGAACGGCTGCTTGTCCGGCATCGGCTTGTTGTCGGTCACCTTCATCACGTGGTCGTAGATGCGCGGCAGCACCTTCGCCTGGTAGTAGTCCCAGAAGCGCTCGGGATCGGTCTCGATCCGGCCATCGGCGACCGTCTGGCCGTCCACCGTCGCCTGCAGCCACCCGGTCGTCACCTCCACACGCGACCAGCCGGGGAACTTCTCGAGGTACTCGCGCTCGACCACCTTAGGGCTGAACGCCGCCGTGTAGACGACCGTGCCGCGCGCGTCGAGGGCCTCGAGCGCGTAGGTGTCCTTCGCGTCGTCCACGAGCTCGAGCGTGAAGCGGTCCTTCGGGATGCCGAGGTCACGCTGGAAGATCTCGTCGGCCGGGTAGAGCTCCTGGAGCCAGCGGCTCGGCACCATGTAGAACTTGTACTTCTTGGAGAAGTCCGGGTGGTACTCTTTCACCTCGATCCGGATGCTGCGGGCGCCCTTCCCTTTCAGCGCCGGGATGACCTGCTCGGTCAGCCAGAGATAGCCCTGCTTGTACGCCGACAGCACCGTGACCCGCGGATCCCGGGCGCCGGCCTGCACGAGCTCGGCCCGGGCCTTGTCCGCGATCTCCTTCCGGTACTCGGGCGACTCGCTGAGGCGCGTCTCGAGCGCGACGGTCGACCCGGCCTTCACCTTCGGCAGGACGTCGCTCCGGACCTTCGACCAGAACTCGTCCACCTCCCAGGGGATGTCGATCTTGTCCTCGAAGACCGTGACCGGGTCGGTGATGCCCTGACTCTTGACCGTCACCTTGGCGTCGGGGAAGGCCGCGGTGATCGTCTTCGAGAGGTACGCGTCGAGCGCCGGGTTGGACTGCTCGAGGAACAGTGTGGCGTCGAACGACTCGACGGTCTTGCCCTTCGCGTCGGCCAGGACGTCGTCGAGGGCGCGCACGGCCTGGCCGGCCTGGCCGGCGCCGCTCTTGGCCTGGAAGAGCCGCCGGACCTCCGTCTCGAGGTCGCCGATCGTGAACGCGCCGCGCTCGACGTCCCAGAGGTACGGCGCGCGGCGCGCCAGGTAGAGGCTCGCGGCCTCGGTGCCGGCCGGGTCGGCGCCCGCCACCACCGTCGCCGTGGGGTTGCCGAAGGCGCGCGGCACGATCTGCACGGCCCCCTCGCCCGGCTGCAGGTCGTCGAGCCGCGCCTTGCCGATCTTCACGAGGTCCTGCACGAGGGTGTTGGCGCGCCCGACGAGGATGGGGCTCGTCTCGCGCGCGGGGTCTCTCACGTCCGCGTCCCGCACGGTGATCGGCAGGGTCACGCCCGTCGTCTCCAGGCCGAGCCGCGCGGCGATCTGCGCGGCGCCGAGGCTGTCGCGCGCCTCGCCGAGCACGATCTTCGTCTCCGTGCGGTCGGGAATCAGGTCGCGGTACGCGTCTCCGTACCAGCCGTCGATCGTGTAGGTGTCCGACAGGTCGAACGGTTTGGCCGGCGCGCTGCGCACTTCGGCGGCGGCGCCGCGCTCGCCCGGCGACCCCAGCGCCAGCTCGCCGGGCTCGATGGGGGGCGTGAGCGTCCGGGAGTTCAGGCCGGACCGCTCGACCGACGCGCGGCCCACGGGCCGGCCGCCCGACCAAAACTCGAGCCTCGTCACGGCGATGTTGGCGAAGTCGAGCGTCCGCGGCTCCTCGCCGACGCGGTGCGCCCGCTCGAGCGCCTCGATGACCGCCGCGGCCTTCGGCGCCTGGCCGGCGGGGACGTCCACCCTCACCGTCGCCGTGGCGATGCCCCGCCGGTCGCGGTCCACGACGAGCGCGGTCACCGCGGCGCTCGACGCCTGCACGCCCTGGGCCCGCAGGTAGCCGAGCGCCTGCTCGCCGACGCCGCCGAGCGTGATGCCGCTCATGCCCCAGATGCGGGGCAGCCGTCCCGCCAGCTCCATACCGGCCGCGCGCGTGCCATCGTCGTCGGCCCCCACCACGACCACGCCGTCGCCGCCGCCGAGTGGCGAGGGTACGAGCGCGATGAGCCCCTGGCCCTTCTCGAGCGACGCGAGGTCGATCCGTCCCGCGGCGGCGAGCTTCTCGACGAACGCGTTGCCGCGGCCCACCAGGATGGGCACCTCAATCGACGCCGGGTCGGCCACGTCGCGGTCTCGCACGACGAGCGGCAGCGTCAGCGCCGTCGTCTCGAACCCGAGGCGGGCGGCGAGGTTCGTCGCCGCCTCGATTTCGCCCAGGCTCGCCTCTGCCGGCACGATCACGCGCGCGGCCACGGCGTCGGGCAGCGTGTCGCCGTTGGTGTCGCGCACCAGGCCGCGGCTGGAGTCGTAGAGCGCCGCCAGACCCGGAAGCTCGGCGCGCTGGGCCGAGACCCCGGTCGCGAGCCACCCTCCGGAAGACAGGCCGAGCGCCGCCAGAAGACCGACGAGGATCCGTGTGCGTGTCATGGGTGAATCTCCGGAGCGGCCCGCCCCGCGGGCCTGTCTGTCATCGAGACGCGGGAATGGTGTTGCGGTCCTGACGCCGGCTGTGCGTGCGGGATAGCAAGCGACGTTCCGCGCGGCGCCGGACGCGTTGGGCGCGAATCCCCGCCCGCGGCGCGGGACAGCATGCCACCACGCAACACACTGTTTCAACAGACTGCTCAGGGGGGCGCTGGCGGCAACCGTGCCCACGGAACCACGACGACACGATGACGAGGTCTTGCTCCACGAAGGGCACGATCCGCTGTCACGCTGCCCGACGTGCCCACGGATGACACCACGAAGGGCGCGAGGGCCACGAAGGTCCGTCACCCTGCATCACGCGTGACAGCGCTTCGTGATCTCCTCATCATTCGATTCAGGTGACAACCATTTTCGGCTGGCGACCTCGGCCGCCGGAGGCGGCCGGTGGTGTGCCCGCGATCGCGTGAGCGAGACGCGCCGCCATCGATGGCGCGGGTCCAAAGCGCGTTTTGCTCACGCGATCGTGGGGACACCCGGCGCAGCCCGACCTGCGGTCGGGCCGCCAGGGTCGCCAGTCTCGGTGTGCAGCCTTCGAGGGCTTCGCGCTCTTCGTGGTTGACGTACGTGGACCGCGAAGAACGCGTGACTCACGCGTCGATGCGGTGCTCCCGGAGCTTCCGCCAGAGCGTGGTGCGGCTCATGCCGAGCGTGACCGCCGCGCGGCTCTGGTTCCAGCGGCACCGCTCGAGCGCGCCGACCAGCCGGGCCCGCTCGTCCTCGGCGGCCGCCGGCCCCCGCAGCGCGCCCGGCCGCGAGGCCACCGTCAGGGTGGCGGGCAGATCGCCTTCGGTGATGAGCTCGCCCGAAGCCACGTTGACCGCGCGCTCGATGGCGTTCTCGAGCTCGCGCACGTTGCCCGGCCAGTGGTACGCGGTCATGAGCGCGACGGCGCCCGGGGTGACGCCGCGCACGTTCCGGCGCAGCCGCGCGGCGATGCGCCGGACGAAATGGTCGGCGAGCGTGGGCACGTCCTCGGGCCGCTCCCGGAGCGGCGGAATCCGGACGCCGACCACGTTGATCCGGTAGAAGAAGTCCTCGCGGAAGCGCCCGGCCGCCACCTCGTCCTCGAGCGCGCGGTGCGTGGCCACGACGAGCCGGACGTCCACGCGGCGCGTCTCGGTGTCGCCGACCCGCCGCACCTCGCCCCCTTGCAGGAACCGCAGCAGGCGCACCTGCATCGAGGCGGGCATCTCGCCCACCTCGTCGAGGAAGAGCACGCCGCCGTGGGCCTCCTCGAGGAGGCCCTTCTTGTCGGCGATCGCGCCGGTGAAGGCGCCCTTGCGGTGGCCGAACAGCTCGCTCTCGAGGATCGTCTCCGGGATCGCGCCGCAGTTGATCGGCACGAAGCGGCCGTGCCGGCGCGGGCTCTGCCGGTGCAGCGCGCGCGCGACCAGCTCCTTGCCCGTGCCGCTCTCGCCGGTGATGAGGACGGTCGAGTCGCTCTGGGCGAGCTGGGCGACGGCCGCGACCACGGCCTGCATCGCGGGGCTCGTGGCGACGATCTCGTCGGTCTCGTGGACCTGCGCGCGCAGCTGCCGGACCTCGCGGGCGAGGGCGCGGCGCTCGACGGCGCGGCGGACCGTGATCAGCAGGCGCTCGGGGTCGACCGGCTTGGTCAGGTAGTCGTAGGCGCCCGACTTGATGGCGTCCACCGCGTCGGCGATGGTGCCGAACGCCGTCACGAGCACCACCTCGATCTCCGGGTCGCGGGCCTTGACCGCCCGCAGCAGCGTCGCGCCGTCCGACTCGCCGTCCATGCGCACGTCGGTCAGCACGACGTCCACCGGGCCCGATCGCAGCGCCGCCAGCGCGTCGGACGCGCCGGCCGCCTCGCGCACGGCGTAGCCCTCGTGCCCCAGCAGGAGCGCCATCGACCGCCGCATGTTGACCTGGTCATCGACGAGCAGGATGGTCGCCATGTGCGTGCACCCTCGCGGGCACCTCCGCCGGCGCCACCGCCGGCAGGCTCACCGTGAACCGCGCGCCGCGCGGCGGCGCGTTCTCGACCGTGATCGTCCCCCCGTGGTCGCGGACGATGCGATCGACGACGGCGAGGCCAAGGCCCGTGCCCTGGGCCTTGGTCGTGTAGAACGGCACGAACACCGCCACCGGATCGGAGACGCCCGGGCCGTCGTCGGTCACGCTGATCTCGACGGCGGAACCGTCGGCGCGGACCGCCGCCTCGACGTCCACCGCGCGCGTCCTTGCGCCCTCGCCGGGCCCCTCCACCGCGTTGGTGAGCAGGTTCCAGAGCACCTGCCGCATCTGGCTGGGATCGGCCAGCACCGGCGGGAGCCCCGGCCCGAGGTGGACCCGCACGTCCACCTCCGCCGGCACTTTCGCGTCCCGCCGGAAGAGCACGACCGTGCCGTCGATGAGCTCCCCGACGTCGCAGGCGACCGCCGCGCGCGCCGGCGGGCGCGCGAAGAGCAGGAACTCGCGCAGGATGCCGTCGAGCCGGTCGGCCTCCTCGGTGACGATGTCGAGCAGCCGCGGATCGGCGCCGGCGCCGGGCCGCCGCAGCACGGTGATGGAGTTGACGATGGCGCCGAGCGGGTTGCGGATCTCGTGCGCGATGTTCGCGGCGATGCGGCCGAGGTCGGCGAGCCGCGCGGCCTGCGCCATCTGCTCCTGCATCTCCTTGCGATCCGTGATGTCGTGCGCGATGCACTGCATCCCGGCCGCCGCCCCGGCCCCGTCGCGCAGCGGCACGTTGGTCTGCGAGAACCAGCGGAACCGCACGCCGTCGGCGTGCATCAGCCGGAACTCGAGCGCCCGCACGACCTCCCCGCCCAGCATGCGCGCCAGCGCGTAGGCCACCGGCTCCCGGTCGGCCTCGTGCACCAGCGTCAGGACGGTCAGGCCCGACCCGTTCAGCACGCGCGGCGGATAGCCCAGCAGCCGCTCGAGCGCGGGGTTGGCGTACAGGATCCGCCCCTCGCCGTCGGTGAGGTAGATGAGATCCTCGGCGTTCTCCACCAGACCGCGGAACTTCCGCTCCGACGCCTGGAGATCCAGGTAGAGCCGCGCGTTGGCGACGGCCAGCCCGATCTGGGACGCCATCGACGTCAGCAGCTGCACGTCCTCTTCCGAGAACTCGCGCTCGCTGCGCGTGTGGACGTTGAGCGTGCCGTAGATCCGGAGGTTCGACTTGAGCGGAATCGACGCGAAGCCCCGCAGGTCTTCCGCCCGCGCGGCCATGCGCGTGAGTCGCGGGTCGTCCTTGAGGTTCCGCACGACGATCGGCGAGCCCTCGAGCGCCACGCGCCCCGAGAGCCCCTCGCCGAGCTTCAGGTGATCGAAGTCCAGCCAGGCCGCGGCGGAGAGCCCGCGGTGGACGACCAGGCTCAGCTCGCCGCGCGCCTCGTCCAGCAGGTAGACGCTGCCGGCCTCGGTCTCGACGACCTCGAGCACCTTCGCCAGCGCGTAGTCGAGCATCTCGTGCAGGCTCGAGAAGTGCCCGATGGCCAGCGCGACCGAGTTGATCGCCGCGAGGGGGTTGGTGCGCATCGCACACCCGACGGCCGGCGGCTCCGCCCGGTATCGAGCCCCGGCCTATCCGACGATTCTCGCTTTGGGGGGAAAGCCCGTGACCCAGCCGAGCTGGACCACACGCGGCGGATTATAGCCGATCGACGACGAGTGTCCAGGAGTGGCGCCGGACGGGTTCGTGGCAACGCGATTCGCAGAGTCCCGGTTCCGGGATCCGACCGTCCCCCGGCGAACACCGGGGCGAGGGCCGAAGGCCGGAGATCGAGGAACAACTGACTGCGCCGGCACGAGTTAGGCGAACCGGAAGACGGCTTGCATGGGGCCGCCGGGGGGGACGCGCCCTATGTGACGTCGGACCGACGGAACTCCGGAGGGAGACATGGACACCCTCGCCCGCGACCTGCGCTTCGCCTGGTCGCTCCTCCTGAAACGCCCCGCGGCCACCGCCGTGGCCGTCATCTCGCTCGCGCTCGGCATCGGGGCCAACGTGGCCGTCTTCAGCTTCGCCAACGCGTTGCTGTACCGTCCGCTGCCCGTCGCCCATCCCGACTCGCTGGTCCGCATCTTCACGACGGACGCCAAGGGCTCCGACCTCGGGCACTCGTCGTACGCGGACTATCTGGAGATCAGGGATCGCGACGCGGCGTTCGACGGCGTCGCCGCGTACTTCTACTTTCCAATGGGGTTCAGCGTGAACGGCGCGCCCGAGGTGGTTCTGGGGCAGCTCGTCAGCGCCAACTACTTCGAGGTGATGGGCGTCAGGCCGTCGCTCGGCCGCGCGTTCAGGCCCGAGGAGGACCGGCGGCCCGAGGGCGACGCCGTGGCCGTCGTGAGCCACCGCCTCTGGGTGCGGCGGTTCGCGTCGGACCCCGGCGTGATCGGCACGAAGGTCCTGATCAACAGCCATCCCTTCACGGTGATCGGCGTCGCCCCGAAGGGGTTCACGGCCCCGAACGTGACCATGGCGCCCGACGTGTGGGTGCCCGTGACCACGGTGCGCCAGACGATGCCCTACCCCATTTCGCTCGAGGACCGGTACGACACGTGGCTGCTGCTGGCCGGGCGCCTGAAGAACGGGCAGAGCCTCGCCACCGCGCAGGCGGCCACCGACTCGGTGGCGGCGGCGCTCGCGCGGGAGTTCCCCGATTCGAACCGGGACCGGCGGTACCGGCTGATCGAAGCGAACCGCGCGCGCATCGGCCTGAAGGGCACCACCGACGGGACGGAACGGATGGCGTGGATTCTCTTCGCCGTGGTGGGGATCGTGCTGCTCGTGGCCTGCCTGAACGTCGCCAACCTGAACCTCGCCTCGGCGATCGACCGCCGGAGGGAGATCGGCCTGCGCCGGGCGCTTGGCGCGCCGGGCGGGCGGCTGCTGCGGCAGCTGCTGACCGAGAGCGGGCTGGTCGCCGTCGTCGCGACCGGGTGTGGCCTGCTCGTCGCGATCTGGACGATCGACGCCCTGCTCGCGCTCCAGTCCACCATCGTGGAGTTCCCCCTCGAGCTCGACACGCGGATCGACTGGCGCACGGCGGCGTTCGCCGCGCTGCTCGCGATCGGCACCGTCCTGGTGTCCGGCCTGGCGCCGGCGTGGCAGGCGCTTCGGCAGAGCCGGCACGCCGCCGCCAGGGAAGCCGGCCCGCTCGTCGGCAAGGCACGCGGCGTCGTCCGCGTGCAGGGCGCCCTGGTCGTGGCCCAGGTGGCGCTGTCGTTCGTGCTCCTGGTCTCGGCGGGCCTGTTCCTGCGCAGCCTCACCAACGCGCTGGCGATCGATCCCGGCTTCGACACCGACCGCGGCGTGATCGTCCCCGTCGATCTGGGCTTCGGTTCGTACACCGAGGCCACGGGACGTCCCTTCATGCGACGGATCGTCGACGAGGTCGAGACGCTGCCCGGCGTCGAGTCGGCGTCGCTGGCGCTCGACCTGCCGCTCGGGCAGATGCACATGCACGGCTACTTCGAGACCGACGGTCTGGAGAAGGGGGTGTCCCTGCGAGCGGACGCGGTCGGCCCGCGGTACTTCGAGACCCTGGGCATTCCCATCGTCAGCGGCCGGGCCATCGACGAACGGGATCGGGAAGGGACGACGGGAGCGGCCGTGGTCAACCAGACGCTGGCGCGTCGGTTCTGGTCCGGCCAGGATCCGATCGGGCGGACCTTCCGATCGTACGGCACGACGTGGACCATCGTCGGCGTGGCGCGCGACGGCAAGTACGACAGCCTGGACGAGAACCCGCAGGCGTTCTTCTGGGTGTCGCTGTTCCAGGCCCCCTGGCTGCCCCGCGTGAACCTCCTCGTCCGCACGCGTGCGGCCCCCGAGGCGATGCTGCCGCCGATCATGCACGTCGTGCGGACGCTGGACCCCAATCTTCCCATTCAGCGGGCCATGACGACCGAGACGTTCTTCCAGACCGCCGTCGGGAACACGGCCGGGCCCGGGCGGATCCTGGCCGTGCTCGGGCTGCTGGCGCTCGTGCTGGCCGCCGTGGGCACCTACGGACTCATGTCCTTCGTGGCGACGCGGCGCCAACACGAGTTCGGGGTGCGCCTCGCGCTCGGCGCCGACGCCGGACGGCTGTCGAGACTGGTGCTGGCGAGCGGGCTCCGGCTCGGCGTTGCGGGCGGCGCCGTCGGTCTGGTGCTGTCAGGGCTGGTGTCCCGGCTGGTCGGCAGCTTCCTGTTCCAGGTGAGTCCGCTCGATCCGGCGGTGCTCGCGGGCGTCACCGCCATCATGATCACCGCGACCGTCGCGGCCTGCTACTTCCCCGCCCGGGCGGCGGGCCGCGTCGATCCCGTGGTCACGCTGCGCGCCGAGTAGACAAAAAAACGGGGCACCACCCGAAGGTGATGCCCCGTCGGCCGAACTTGGCGACCTGGCTCCCCAGCAACTCACGGCTCCCTGCCGTAAATATTCAGGCCACCGCGCCTTCCTTTAGCAACGGCCGTGCCGCCGCAAAGTGGCCGAAAAATGAAGGCTGCGTGCCGCGAGAGCCGACGACTTCGTAACGGGAATTACACTCTTGCACGATCTTCACGTGGGGCTCCGCCCCACACCCCGGCTCGGTCGCTTGCGGGGGCCCCTCCACCCCGCGCCGCTCCCTCGCGGGCCGCGCCGTGCGCGGCCTGGCCGGCCGCCTCGGCCGGCCTCCTCTTAGACGGCCGCGCCTTCCGGGTACTGCAGAGCCAGGCGCAGCTCCTTGGTCAGCTGATCCACGGTCGTGCCCTTCCACGCGCCGTCGCTCTCGAACCGGAGGTCGCCAATCCGGCGGCCCCACGGCGCGATGACGCGCCCGATCGCACGGAAGTCGCTGCGCTCCACGTGCTCCTGGTCGAGCCGGCGGACGACGTCCGGCGTCACGCGGATGAAGGCCCGCAGGGCAGTGGCCGTCTTGATGCTGTACTTCCGGCCGTTCCAGGCTCCGCCGAAGACGAGCGCCACCTGCTTGAAGTAGTTCACGAAGAAGCGCTTCGCGTCCTCGCGGAACGCGTCGCCCTTGCGCCCGCCGCCGAACGCTTCGCCCCCGAGCAGCTTCTTCAGCTCCTGGGCCAGCGGCGCCTGCGCCACGCGGCCCGCGCCGACGCCGAGCAGCTTGACGTCGCCGTAGAGCGGCGAGTCCTCGCGGTCGTTGAGCACGCGCACGACGTCGTGGGCCGCCGCCAGGTTCTCGTCCGCGTAGAGCTGCCGGCCCGAGAGCGACACCAGGTGCGACGCGTTGAGGCGCGTGTGCTTGGCGTTGATCGTCACGAACATCTGGACGACGTGGTCCTCGGGCAGCCGGTCGAAGATGACGGCAGGGACCGTGAAGTCCTCGTCCCCGAACCGCTCGATGTCGGCGTGCATGGCGAGCAGCCGGTGCTGGCCGTCGATGGCCCGCAGGATGCCCTCCCGCTCGGGCACCTTCAGTGTGCCGATGGGCACGTCGCCGTCGACCGACTCGAAGCGCAGGGGCTCGTCGCAGGAGATGATGACCGCGCCGGGAATCGACGGCAGGTCGCGCGCCTGCCGGCATTGCTCGTAATACTGGACGAGTTCGTCGATTTTTCGCCGGATGATCTGGCGCTGGTACGCCTTCTCGTTGGCCGCGATCCGACGCTCGAGCAGGTCCCAGTTCACCTTCGAGGCGCTGCCGCGGCCCTTGCCGCCCCGGACCGGCGGGTGGCTCTGCTCGCCGTAGCTGAGCACCTCGAAACGGACGAGCTTGTCGATGTCTCTCGCCGTCAGGGAAGCCTGATAGAATTGCACGCCGAATTGCTTCATTCGAATCGCGGCGACGCTGATCATGGTCGTGGGATCCCCTTGGTCCTGACTCCGCTTGTCAGTTGCGACGCGATTTTATATTGTCTGGCCCCCAGAATCTCAAGGCATTTCGGCCGGGGGTGACCCCGTCGGGCCACCCGCACGGCGCGCGGCGAGACGTCAACCGGAACCGCCTGAATGGCAAGGAGTTACGCGTAATGCCAGCCTCTCGTCTGCCCCGTCGCCCCCTGTCCCGCGGCCTGCTGGTCCTGGCGCTGACCCTGCTGGTCGGCGCGACGCTCCCGGCGCAGCAGTCGGTGCTCGAAACCCGGAGCCCGACTCAGCCCCAGGACGAGGAGTTCGCGCGTCTCGTCAAGGAATGGACCACGAAGCCCGAGTTCCTCAGCCCGCTGGTGGACCACCTGCCGAAGGTGGCCGGCGTGCCCTCGCCCAAGGACGTGCTGGGGTACTACATCGGTGCGCCGAAGAAGCTCACCTATTACGCCGACATCATCGGCTACTACCGGGCACTCGCGGCGGCCACGCCGCGAGTGAAGGTGCTCCCGATCGGCAAGACCGACGAGGGACGCGAGTGCGTGGTGGTGTTCGTCGGCTCCGAGGAGTCGATCAGGAACCTCGACCAGTACCGCCAGTACCTGGGCCAGCTCGCCGACCCGCGCCACGAGTCGGCGGCCGAGATCCACGACATCATCGCCAGGACGAAGCCGATGTACCACCTGATCGGCGGGCTCCACAGCGGCGAGACCGGGCCGTCCGAGATGCTGATGGAACTGGCCTACCGGCTGGCGACCGAGGACTCGCCGCTCGTCAATCAGATCCGCGACAACGTGATCGTGTCCATCACGCCCGTGGCCGAGCCCGACGGGCGCGACCGCTACGTGGACTGGTACTACCGCTACCTCGTGGACATCGACAACGAGAAGGACCGCATGCCGGGCCCGCCCTACTGGGGCAAGTACGTCCTGCACGACAACAACCGCGACATCAACTTCTCGCAGATGACGATGCGGACGCTGCTCGACTGGTACCTGCAGTGGCACCCGCCGATCATGCACGACCTGCACGAGTCGATCCCGTTCCTGTACGACTACAGCGCGCAGGCGCCGCAGAATCCCGACTTCGACCCGATCCTGTTCGGCGAGCTGCCCTGGTACTCGAACTTCGAGATGGCGCAGATGATCAAGTACGGCATGCCGGGCGTGTGGACCCACGGCTTCATGGACGGCTGGTCGCCGGGCTACCTCGGCGCGATGTCGTACAACCACAACGGCATGATGCGCATGTACGAGACGTTCGGCAACGGCGGCGCGACCACGATGGAGCGCGACCTGTCGGGCGGCGGGCCGGGCGGAGGCGGCGAGGGCGGCCAGACGTCGCGGCAGTGGTACCGGCCGCTGCCGCCCTACAAGAAGGTCGTCTGGTCCATGCGCAACAACACGAACTACATGGAGACGGCCGTGCTGCTGGGCCTGCAGCTCACCTCCAACTTCCCGAAGGTGATGCTCGAGAACTTCTACCTCAAGAGCCTCCACTCGATCGAGGGCGGCGAGAACGAGACGCCGCACGGCTGGGTGTTCCCCGCGGGCCAGCGCGACATGACGCGCGTCGCGCGGCTGGTGGACCTGCTGCGCATCCAGGGCATCGAGGTCGGCAAGGCCACCGGCGAGGTGAAGGTGAAGGACGGCACGTTCCCGGCCGGCTCCTACGTCATCAAGCGGAACCAGCCGTACGGCCGGCTCGCCAAGATCCTGCTCGAGAAGCAGGACTACCCCGACCCGAGCCTGCGCACCTACGACGACAGCGGCTGGACGATGGGGCTGATGCTGCAGACCGAGGTGAAGCCGATCGACGACAAGGCGATCCTCGACACGCCGGTGACGCCGGTCGGCCAGGAGGTGCCGCTCGCCGGCACCGTGTCCGGACCCGCGGCGCCGGCCGTCTACGCCGTCGCCCACTTCGGGTCCACGAACATGATCACGCTGCGCTACCGCCTGAAGGACCTAGCGGTGAAGGCCGCGGAGAAGGCGTTCAAGGCGGGCGACACCGAGATGCCGGCCGGCTCGTTCCTCATCCCCGCCGCGGGGGCGGGCGACCGCATCCAGGCGGCCGTGAAGGCGCTCGGCCTCACCGCCGTGGGCCTCGCGGCGGCGCCGGACGTGCCGACGCACGACCTCGACCTGCCGCGCATCGCGATGTTCAGCACCTGGAGCAGCACGCAGGACGTCGGCTGGGTGCGCTACTCGTTCGACCGGTTCGAGATCCCCTACGACCTGATCTACAAGGAGCGCGTGCGGCAGGGCAACCTCCGCGCCGCCTACGACGTCATCGTCATGCCCAGCCAGGGCCGCGACGGCAAGAGCATCGTGTACGACGTCGCGCCGCAGAGCAAGCCGATCGCCTACACGAAGACCGACATGTACAAGAACCTGGGCATGTACGGATCGTCGGACGACATCACCGGGGGCATGGGCCTCGAGGGCGTCGTCGAGCTCCAGAAGTTCCTGGACGAAGGCGGCCTGCTGATCACGCTGGGCAACGCCACCGCGTTCCCGCCCGAGTTCGGCCTGGTCCGCGACATCAACGCCGGGCGCACGTCGAACCAGTTCTACGCGCCGCGGCCGATCGTCGAGGCCGAGATCCTGCGGCCCGAGCTCCCGATCTTCTACGGCTACACGGAGACGACGGTGCCCATCAAGTACACGAACGGGCCGATGCTGCAGGTGCCGCGCGACGACCAGGACAACGAGGTGCTGATGAAGTTCGTCGGCGGCGACAAGGCGGTGCTGAGCGGCCTGATGAAGGGCGCGAACGAGATCCGCAACCGTCCCGCGATCGTGGACGTGCCGGTCGGCAAGGGGCGGCTGCTGCTCTACTCGACCAACCCGGTCTACCGCTGGCAGAACCACGGCGAGTTCAACATGCTCTTCAACGCCCTGATGAACTACGACGATCTGCAGGTGGCCCCGAGGAAGACGGAAAAAGAGAAATGAGCCAGGGGTCAGCAGTCAGCGGTCAGCGGTCAGCGGTCAGGGGTCAGGAAGAGCGTTCTGCGACACTGCCACCGCGTGGCCGGGTGACGGCGTGACAGAGGCTCTCCTGACCACTGACCCCTGACCACTGACCCCTGACCACTGATCTCGGCCACGTCGCCGACAAATGTCGGCGGCCGGACCGAATCCAGGTATCGGATGGCGTGGCGTGACGCCCCGCCCGGGGCGAATCGCTACAAGGCAAGAAGCGGCCTCTGTGGCTCCCGTCCGGGGCGCGGCGGCCGTTTCCGTCCGCCGGACGCCCGGCCGCGTGGCCGTGCGGCCAACGGCTAGACGAGGTGTTCCAACCCCACCGCGAGCACGGTCAGGATTGAAATGGCCGCACCTGCGGCCATCAGGAACAACGTCAGCAGACTGACCAGGTCCAGCAGATCCGCTTCCGGGTGCCCCTGATGGTGCGCCAGCAGGTGGCCGAGAAGCGAGCGCCGATCCCACGGGTCATCCCATGGCGCAGGTGTCATGATTTGCTCCTGTGCCAAGAGGATGAGCAACATCCTTGCCAGCGCGCGGGCCCGCCGAGAAACCCGTTCTACCGGGGAATGTGCCGGGCGCCGGCCGCGGGCACGAGGCGGAGTGTCGCCGCCGCGTGACCGCGTGACAGAGGCTCTTCCTGCCCCCTGCCCCCTGCCCCCTGATCAGACGACCTTCGCCGTGACCCGGAAGTCGATGTCCTGCCGCATCGACTGCCACACCGAGCAATACGTGTCGCGCGAGAGGGCGATCGCACGTTCGACCTGCTCGAGCGGCACCGGGCCGGCGACCTCGAAGCGCAGCTCGACGGCGAGGAACCGCCGCGGCGGATCGTCCGCGCGGCGGCCGACCAGGTGCGCCGCCAGGCCGCGCAGGTCGTGCCGGCCCTTTCGCAGGATGTGCACGATGTCCATCGCCATGCAGCCGGCGATCCCGAAGGCCAGCAGCTGCATGGGCGCCGGCCCGGCCTTCGAGCCGCTGTCCAGGGTGAGCCGGAGAGTGTCGGCCGTCGCGGTGAAGCGGAGCTCGCCCTCCCAGGTGAGATCGACGACGACGGGCGGTTTGCTGTCTGACATAGGCGATCCGCATGCGACGGAACCGGTGGACGTCCGCTATTTCGGCAGGCGGACGAAAGTGAAATCGAACTGGGTGACCCACGTCCGGCCGCCGTCGGTCGACGTCTGGGCCAGCTGGCGGACGCGCCCGTCGCCGAGCGGCGCGAGCGTGAGACGGTTCGTCATGAGCGTGCCGTCGGTGCGGCGGGACTGCCCCGTGAACTGCACCTTCCCCTCGACCTGTGGGCCGGACTGCTCGACGATGCCGCCGGTGTCGCCAATCCAGACCTGGGTCCAGCGGTTGGCGCGGAGGTCGAAGAAGTTGAGGCTGTGCCCCGTGTCGCCGAGCGTGCCGGTCCAGGTCTCGGAGAGCGAGCACCCGTCGGCGGCCTTCTCGATCTTGTCCGTGCCGACCCGCACGCGGTCGGCGTCGTAGACGGCCCACTCGCCGATCCAGAAGTCGAGCGTGCCGTACGAGGGCGCGTCGCAGCCGCGGTCGTTCGTGGTGGCGCGGCCGGCGAGGGCCTGGAAGCTGGGGTCGTCGCGCATGAAGTCGAACGCGGCGGTGTGGGTCAGCACGTCCGGGCGCAGGCCGCCGTCCACGACGCGCGACAGCCAGTCGATGACCTGCTCGGGCTTCTTCAGCCGCGCGTAGGCCAGCGCCGCTTCCCAGGCGAGCTTGGGCGACTGGTCCAGGCCCAGCTTGCCCGCCTGCTCGAACGCGGCGACGGCGCGCTTGTCGTCGCCGGCGTGCGCGCGGGCGACGCCCAGCCGGAACCAGGCGCGACCGTTGGTCGGCTCCTGCTGCACGACCTGCTCGTAGGCGTCGGCGGCGCGCGACCAGTCCATCGCCGCGAGCAGCTGGTCGGCCTTCGCGGAAGCCGACGGAGCCTGCGGCGGGGGCGTCTGCGCCCGGACGGCCCGGGCCGGCGCGAGCGCCAGGACCGCCGCGAGCGCCACGAAACCAATGACGGATCTCCTCATGCTCATCGTCTCCTCGACCGTTGCCGGGGAAGATCGACTGAGTATACACAGCCGGGGACTGGGGGCTGGAGGCCGGGGGCCGGGCTTGCCCCGCCGTAGCGCAAAGCGCGAAGGCGGGGGGCTGGAGAATTACCACGGAAGGGCCACGGAAATCACCACGGAAATCACCACGGAAAGACAGTGACACGGAGCGCGAGGGAGCGGAGCGGGGCGTTGGGATAACCGGCTCACGGCTCAAGGCCCAGGGCTCAGGTATCGTCACGCTGTCACGCTGAGCCGTGAGCCGTGAGCCAGGCAAAAGGGGCCGGTCGGGACCGGCCCCTTTTGTCGTGCTGACAGGCGGGCGACTAGAACTGGAAGCGCGCGCCGAGGCGGACCTGGAGCGGCAGCTGATACGCGATGATGCTGCCGTAGTCCGGGTTCGGGACGGTGAACTGGCTCTCCGTGTAGTTGTCGTACGCCGTCACGGTCTGGCGGTTGAACAGGTTGAAGACGTCGGCCATGAGCACGAGCCGCCGGTCGCCCCCCATCTTCAGCGGGTAGTCGGCGTGGAGGTCCACCGTGCTCAGGACGGGCGTGCGCGTCTTGAACCCGTCGACGGTCTGGAAGCCCGCGCCGCGCGGCGTCATCGGGATCTCGCCGGCGTTGTCGTACACCGGGTTCGCGGCGAACGCGGTAAGCGGCGTGCCCTGGCTGACGTTCAGGCCGAGGCCGAGGTTCAACCCCATGTCGAAGTCGTAGTTGCCGTAGACCTTGACCTGGTTCGGAATGTCCTCCGGCAGCGGCCCGGCGCCGAGGGCGCCGAGGTACCGGATGTCGCCCTGGAACCCGAACATCGGCCCGCCGATCGCGGTGTAGGTCGGGTCATTGGTCGGGAAGTCGTCGAGCGAGGTGATTGCCGGGTCCGACTGGCCGTTGTCGTTGCGGAAGAAGCCCTCGTAGTCGCCGTAGAGGCGCGACCAGCGGTACGACGCCTGCAGCGCCCAGTTGTGGCTGAAGTGCTTGTTCGCGGTGAGCTCGACGGCGTCGTAGTCGTGGATGGCGTTCTCGAACGAGATCGGGTAGCCCTGCGCGCCGACCACCGGCGTGCTGGGGCCCGGGTTGGTGAGGAAGTACTCGACGCTGTTGGCGCCCGGCACGTTCCCCAGGAAGTAGTCCACCATCGGCAGCGTGCCGACGTCCTCGAGGATGCGGCCGAAGCGGCGGCGCGTGTAGCTCACGCCCACGCTCCAGTCGGTGCCGAGCTCGTACTGGAAGCCGCCGACCCACTCGTCGAGATAGCTCGACCTCGAGTTGGGATCGATGGTCGTCGCGCTGAGGGCGTTCGTGACGAGGTGGTTGGTCGCGCCGGCCGCCAGGACGCCGTTCGGCACCGGCTGAGTGAGCTGCGGGTCGAAGTAGTCGGCGAGCGACACGCTCGGCTCGGCCGACATGGCGCGCGCGGCGAGGTCGTTCGGGACCTTGGCGTAGAAGCGACCCCAGTTCCCGTAGATCTTCATGCGCCCGGTGCCCGTCGGGTCGTAGATCGCGCCGAGGCGCGGCGCCCAGTTGTTGTTCCAGGTGAAGCTCTCCTGGTTGCCGATGAGACGCTGCTGCTCGTAGCGGATGCCCGGCTTGATCGTCAGGTGATTGCCGATCTGGTAGGTGTCCTCGACGAAGAAGTCCAGGTAGTGCTGCCGCGTGTTGGCCAGGTTGGTGATGCCGGCGCGCGTCACCCGGTAGATCTGGCCGTAGACCGGGTCGGGCAGGACCTCGACGCTCGCGCCGGTCGCGGTCTGCGTGCCGTCGGGCAGCGTGAAGGTCGGGCCGCTGTAGTTGAACGTGTTGTCGTAGCTGATGTTCTCGAAGCCGAGGCCGTACCGCAGCTGGTGGTTGCCGCCCCAGTCGAAGATGTTGGTCGACTTCGCGTCGTACTGCAGGTTCACGCCGTTGTTGCCCACCTCGTAGTAGCCGACGCCGCCCGTGCGGATGTTGGGCGTCACCGTGGTGTCGGTCACCCGCCAGGCGTTCACCGAGGGGGTCTCCGTGATGCTGTTGGCCGCGCGCGACACGGACGCCTCGACCAGCCAGCTGGGCGACAGCACGCCCTCGTACTTCACCGTCTGGTTGTTGCCGCCGTAGGCGAGCGAGCTGAAGGCAGAGGTGTCGGTGCCCAGCAGCGCCGTGCGGCGCTGCGGGCCCATGTCGCCGTGCGACGGGTCGCCGAAGAACGACGCGTCGATGCGCTGCGACGAGGTCAGCTGCCAGGTGGCCTTGGCCGCGTACGGCGTGACCCGGCGGTTGCGGTTGAAGTTGCCCATCGACGCCAGCGGGAAGCCCTTGGGCGCCACGAGCGTCGTGCGCTGGTACTGCGGATCGACCGCGCCGAAGAAGAACAGCTTGTTGCGGACGACCGGGCCGCCGAGTTCGATGCCGCCGTCACCGTCCATGGTGCTGACGGTGTTCACCGCCTCGGGCCGCGTCGCGTTGATGGTCGTGATGGGCGTGAAGGTGGCCTCGAGTCCCGACGGCCGCGTGTAGCCGAAGAGCGACCCGCGGAACTGGTTCGACCCGCTCTTGGTCACCACGTTCACCACGCCGCCCGTCGCCTCGCCGTACTCGGCGTCGTAGCCGCCGGTCTTGACCTGGATCTCCTTCAGGAAGTCGAAGGGCACGCCCGTGCCGAGCGAGCCGAACACGATCGAGTAGGACCCGACCGCGCCGTAGCCCACGTTGGTCGTGTTGATGCCGTCCACGACGTACTCGTTCTCGAGGCCACTGCCGCCGGAGATCGACGGGTTCGCCAGACCGGCGCCGCCGCTGGTGCTGACACCCGGCGCGACATAGAGGGCGCTGGTGAAGGTGCGCGCCACCGGAAGCCGGTTGAGCTCCGTGGTGTCCAGATTGGTCCCGACCGTCGTCGACGAGGTGTTGACGACCGGTGCGCCGGCCGTCACCGTGACGTTCTCCGACACCGCGCCGACCTGCATCGTCACGGGCAGGTCGAGACGCTGGCCGAGCCGCACCACCACGTTGTCGCGGACGACGGTCGAAAAGCCCTGCAACTGCAGCTTCACGGTGTAGGTGCCGGGCGTGAGATACGGCGCGAAGAACCGACCGGTCGAGTCGGTCACGAACGTCTTGGTGCCCTGCGCGGACGTGATGGTCACCGTCACCCCGGGAAGGACGAGCCCTTGCGCGTCCACGACCTTGCCGGCGATCGAGCCGGAGGTCGTCTCCTGGGCGAATGCCACGCCAACGGATAATGCGAGCACCAGGACGGCCAGGGACGTCACTTTCTGCATGGTCCGTGTCCTCCTGAGTGAAACAACTGCTATGCGAGACCCGAGTGAAACAACTGCTGTGTGAGACATGCGATCAGACAAACGAGGGAAACACACACCTCGAACCAGGTACGAGCGCAGGTCTGCTGCGAAACTCCTCTGCGATGCACTGCAAGATCGGTGTCAGCGTGGGGTGCGCGCTAAAGCGCTGTCAGCGCGACGGTTGCCGGACGCGCCACAAGAGCGCCACAGGGCAAAGTGCCCCAGGCGTTCCATCCCGCCCCGTGAGGACCAGGATCGCGCGCGACGACGCCGCGGCGAGGAAGGGGTGAAGGGCGTGAGCGATCGCACACCGCGCGCGGCGCGCGCGGTCAGCCGCGCGACACGCGGCGCGCGGCGGCGCGGCGCGGCGCGAGGAATGACGAGATCGCGAGCCAGCTGAGGGGCAGCACGACGAGCATGTAGGTGAGGTACTGGCCGTAGCGGCCGTCGGGCCCGTACGGCTCGGTCGCCCAGTGGAGGGTGCTGCTGTAGGGCAGCACGTTGGCTTCCGTCAGCTCGTGGAAGCCATAGATGACGAGCTGCAGCACGAAGACGAACAGGAACACCGCCGTCACCTGGAAGAAGCGCGACAGGTTCACCCGGTGCCCGTAGCGGGACCAGAGCCAGGCCACCACCGCCGCCAGCGTCGTGCCCGCCACGGCGCCCGTCAGGATGTTCGTGGACTGCACCTGGAACAGCAGCGCGCTCATCAGGAGCGCCGTCTCCATGCCCTCGCGCGTGATCATCAGCAGCGTGAAGAAGAAGACGCCCAGGAACGCCGCCGCGCCCACCTTCAGCGCCGACTGCTCGAGCCGCCCTTCGATCTCGCGCTTCATGCGCTTCGCCACGCGCCACATGTGCGCGGTCAGCGAGGCGACCAGCACCGCCGCGACGAGCGCCAGCACCCCCTCGTAGAGCGACTGGTTGGCCGCGCGCTCGAGCAGCACGCCGCCCGCCACGCTGATGGCGACCGACACGGCGATGCCCCAGTGCACGGCGCGGGCGAGCTCGCCTCGGCCGGTCTTCTTCAGGTAGGCCAGGCTGATGGCGACGATCAGGAAGGCTTCCAGGCCCTCCCGGAGGGTGATCACGAACGCTTGCAGCATGGCTGATGAGTCCCGGGCCCCGCGGGACCCTCTGGATGCCCGGACGGAACCGCTATAAAAATGAGACTGAATCGCGTTTTCAAACTCAAGCGTAGCGGCCCCAACCCGGACCTGTCAAGTCGGATTTCGTTGAACAGATGTTCAAAGAGCGCGACGAGCGGCGCGGGGCGAAGGGGTCCCCGCCCTTCGGCAAGCTCAGGGCGCTCCGAGCGGAGTCGAGGAGCGCAAGCGAGGAGCTTGGCGGGGTGCAGGGGGCCCCGCCATCCTGGGAAAGAGCGTGACGAGCGGCGAAGGGGTCGGTGGCATAATCTCCTCCGCGTCCCGACGACCACTTCCCCCAGGGAGGCCGACGTGTCCCGCAGACTCCGTCTCGCCGCGCTCCTCGGCCTGATGCTCGCGCTCGCCGGCGCCGCCTGGACCACCGCCGCCCTCGCGCGCGCGGCGCAGGCGCCCGTGCTCGACCCGGCGCTCCTCGACGGCCTCGCGCTGCGCAGCATCGGCCCCGCCAACATGAGCGGGCGCGTCGTGGACCTCGCCGTCGTCGAGGCGGACCCGTCCACGTTCTACGTGGCGACCGCCACGGGCGGTCTGTGGAAGACGACCGACAACGGCGTCACCCTGACGCCCGTCTTCTTCAAGGAGCCCGTCCACTCGATCGGCGCCGTCACGGTCTCGCAGTCCAACCCCGACGTCGTCTGGGTCGGCACCGGCGAGCGCGCCAACCGGCAGAGCTCGTCGTGGGGCGACGGCGTCTACAAGTCCACCGACGGCGGCAAGACGTGGGCGAACATGGGCCTCGGCGACACCCATCACATCGGCCGCATCGTCCTGCACCCGACCAACCCTGACATCGTGTACGTGGCCGCCATGGGCCACCTGTGGGGCCCGAACGAGCAGCGCGGCCTCTACAAGAGCACGGACGGCGGGAAGAGCTGGGCCAAGGTGCTCTCGGTCGACGCAGACACCGGCGTCGTGGACGTGGCGATGGATCCGTCGGACCCGAACCTCCTGTACGCGGCCACCTACCAGCGGCGGCGCACCGCGTTCGGCTTCGACGGCGGCGGGCCCGGGAGCGCGCTCCACAAGACGACCGACGCGGGGCGGACCTGGACGAAGCTGACGAACGGGCTGCCCGCGGGCGAGTGGGGCCGCGTCGGCATCTCGATCTACCGGAAGGACCCGCGGATCGTCTACGTGTCGGTCGAGCAGGGCCTGCGCTACAACGCGTCCACCGTCTACGAGGCGCGCAAGGCCGGCATCTACCGGTCGGAGGACAAGGGCGAGACCTGGCAGCACATGAGCGACTGGAACCCGCGCCCGATGTACGCGAGCCAGATCCTCGTGGACCCGAACGACGACCAGCGCGTCTACATGGTCAACCAGTACAGCGTCTCCGACGACGGCGGGAAGACGTTCACCGCGCCGCGCCAGTCGCTGCACGGCGACGACCGCATCGTGTGGGTGGACCCGCGCGACTCGAACCACGTCATGAAGGGCGACGACGGCGGGCTGGGCATCTCGTACGACCGCGGGCTGAAATGGCTGTACGTGACCGACCTGCCGGTGAGCCAGCTGTACCGGCTCGCCGTGGACATGCGCGAGCCGTACTGGATCTGCGCCGGGCTGCAGGACAACGGCGGCTGGTGCGGGCCGAGCGCCACGTACTCGTCGCAGGGCATCCTGAACGAGGACTGGTTCCGCGTGACCGGCGGCGACGGCTTCGGCCAGCGCATCGACCCGACCGACTGGCGGACGGTGTACACCTTGTCCCAGTACCTCGGGCTGTCGCGGCTGAACGTCGAGACCTTCGACCGCACCGAGATCCGGCCCGGCGATCCGCAGGGATACATCGAGGCGCGGCGCAACTGGAAGACCTGGGGCCGGCCCGGCGCGCCGGCGCCGCTCCTCGGCAACGCCATGGAGCCGGCCAACTGGGACGCGCCGTTCATCCTGTCGCCCCACGACCCGAAGACGATCTACGCCGGCACGCGCCACGTGTGGAAGAGCACCGACCGCGGCAACACGTGGACGAACCTCGGCGACCCGACGACGGGCGTGGACCGCAGCACGCTCGCGATCATGGGCCGCACGCCCGGGCCGACCACACCCTCGCTCGACGACGGCGTGCCCTACTACCCGACCGTCACCGCCCTCGCGGAGTCGCCGCGGCTGGAGGGCCTGCTCTACGTGGGCACCGACGACGGCAACCTGCAGGTGTCGCGCGACGACGGCAGGAGCTGGACGAACGTCGCGCCGAACATCACCGGGCTGCCGGCGTCTTCCTGGGTGTCGGCCATCGAGGCGTCGCGCTTCGCCGACGGCACGGTCTACGCGGCGTTCGACGACCACGCGAGCGACGACTACCACGACTACCTGTACCGATCGACCGACTTCGGGAAGACGTGGGCGTCGATCGTGAGCGACCTGCCGGCGGACCGCGTGGTGAAGTCGGTGCACGAGGACCTGAAGAACCCCGACCTGTTATTCGCGGCGACCGAGTTCGGGTTCTTCCTGTCGATCGACGCGGGCGCGCACTGGGTCCGGTTCGGCTCCAACCTGCCGACCGTGCCGGTCAACGATTTCCTGATCCACCCGCGAGACAACGACCTGGTGCTGGCGACGCACGGCCGCGGCCTCTGGATTCTCGACCGCATCGATTCGCTCCAGCAGCTCACGCCGGCCGTGCTCGCCTCGCCGGCGCACCTGTTCACGATCGAGGCGGCCCGGGAGATCCGCTACACGAACCCCAAGGCGCACCAGGGCGACATGGTCTTCCGCGGTCAGAACCCGCCGGCCGGCGCGATCATCGACTACTACCTGCGCGAGGGCGGCGGCACGCCGGCGCTCAGCGTGCTCGACGCGAAGGGCCGCGTCGTGCGAAGGCTCGACGCCACGGCCGGGCGCGGGATCAACCGCGTGGTGTGGGATCTGAGGCACGCGCCGTTCGAGACGGGCATGCAGGGCGAATCGGGCCGGCGTGGCCGGGCACTCGACGGACCGTTCGTGGAGCCCGGGGAGTACGCCGTGCGGCTCGAGGCCGCCGGGCAGCTCCTCGAGCAGAAGGTGCGCCTGGAGGACGACCCGCGGATCGACGTGACGCCGGCCGTTCGGCACGCGTGGGTCGAGACGCTGATGACGCTCGGCGCGTTGTACCAGTCGGCCGACGCCCTTCTCGCGCGCGCCCGGACGGCCGCGGGCGCCATCATCAAGAGCGGCACGGTCGCCGCCACCCGGCAGGCCGAGGCCGAGGCGACGCTCGACGCGGCGGTGGAGCTGCGCTCCCGGGTGGCGGTGCTGTACGAGGCGCTGGCCGGGCACGTGGGACCGCCGACGGCTGACCAGCAGGCGCAATTGGAGTACTATCCGAACGCTCTCTCGGACATCGACGCGCGCGTGAAACGCCTGGAGATCCCGTAGGGGCCGGCTTCCGCCGGCCCGGTACACGCCCATGACCACACGACTGACCTTTGCCCTCGCTCTCGTCGCCGCGGCCGCCGTCGCCTGGCCGCTCGGCGGCTCGGCGCAATCCTCGGACGCCCTGGCGCACGCCAGGGCCGTGCTCTCGCAGGTGCCGCTCATCGACGGCCACAACGACTACGCGTGGGCGGTGCGCGAGAACTCGCCCGACCGCGACCTGGCCAAGCTCGACATCCGCGGGCCGCAGCCCAAGACCATGACCGACATCCCGCGCCTGCGCGAGGGGCACCTCGGCGGGCAGTTCTGGTCGGTCTACGTGCCGGTCGATCTGGCCGGCGGCGCGGCGGTCACCGCCACGCTCGAGGAGATCGACACCGTCTGCCGCATGATCGCGCGCTACCCCGACACCTTCGCGCTCGCGCGCACGCCCGACGACGTGGAGCGGATCTTCGAGGCGGGCAAGATCGCGTCGATGATCGGCGTCGAGGGCGGGCACTCGATCGACAACTCGCTGGGCGTGCTGCGCATGTACTACGCGCTCGGCGCGCGCTATATGACGCTCACCCACTCGGCGAACACGGCCTGGGCCGACTCCTCCACCGACGAGCCGGTGCACCACGGGCTCACGCCGTTCGGCGAGGCGGTCGTCGGCGAGATGAACCGGCTCGGGATGCTCGTGGACCTCAGCCACGTCTCGCCCGACACCATGCGGGCCGCGCTGCGCGTCACGAAAGCGCCGGTCATCTTCTCGCACTCCTCGGCGCGCGCGCTGTGCGACGTCCCGCGCAACGTGCCGGACGACGTGCTGAAGATGCTGCCGCAGAACGGCGGCGTCGTGATGGTCACCTTCGTGCCGGGCTTCATCTCGCCCGCGGTGGCCGAGTACGAGAAGCAGGCCGACGCCGAGCAGAAGACGCTCGAGCAGGCGCACCCGAACGACGCGGCGGCGGCGAAGGCGGCCATGGACGCGTGGCGCCAGGCGCACCCCGCGCCGCGCGCGACCATCGCCGAGATCGCGGACCACATCGATCACATCCGTCAGGTGGCCGGCATCGACCACATCGGCATCGGCAGCGACTTCGACGGCATCACGAGCGTGCCGGCGGGGCTCGAGGACGTGTCGAAGTACCCGGCGCTCTTCGCCGAGCTCATCAGGCGCGGCTACTCGGACGCAGACCTGAAGAAGATCGCCGGCCTGAACGTCCTGCGCGTCTGGCGCCAGGCCGACGAGGTCGCCGCGACGCTGCAGAAGACCGAAGGGCCGTCTACGGCAATCCTGAAAACGACTACGGAATGACCGGGGGATAGCCGCGGAAATCGCCACGGAAGGCGGGACGGGGGCTGGGGACCGGGGGCCTGGGGCGGCTTCAGTCACGCCGCGATCGCACCCACGGAACCACGATGGCACGATGACGGTGTCTCCGCGGCTCCGCGAAGGACACGATCCTCCGTCACGCTGCACGGCTGCGACGTCGCTTCGTGATCTCCTCACATTTCATTTCCAGTGGACGATCACATTCGGCTGGCGACCCCGGCCGCCGGAGGCGGCCGGTGGTGGGCGCGATCGCGGGGGCGACACGCGCCAGGGGACTCGACGGCACGGTCTTGCGCGCTTCGCTCACGCGATCGCGCCCGCCGCCCGGCGCGGCCCGACCCGTAGTCGGTCCGCCAGGGTCGCCAGCCTCGGCGTGCTGGCTTCGCGGGCTTCGTGCCCTTCGTGGTAGAAGCGTACGTGGGCACGCTCGCAGCGTGACACGTTCCCCGGTGTAAGCTAGCAGTCCGCGGCGTTCGGTCGCCCCCTCCTCCCGGATGGCTCTTATGCGGATGATGCGCGCTTCTGCCCTTCTCCTGTTCATGCTCGCGGCCACGGCCGCGGCCCAGCCGGCCGCGCCGCCCGTCCACCTCCAGCACGCGCTGCAGATCACGCTCGCCCCCTCGTCGCACGGCGTGACGGCCGTGGACCGGATGACGCTGCCGCCCGCGCGGCAGGCGGCGCCCGCGGAGTTCCTCCTGAACGCGCGCCTCACGATCACGAAGGCCGAGCCGGCCGTGCACGAGGTGCCGCTCGGCGACGTGTCGCCGTTCGTCGGCAACAACGGCGGCACGCCGGAGGGCGTCACGCTGAAGCGCTACCGCGCGGACGCGCCCGCCGCGACGCTCGTCGTGGAGTACGCCGGCACGATCGACTACGGGCTCTCGGCGCAGAAGGAGGAATACACGCGCGGCTTCCGCGAGACGGCCGGCACCGTCGGGCCGGAGGGCGTGTACCTGGCGGGCGGCGGGTTCTGGTACCCGCAGCTCGGCACCGAGCTCGTCGAGTTCTCGATGGACGTGGCCGAGCCCGCGGGCTGGCAGGTCATCAGCCAGGGCGCCGGCACGTCGCGCGACGCGGGCGGCGCCGCGCACTGGTCGTCGGAAGGCCCGATGGACGAGATCTACCTGGTCGGCGGGCCGCTCGAGGTGACGAGGGACTCGGCCGGCAAGGTCGAGACGCTCGTGTACCTGCACGAGAAGGACGCGGCGCTCGCGGCGAAGTACCTGGCGGCCACCGCGCAGTACCTGGAGATGTACCGGTCGCTCATCGGGCCGTACCCGTACAGCAAGTTCGCGCTCGTCGAGAACTTCTGGGAAACCGGCTACGGCATGCCGTCGTTCACCCTGCTGGGCCCCGAGGTCATCCGGTTTCCCTTCATCATCACCTCGTCCTACCCGCACGAGATCCTGCACAACTGGTGGGGCAACTCGGTCTTCGTGGACTACCAGTCGGGCAACTGGTGCGAGGGGCTGACGGCGTACCTGGCGGACCACCTGATCCAGGAGCAGCGCGGCGCGGGCGACCAGTACCGGCGCGCGACGCTGCAGAAGTACCGCGACTACGTGAAGGGCAGCCGCGACTTCCCGCTGACCGAGTTCCGCGCGCGCGAGAGCGCCGCCACCGAGGCGGTGGGCTACGGCAAGACGCTGATGGCCTTCCACATGCTGCGGCGGCGCCTGGGCGACGCGAAGTTCCAGCAGTTCCTGGCGCGGTTCTACCGCGAGTTCAAGGGTCGCCGCGCCGCGTTCGCGGACGTACGGCACGTGGCGGAGCAGGTCGGCGGCGAGAACCTGTCCGGGTTCTTCGACGAGTGGGTCGCGCGAACCGGCGCGCCGTCGCTCGCCGTGGACGCGGCGCCGGTGCGCCGCACGGCGTCGGGCTACGTCGTCGAGGGCACGCTGAAGCAGACGCAGAAGGACGAGCCGTTCGCGATCGACGTGCCCCTCGTCGTCCAGACGAGCGCGGGCGTCGTGCGGACGGACGTGCGCTTCGCCGGCGACCGCCGCGACGCGCCGTTCTCGGTGGAGGTGCCCGCGCCGCCCGTGGACCTGCGCGTCGACCCGTACTTCGACGTTTTCCGGCGGCTCGATCCGCGCGAGACGCCGCCGTCGATCGGACAGATCTTCGGCGAGCCGCAGATCCTCGCCGTCGTCCCGGCCGAGGAGGGGCCGGCGGCCGCGAAACGCTACGCGCAGCTGCTGGACGGCTGGCGCAGCGACAGCCATCAGATCGCCGTCGAGCCCGACGAGCGCATCGACCACATGCCGAACGCCTGGAGCATCTGGCTGCTCGGCCGGGAGAACCGCGTGGCGCGCGCCCTGTTCGCCCGCCAGTCCGGCGTCACGATCGACGACAACGGCGTGACGTTCGACGGGCACCGCGTGCCGTTCGCGAACCACACGATCGTGCTCATCATGCGCCACCCGGTGAACCCCGAGAAGGCGATCGGCTGGATCGCGGCCAACCCCGCCGCCGCGCTGCCGGGGCTCGGACGGAAGCTGCCGCACTACGGCAAGTACTCGTACCTCGCGTTCGAGGGAGAGGAGCCGGTCAACACGCTCTCGGGACAGTGGCAGGCCGCGGACTCGCCGCTGGTCGTGGACCTCCGGGCGGCCGACGCGCGCGCCGGGGGCCTGCCGGCGCTGCCGCCCGATCCGGCGACGCCGCTGGCGACCCTGCCGCCCGTCTTCTCGCAGAAGACGCTCGAGGCGCACGTCGCCACGCTCGCCTCGCCGGCGCTCGAGGGACGCGGCCTGGGCACGCCGGGCCTCGCCGAGGCGGCCCGCTACATCGCCGGCCGCTTCGAGGCCTACGGTCTGCTGCCGGGCGGCGACGCCGGCACCTACTTCCAGAAGTTCACCGTCGCGAACGGGCCGGACGGCCGACCCGTCGAGACGATGAACGTGATCGGGTACGTGGCGGGCACGCACGCCGACTGGAAGGCGCAGTCGGCCATCGTCTCGGCGCACTACGACCACCTGGGCCGCGGCTGGCCCGACGTGCACGCGGGCGACGAGGGGAAGGTGCACCCGGGCGCCGACGACAACGCCAGCGGCGTGGCCGTGATGCTCGAGCTCGCGCGCGTGTTCGCGTCGAGCGAGAAGCCGATGCGCACCCTCGTCTTCGTGGCGTTCTCGGCCGAGGAGGCGGGGCTGCAAGGGTCGCGCTGGTTCGTCGCGCACCCGACGCCGTTCCCGCTCGACGGCGTGATGGGCGTCATCAACCTCGACACCGTCGGACGCCTCGGTCACCAGAAGGTGTCGGTGCTCGGCACCGGCACGGCCGCCGAGTGGCCGCACATCTTCCGCGGCGCCGGGTTCGCCACTGGCATCGAGGGCAGCGACATCGACGCATCCCTCCAGTCGTCCGACCAGGTGCCGTTCGTCGAGCGCGGCATCCCCGCCGTGCAGATCTTCAGCGGCGCGCACGCCGACTACCACCGGCCGGCCGACACCGCCGACCGGATCGACGTCCCCGGCCTGGTGAAGGTCGCCACCTACGTGAAGGAAGGCGTGGCCTACCTGGCGGAGCGGCCCGAGCGGCTGACCGTCACCATCCCGAGCACGCCGGCCGCCGCGCGTCCGGCGGCCCCGTCCGCCGGCGCGGGCGAGACACGCCGCGTGAGCTTCGGCACGGTGCCTGACTTCGCGTTCGCCGGGCCGGGCGTGCGCGTGGACGGCCTGGTGGACGGCTCGCCCGCCGCCAGGGCCGGCGTGAAGGTCGGCGACGTCATCCTGGAAATCGACGGCAAGCCCGTGGCCAACCTGCAGGCGTTCTCCGACCTGCTGAAGGCGCTCTCGCCCGGTCAGACGATTGTCGTGCGTCTCGGCCGCGGATCGGAGACGGTGACGCTTCGGGCCACGGTGGAAGCGCGGTGAGACCATGATCGAGATGCTCCGGCGGTCGCGCCTCGCGCTCGTGGCTCTGCTCTCGTTCGCGCTCGCGGCGCCGGCCGCGGCGCAGCCCACCGGCGCCGTCGCGCGATGGGCGTTCACCTCCGCCGTCCGCGACCGCGAGCCGGTCGATCGCCTCGACCACGTCCCGGCCACCGAGCAGACGATCGCCTTCTTCACCGAGCTGTCCGGGCTCGGCGGCCATCGCGTGCGGCACGTCTGGCTGCGCGACGGCGCCGAGGCGCTGCGCGTGTCGTTCGCCGTCGGCGCCGCGCGCTGGCGCGTCTGGTCGTCGAAGCTCGTGGACCCGGCCGGGGCGTGGGCCGTCCGCGTCGAGGACGAGGACGGCACCGTGCTCGGCACGTACCGCCTCGGCGACGCGGCGCCGGTACAGCCGGCGCCGGCCGCGCCGCCCGCGCGTCCCGCGCCGCGGGAGGTCCCGCCCTCGCCGCCGCCGGGCGTCATCGACGTGGACGTGAACATCGCACGCGACTTCACCTACGTGCCCGAGGGCTGGCCGATGGGCATGCCGGCGGCCGAGACGAGCGCGGGCGGCCTGGCGGGCACGCCGTTCGAGGTGCTGCGGCACGAGCCGCCGTTCGGGGGCGACGTGCTCTACGGCTACCTGCCGCTCGGCAACGGCGACGACCGCCGCGTGAGCTTCGTCGTCACGCACCTGGACGAGCCGACCTGGGAGGTCTACGTCGACCGCAACAACGACGAGGACCTCGCCGACGATGGACCGCCGATCCGGAGCCAGGGGACCGGCCGCTTCTCGGGCGCGGTGCCGGTGGAGGTCGAGGTGAAGGGCGCGGACGGAACCGTCCACCTGCGATCGTACCAGGTCTGGCTGTGGTTTGCCGAGTCGGCCGACCGCGACCCGAGCCGCGCGCACCCGCGCTTCTACGCGCGGTGCCACTACAAGGGCACCGTCACGCTCGGCGGCGAGCCCTACGACGCCGTCGCCTTCGAGGAGCGCGCGCAGAACGGCATCTTCGCGGACGGCGACCTGTGCATCGACGTCAACCGGAACGGTCGGTGTGAAGACGCCGAGCGGCTCGGCGACGGCGGCGTCCTCCAGGTCGGCGAGCGGCGGTTCCGGCTGCACATTCGGGAGTAGGACGGGGACAGCGGTCAGCGGTTAGGGGTCAGCGGTCAGGAAGAGCCTCTGTCACGCTGTCACGCGGTGTGGCAGTGTCGCAGAATGCTCTTCCTGCCCCTTGACTGCTGCGCCCTGACCCCTGACCCCTGACCCCTGATCCGGCCTCCGACCTTGAACATCCCCCGTCCGGCTGCAAGAATGACTGGGCGGGCGGCCGCATAGCGGCCGGGCCGCGCACCGCGCGGTCCGCGAGGGAGCGGCGCGGGGCGACGGGCCCCCGCGAGCGACCGAGCCGGGGTCCGGGGCGGAGCCCCGGTAGATGTTCGAGGCTTCCGATGAAGACACTGCTCCGCCATGGGTTCTGGGTCGTCGTCTCCGTGCTGGGCGCGCTGGCGCTCGGGGTCGTGGCGCTCGATCGTGCCGAGCCGGTGAACAGCATCTGGATCGTGACGGCGGCCGTCTGCGTGTACGCGATCGGCTACCGCTTCTACGCGAAGTTCATCGCGACCAAGGTCATGCTGCTCGACGACCGCCGGGCCACGCCCGCCGAGCGGCTGCGCAACGGGCACGATTTCGAGCCGACCAACAAGTGGATCGTCTTCGGCCACCACTTCGCGGCCATCGCCGGACCCGGCCCGCTCGTCGGCCCCACGTTGGCGGCGCAGTTCGGCTACCTGCCGGGCACGTTGTGGATCGTCTTCGGCGCGGTGCTCGGGGGCTGCGTGCAGGACTTCGTCATCCTCTTCGCGTCGATGCGGCGCGACGGCAAGTCGCTCGGCGAGATGGCGCGCGAGGAGATCGGGCCGGTGGGCGGCTTCACGGCGCTGCTCACCGTGCTCCTGATCATGATCGTCCTCCTCGCCGTCGTGGCGCTGGTCGTCGTCAACGCGCTCAAGGGCAGCCCGTGGGGCACGTTCACGATCTTCGCGACGATGCCCATCGCGGTGTTCATGGGCCTCTACCTGCGCTACTGGCGTCCCGGGCGGGTGCTCGAAGTCTCGGTGATCGGCTTCGTGCTGGTGATGGCGGGCATCTTCGGCGGCCAGGCGATCTCGCTGAGCCCGACGCTGGCGCCGTGGTTCGACTACAGCGCCATGACGCTGGCCATCGCCATCATCGTGTACGGCTTCCTGGCGAGCACGCTGCCGGTGTGGCTGCTGCTGGCGCCGCGCGACTACCTGAGCACGTTCGTCAAGCTGGGCGTGCTGCTGCTGCTCGGCGTGGGCGTCGTGCTGATCCGGCCCCAGCTCGCGCTGCCCGCGGTGACCCGCTTCGTCGACGGCACCGGGCCCATCTTCGCGGGCAAGGTCTTCCCGTTCTGTTTCATCACCATCGCCTGCGGCGCCGTCAGCGGCTTCCACTCGCTCATCTCGTCGGGCACGACGCCGAAGCTGCTGACGCGCGAAGGGCACGCACGGCCGATCGGCTACGGCGGCATGGCGCTCGAGAGCTACGTCGGCATCATGGCGCTCATCGCCGCCTGCGCGCTGCAGCCGGGCGTCTTCTTCGCGGTGAATTCGCCGGCCGGCGTGGTGGGCGCGACGCCGCAGGCCGCGGTCGAGACGATCTCCGGATGGGGCTATCCCGTCACGGTCGCCGAGATGGACACGCTGGCGAAGCAGGTGGGCGAGGAGACGCTGATGCACCGGACGGGCGGCGCGCCGTCGCTCGCGCTCGGCATGGCGCACATCTTCTCGCACGTCGGCGGCGTCGACCGGTTCCTCGGCTTCTGGTACCACTTCGCCATCATGTTCGAGGCGCTCTTCATCCTCACGATCCTCGACGCCGGCACGCGCGTCGGGCGCTTCATGCTGCAGGACCTGGCCGGCAACCTGTACGCGCCGCTGGGGCGGACGAGCTGGATGCCGGGGGTCGTCCTCACGAGCACGGCCATCGTGCTGGCCTGGGGCTACTTCCTCGTCCAGGGCGTGCGCGATCCGCTGGGCGGCATCAACTCGCTGTGGCCGCTCTTCGGCATCGCCAACCAGCTGCTGGCCGCCATCGCGCTGTCGGTCGCGACCACGATCCTGATCAAGATGTACCGGTGGAAGTACGTGTGGATCACGAGCGTGCCGATGGCGTGGCTCGTCATCGTCACCTACGTGGCGAGCTACCAGAAGATCTTCTCGCCGATGCCCGCGCTGGGGTTCCTGGCGCAGGCCGACGCGCTCCAGGCGGCGCTCGCGGCGGGCACGGTCCCCGTGGCGCGGGTGGCGGCGACCCAGGCGCAGATTTTCAACAACCAGCTCGACGCCGCCGTGTGCGGCCTGTTCGTCGTGCTGGTGACGACAATCCTCGTCGACTCGATCCGGACCTGGACGCGGATCCTCGTCGGCGGCGCGAGCGAGCCCCTGCGCGAGGCGCCGTTCGTGCTCACGCAGCTCAGCGGGGAGGGGGCATGAAGACGATGCGGGCCGTCGGCCGCGTGCTGCTGGGCATCCTCCGCGAGCTGTCCGACCAGAACGCCTACGCGCGGCACCTCGCCAGCCACGGCGCGACGCATTCGGGCGCCGAGTGGCGCCGGTTCACCGAGCACCGGTTCAAAGCGAAGTACTCCCGGCCGAAGTGCTGCTAGCGACCCTCACGCGTTCTTCGCTGCTCACGTACGGTAACCACGAAGGGCGCGAAGGCCACGAGGGCAGCACGCAGAGGCTGGCGACCTCGGCCGCCGGAGGCGGCCGGCGGCGTGTGGGATCGCGGGAACGAAGCGCGCCTGGACGTGCCGATCTCGCGCGTTTCGTTCCCGCGATCCCGCACACCGCCCCGAGCGGCCAGACCCGCGGTCGGGCCGCCAAGGTCGCCAGCCGATCCAAGGGATCCCGCTTGAATTGAATGATGAGAAGGTCACGAAGCTCTGCCACGCGTAAGGGAGCGTGACGCCCCTTCGTGGACCTCGTGTCCTTCGTGGTCAATCCCGTGAGGCGCGGAGGCAGCGTGACGCCATCGTGCCCTTGGACGGCGAAGGCCGCGCTTCGCGCCTTCGTGGTGCCGTGGACTGTCCGAGGGGACACAACCGTCCGCCGCGCGGGACGGTTCCACGGCCGGGCTGGCGGGATAGCGGGCCGCGTTCGCATTTGCGGGCTGGAACGCGGCTTGCTAAGCTCGGATCCATGCGAAGAACCCACGTGGCGTTCGCGGTGTGCGCGGCGGCGGTCGTGCTGGGCGCCGGCGTCCTGGCCGCGGGTCCGGCCGGGGCCCGGCAGCAGGAGCAACAGCCGGTGTTCAAGGCGGCCACCCGCACGGTGGCGCTCCACGTCACCGTCACCGACGCGGACAAGCGCCTGGTGCCGGGACTCAGCCGCGACGACTTCCAGATCTTCGACGACAACAAGCCGGTCGCCACGACGATCTTCGACAACGAGACCCGTCCGATCACCGTGGCCGTGATGCTCGACACGAGCGCCAGCATGACGCTGACGCTCGACCTGCTGAAGGCCGCCGCCGAGCAGTTCCTCATCCGCCTGCTGCCGGACGACCGCGCCAAGGTGGGCGCCTTCAACGACAAGATCCAGCTGCTGCCCGACCCCGGGCCGTTCATCGGCGACCGCGACGAGCTCGTCTCGATCCTCAAGAACGACCTCCAGTACGGCAACCCCACGCGCCTCTACGACGCGATCGACGTGAGTCTCGACGCCCTCGAGGGCGTCGACGGCCGCAGGGTGGTGCTCGTCTTCACCGACGGCGACGACACCTTCAGCAAGGCGAGCCGCGGCAGCGTGCAGAAGCGCGCGCAGCAGAACGACGTGATGATCTACGCCATCGGGCTGCAGAGCAACTACTTCAACGGGCAGTACCGTGTGCGGACCAAGCCCGATCGCGGCCTGAAGAAGCTGGCCGAGGACACCGGCGGCGGCTACTTCGAGCTGACGCGCGCGGCCGACCTCAGCTCCACCTTCACGCGCGTGGCCGAGGAGCTGCACAGCCAGTACCTGATGGGGTTCTCGCCGGACGTGCTCGACGGCAAGGAGCACAAGCTCGAGGTGCGCGTGAAGAAGCCCGGCATGAGCGCCCGCGCGCGCAAGAGCTACCTGGCGACCGCCGCGACGACCGGCGAGTGACGAGGGCCGGCGGATCGCCTCCGTCCTCGCCGTACTGTTCGTGGCGATTCCCGTGGCGACTTCTACGGCGATTTCCGCTGCGATTTCCGTGGTCGTTCCGTGGTCCTTGCCAGCCCCCCACCTTCGCCATGGCTGCGGTGGGCAAGCCAGCCCCCAGTCCCCAGCCCCCGAGTCCTTGGCCCGCCGAAGCGGCCTCGACGACACGGCCGCGAAGGCGACCCGTCACTGCTTGTAGATCTTCCCGTCCTTCATCACGAAGCCCACGCGCTCGGTCACCGAGATGTCGGCCGTGGGATCGCCGGGCACCGCCACCAGATCGGCGAGGAAGCCGGCCTTCACCTGCCCCAGCTTGTCGCCCCAGCCCATCACCGTCGCGTTGACCGTCGTCGCGGCCGTGAGGGCCTGCGCCGGCGTCATGCCGTCCTTCACCATCCACTCGAGCTCGCGGTAGTTCTCGCCGTGCGCGAAGACGCCCACGTCGCTGCCCAGGCCGATGGTGACGCCCTGGCGCAGCGCCGACTGGAAGGCCCGCTTCGCCTGTTCCATGGCAGCCGACGGCGGCCCGCCGCGCGTGTAGCCGCTGAAGTACTCCGAGTACGCCTCCTCGGCGGTCAGCGTCGGGAAGAAGGCCACCTTCTTCTCGGCCATCAGCTTGAAGATCTCGTCGGTGCCGCCGTAGCCGTGCTCGATCGTGTCGGCGCCGGCCATGATCGCCCGGCGCATGCCCTCGGGCGTGGTGGCGTGGACCGACACCGGGCGTCCGGCGCTGTGCGCTTCCTCGACGGCCACGGCCATCTCGGCCTCGGTGAGCGTCGGCACGGTGGACCCGCCCGGGCCGCGCCGGTAGTCGGCGTAGAGCTTCACCCAGTCGGCGCCGTGGCCGACCTGGTCGCGCACGGCCTCGCGCATCTGGTCCGCGCCGGTCACCTCCTGCGCGCCCTTCGGCGGCACGAAGTTCGGGGCGAAGCCCGACGGGCCGGGCCCGTAGCTCGCGGTGGCGACGATGGCCTTGGTCGCCACCTCGAGGCGCGGCCCCGGGATGCGGCCCTCGTCCACGGCCCGCTTCACCGACACGTCGGCGTACCCCGCGCCCTCGGTGCCCAGGTCGCGCAGCGCCGTGAAGCCGGCCATCAGCGTGGCCCGGCAGTGCAGCACGGCGGCGATGGTCCGGTAGGCCAACGGCTCCTTGAGCACCTGGTCGTTCCACAGCGTCTCGTTGTACGGGTGCAGGAAGACGTGCGAGTGCGCGTCGATGAGGCCCGGCAGGAGCGTCATGCCGGGGAGATCGATGACGCGGGCGCCGGCGGGCACCTTGACCTCGGCGGCGGGCCCGGCGGCGGCGATGGTGTGGCCCGTCACCAGCACCACCCAGCCTTCGTGCGGCTGGGCGGACACGGCGTCGAAGACGCGCTGGGGCTTCAAGAGCACGCTGGCCTGGGCGCCGGCGGCCGGCGCCTGGGCCGCGAGCGGGATCGCGGTCAGCAGCAGGAGAGCACAGCAGGAATACGCGCGGAGTGTGGTCGATCGCATGGGTCAATCTCCTCGTTGCTGACCCACGAGAATAACCGAAAAAGGGGACGGGAGCTATTTCCATCCGCCCGGAATCGCGGCGGCGGATGGAAATAGTTCCCGTCCCCTTGTTTGATGACGCGCGCGGGGTGTCTAACCGAGGACCGCCGCCACCACCGCGATGGCGAGCAGCGTCGCGACGACCGCCTCGGCCGTGCTCGAGAAGTTGTAGTTCGACATTGCACTACCCGCCTTTCCCACTCCTGATTTGTTACTGAGTTAGACGGGGATGGGGCGGAAAAGTTTATCGACGGCCGGCATCCGGGCTCTCGGGGAGCACCGCGGGAATCGGCACGGTCTCGACGGCGTCGCCGGCCAGGAATCGCGCCCGGTCGCGGGGATCGTACACGCGGACGATGGTGGCGCCGGGAATGTCCAGCTCGGCGGCCGGCGGCCAGTCCAGCCGGCCGAGCGCGTTGCCGAGCGCGAACCGATCGCGAAACGGCGCTTCCTCCGAGTCCTCGAGCACGAAGCACACCGGGTGGCCGCGCTCCTCGAGCCACGCCACCTCCTCGTCGAGCCACTGGCGCTCGATCCAGTCCCACCTGAGGGCCGTGCTCCCGCCGTAATACCGCAGGCTTCCGCTGTGCTGCATGCTGACGGCGACCACACCGGGGGGATACGCGCGGGCGACGTACTCGCCCACGGCTCGATACTTGTGCTCACCTGTGCGAGTGCTGTCACGCGTCCGGCCCCTGGCGATGCCGGTCTGCCATACGAGGAAGGGGACGAAGGCCACGAGGACCGCCGCCCGGCCCCAGGCCGGGTGGATCCGCGCGCCCAGACCGATCGCCGCGGCGATCGCCAGGCACAACATCAGCGGCAGCACCGGCAGCACGAAACGCAGATAGGACCAGTCGAAAAACTGCACGTACGGGAGATACGACGCCCACACGATGGCCGCCATGGCGAGCCACAGGCGGATCTCGGCCCTGCGCGGCAACGCGCCGGGAGCGCCGCCACCGAGCGCCAGCCAGGGCGCGAGGACGCACAGGAGCACCAGAGGCGTCTCCGTCGCGATGAGCCACTGTCCGTACCGCGCGGCGTTCGGCAGGATGTTTCCCCACGCGAAGAGGTTCTCGGCGGGGCCGTAGCCGGTAGTCAATGACGATCCGTACAGCACCTGGTTCATCCAGAGCAGCGCGCAGAGCGCGGCCGCCGGGCCGGCGAGAAACGCCAGCGGGCGGGCGAGACGCGGGCGTCCGGCCTCGCGGCGCCGCGATCCGGCGGCCACGTAGACGACGAGGGGCAGCGCGAGGGGCGCGAGGTTGGGCCGCGTGACGACGGCCATCCCCGCCGCCAGGCCGGCGAGCCACGGCGCCGCGCGCGACGCCGAAGCGGTCCCGAGGATCGCCAGCAGCCACCAGGCCGTGACCGGCACGTCGCTCATCGGGAGGCGCGACTGGAAGATGAACGCGGGCGACGCGGCCAGCCAGGCGGCGCTCGCCAGACCCACGGCGCGCCCCGCGAACCCGGCGGCGAACAGGTACGTCGTGGCGACCGCCAGCGCGGCGAAGAGCGGCACGATCAGGAAGATGGCCTCGCGTCCGCCCGCCCATAGAAAGAGCGCCATCACCGCCGGCAACCCCGGCGGGTACACCGGGACGTACACGCCTCGCTCGGCCGCCGGCCGAAACCCGAGCGGCGCGAACGACATCTCGGCGAAGGGCCAGGGCACCTCCGCCGCCAGCGGCTCGTCGAGGTGCAGCCGGCCCTCGACCATCAGGCTGGCTTCGGCCGCGTAGCCCCACGAGTCCGAGCCACCCACCGCGTGGGCCCCGTGCTCGTACGCCTCGACTCCTGTGAACAGCGCCAGCGCGACGGCCAGCCAGGGCGCCGCGTGGGAGATGGCGCGCCGGACGCGCGCCGCGAGTCGGCGCGACGCACGGGCCGCGCGAGCGAGGGCGACACCCAGCCGGCGTGCGCCGCGCGCGAGGAACGCGCCGATGGACGCGCGGCGGCGGACGACGCTGCGAACGAGGATCAGCAGCAGCGCGACGGCCGCCACCTGGAGCGCGCGCTTCGGCTTGCGCGACGAGAAGTAGACGGGCCCCCACTCCACGACGAAGCCGCCGGTTACGGCGACGACAAGCGCCCAGGCGGGCGCCGCGAGCGCCACGACGCGCAGCCAGCGGTCGACCCTGCTCCAGGGCGCGTCCGGCGGCGAGGGACGGGCGGCCATGTTTGGCATGCCCGCTCTGGACGGCGTCCTGCTGCCGTCCAGAGCGAGCCGGTCGGGTTTACGGCTTCGTCGCGCGGTCGATGAACACGGCGATGTTGTCGTGGAGGGCCTTCCGGGCGGCGTCGTGCAGGTACATCATGTGGCCCGACTCGTAGTAATCGAGTTTGATGTTCTTCTGGAGCGCCGCCGGCAGCCCGAGGTGGTCCATCGTGAACTCGGTCTCGAAGAACGGCGTGGCCATGTCGTAGTAGCCGTTCTCCACTTCGACCTGCAGGTTCGGGTTGGTGATCATGGCCTGCGCCAGGTCGTCCTGCACGTTGGGCGCGCTCGGGAAGAACCCGGCGAACCCGCGCCGCTGGCGCCGCCAGTTCCACTGGCCGCCGCCGCCGCTGGAGTTGTGGTACTCCAGGTCCTGGCCGAACTTCAGCTCGTCGTGGTTGTAGGCGTTGATGAGCGCGGTGAACGCGCCGCCCACCGCCGGACCCTCCGGGTCGCCCTGCGCCTGCTCGGTGAGCAGGTCCCACGTGTAGCCCGTGAAGCGCGAGTCGATGCGGCCCGACGTCAGCCCGCGGCTGCGCATCAGCTCCGCGCTGAACTGCCCGAGCTTCACGCGCAGGTCCGCCTTCATCAGGTAGTCCTCGCTCAACCCGGTGAAGTAGGAGAGCTTCTTCGCAACCGCCGCCTTCTCGGCCTCCGGGAGCTTCGCGCCCTTGAAGAGGGCCGAGGCGTACTCGCCCTGCGCGTACTGGCGCGCCTCCTCGACGAACTTCGCCAGGTCGGGCGGCCGGGTCGCCAGGGCCTTGTGGTACCACGCCGTCGCGGCGTAGCTCGGCAGGTAGAAGATGTACGGCCGGTCGTCGCCGTTCTCGAAGGTGATCGTCGCCAGGTCCATCACCGACGAGATCAGGCAGATCCCGTTCAGGTGCACCGAGTAGCGCTGCTGGAGGAGGTTGCCCACCACGGCCGATCGGAACGTGCCGTAGCTCTCGCCGATCAGGAACTTCGGCGAGTTCCACCGGTCGTTCTTGCTGAAGTACTTGATGATGAACTGCGCGAAGGACTGCGCGTCCTCGTCGATGCCGTAGAAGTCGCTGGTCTTCCCCTTGCCCACCAGGTGGCTGTAGCCGGTGCCCATCGCGTCGATGAAGACCAGATCGGTCTTGTCGAGCAGGGTCTCGGCGTTGTCCACCAGCCGGTACGGCGCCGGCGGCGTGAACTCGCCGTCCACCGTCTCGACGCGCTTGGGTCCGAACGCGCCCATGTGCAGCCACATCGAGGCGGAACCGGGCCCGCCGTTGTAGAGGAACGCAATCGGCCGCTTGCTGAGATCCGTGACGTCCGAGCGCGTGTAGGCGACCGCGTACATGAGCCCGATCGGCTCGCCCTGCTCGTTTTTCAGGAGCGTCGTGCCGGCCGTCGCCTTGTAGGGGATCACCTGGCCGCCAACGCGGATCGTGTGCTCCGTCACCGACGACTGTTCCTGCTCCGACGCCTCGCTGGCCGCCGGCTTCGCGGCCTGCGGCCGTTCCGCCTGCGCGGCCGCGGGCCTCGCGTTCTGCGGCCTCTCCCCCTGCGCGGCCGCCGGCGCGGCGAACGCGATCAGGGCGAGGAGCGTGATACCGCCAAGATGCTCTCGCATGTGCATGTCTCGGGTCTCCACAGACAGATGGCGAAACGTGAACCGCTCGTGGAACAGGATATCGTCGACCGGCCGCGCGGCGCTTGTCAACCTCTCGCGCGCGCGGGCACGGCGACGCCCCGCCCGCCCCTAGAACACGGCGGTCGTCTTCAGGAAGAGCGTGTGGCCCTGGTCCGAGCGCTCGCCGAACCCGGCCGTGCCCCGCTGGTAGGCCACCTGCACCGATCCGAACGGGGGCCGATACCGCCAGACGAAGACCGCCTGCACGTTGCGCCGGTCGATGGCGGAGTTGGTCTGGACATAGACCTTCAGGAACAGATCCTTCGTGAAAAACTGGCTCGCCCGGACCACGTGAATCCACGTGGTCTCGCCGTCCGGGTCGGGGTCGAGCAGAAGGCGTTCGAGCGAATACTCGGCCGACAGCTGCGGCGTTACCTTGCCGCGCGCCGTGGCGGACCAGAGCCGGAAGTCCGAGTCGAAGTTGCGCCCGAAGGTGTACTGGACCTCCACCGACTGGTACTCGCGGGTGTTGTAGCCGGCCGCGAGCGCCGCCCGCCGGTTTCGGAAGTCCTTCTCGAACCGCTTGAACTCCTCCGCGTACGCGAAGCCGGCGCTCCAGCGGTTCCTGAACTGCACGTCGGCGCCCTGGTTGATCTGCCAGCTCCGCAGCACGCCGTGCTGGCTCCAGTAGACGTTGTAGTTGGATTCGTACTGCACCTGCTCGAACGCGCCGTTCCTGACCCAGATGGTCTTCTCGAGCGCGGAGTCGATCTCGCGCCGATCGTCGTCCTTGATCTGCCCGATGACATTGATGTTGTCCGCGAGGTGCTCTCCCAGGTCGGTGTACCGGACGTGGAAATGGCCGGTCGCCGAGTCGTAGGACGGGCGCAGGAAGAACGCGCCGCTGCCGCGCGCGAACGGGCCCCAGCTCTCGATGGCCTGCGCCGTCATCCCGATCGTCCGGGTGAAGAACAGGTTCGCATCGACGCTCACCGAGCCCTGGTTGACGCCCGCCAGGGAGCGGTTGGCCATCATCGCGCCGACGCTCGAGCGCCCGAACACGTCGCGCTGCAGGCGGCCCACCGTGTAGTTCGCCCGGTCCCCGCCGGCGAGCGGATCGGACTCGACCGAGAGCGCATTGGCCGTCCAGCGCCCCTGCTTCCCGAGCACCTTTCCGCCGCCCGCGATGTCGGCGATACGCCTCGAGTAGAACGTACGAATCCGCTGGCCGAACAGCTCCTGCCCCTCGAGGAAGAACTGGCGCTTCTCGGGAAGCGAGATCTCGAAGCGCGTGAGGTTCACCTCTTCCTGGTCGGCCTCGATCGTCGCGAAGTCGGGGTTCACCGTCGCGTAGGCGGCCGCCTGCGGCGTCAGGGCGTACCGCAGGTCCACGCCGGCCTGCCACTGGCTCGACGCGCCGTCCTGCAGCCGCGCCAGGCCGTACGGAATCAGCTGGTGGCGGGCGGCGGGCGGCGCGACGGAGAGGCCGGTCAGACGGCCCGCCCGCGACACCTGCGCCTCGGTCTCGAGGGGTCCGCTCCAGGTGCTGAACTCCAGCGTCCGCCGCCGGCTGCGCCCGAAGTTGATGCCCCAGGCCTGATCGCCCGAAGCCGCGTACTTGATCGACGTGAGCGGAATCGCGAACTCCGCCGACCAGCCGCCTTCGATGCGCGTCGCCGCGCTCTGCCACGCCGCGTCCCAGCTGCCGTCCACCTGCCGCCCGTCGTCCGACACGCGGAGGTCCGCCTGCGTGCCGAGCGCGTTGGTGATGAAGAGGTAGGCCGTCCGGCCGTCATCGTAGCTGTCGAGCAGCACGGCGACGGCGTCGTCGTGGAGGAGCTCCGCGTCGCGCTGCGTGAGCTGCGCGGTGACCGGCTCGGGGTCGAACGCGCGGAACGCCACGTAGAGATGTCCCGCGTCGTAGAGGACGAGCGTCTCGGTGCGCACGCCCGACGGCTCGCCGCGCCGCGGCTCGTACTGGATGAAATCGGTCGCGACCGCGGCGCCCTGCCATTCGGCGTCGCCCACCAGACCGTCGATGGCCGGCGGCGCCGGCGCCCGGACCGCCGGCAGCGCGGGCACCCGCCGCCCGGATTCCTGCGCGAAGGCGTCGAGATCGTCGCCACCGCCGAGGAGGCCGGCGAGGGCCGCCACGAACACGATCACCGGGGCGCTCACGGCCGAGCCCGCGCCCAGACGTTCGACGCGCATGGCCACGCGCGATTGTAGTGCGGAGCCCGGCTACCCGCCAGAGATGGTAGGAATCAGTTCGACGACGTCGCCGTCAGCGAGCGGGCGATCCCGCACCCGATGGAGCACCAGCTCGTCGTTCACCGCAAAGTTGAGCAGCGCATCGTCGAACAGGCTCCGGAAGCCGGGAACCCGGCGCTCGAGGACCTCGACGAGCTCGGCAATCGTGCCGACCGGCTCGGTGACGGCGAGCGACGCGGCGCCCGCGTCGCGCTGGAGGCTGGCGGGAAGATGGACGGTCAGCACGGCTTATGGCTTAGGGCTCACGGCTCACGAATACCGCACGGGGACTGGGGGCTGGGAACTGGGGCCTCCGTTGTCCGTGTCCCATTCCGTGTCGCATTTCCGTGGTTCATTCCGTGGCGATTTCCGTGGTCATTCCGTGGTCATTGCCTGCGACAACCCGTCACGCCCGTCCCTCCAGCGCCGCCTCGAGCTCCCGGCGCCAGGCGTCCTGCGGCACGCCCTCCTCGGTGAGGCTCGAGAGGGCGTAGAAGCGCGAGAGCATGGCGTCGAACTCGGCGCGGTCGATCTTCTCGCCGGCGTAGGCGCCGACCGTGATCGGCTCCTCGAACCAGCGCTCGGGCAGGGTGTCGTCCTGCCGGCCGACACCGAGGCGCCGGTTGATCAGCCGCTCGACGCCCATGATGTTCAGGCCCACGCGGTCGAGCGCCGCGGGCTCGAACGCGAGGCCGGTGACGTTGGCGATCTGCGCGGCGAACTGGTCGAGGCCCGGCAGCGACGGGCTGTTGAACAGCTGCGTCGTGAACCGGCACATGCCGACCGCGTCGCCCACGCCGAAGACGTTCTCGCAGACGCGCACCGCGCGCTCCTTGCCCTCGTAGCTCGTCGGCGCCGCGCTCACCGCCCCGCCGTAGAGCCGCTGCTTGAACGCCGGGTCGTCGTTGATGCGCGCGTTGATCTCGAGCGTGACGCGGTTGCGCAGGTGATCCATGCCGCGCGTGGACACGGCGAGGCCGAGCGCGAACGCCTTCAGGATTCGCGCGTCGTGCGGGTCGCTCTGCATCAGGCCCTTCACGGCCATCCGGTAGCGCAGCGCCCCGGGCGGATAGTGCCCCTTCTCCACGGCGCGCGCGCCGTCGGCCAGCACGTCGCCGAACCCCTCGCGCCGCGACAGCATGAAGATCAGCCGCTCCACCAGCGCCGCGTCGCCCCAGACGAGCTCGAGCCCGCCCGTGTCGCGCGCGGTGATGATCCCGCGCTGGAAGAGCTCCATCGCCCACGCGATGGCCGACCCGGTCGAGGCCGTGTCGAGGCCGAGGTCGTTGCATATGTTGTTGAGCCGGATCACCGACTCGATCCGGTCGATGCCGACGTTGGGACCGAACTTGCCGAGCGTCACGTACTCGGGCCCGTCGCCCCGCCCGTAGCGGTCGGCCTCGTCGCCGTGGAGGTCGTTGAGCGGCCGGCAGTTCACCGGGCACCGGAAGCAGCCCGCCATCCCCGGGCGGTAGGGATCGATGTTGGAGGCGTCGAGGGCGTCCGTCCAGGTCGTCTCCTGGTGGTTCTTCGTCCCCATCGCGCCGAGCAGCCGGCTCGGCTTGTAGAGGAACGGCGTACCGGTCGTCTTCAGCGCGTGCTTGACGACGGAGGTGGCGAGGAGCTTCTGGGCGATCTCGCGGTTGTAGCCCTTGTAGGGCTGCGCCGTCTCGAAGTCGTGCGTCTGCCCCTGGACGAGGATCGCCTTGAGCCGGAGCGCGCCCATCTTCGCGCCGGGTCCGCCGCGCGCGTAGCACGCCTTGGGGCCCGCCATGATCGCGCTCGTCAGCACCAGCCGCTCGCCGGCGCGCGTGATGCTCGCCATGGCCAGGTCGCGCGTCCACGCGCCGCCGAAGTCGGCTTCGATCCGCTCGCGCAGATCGAGGTTGTCGAGGCCGACGTAGGGCGCGGCGTCGCGGAACGCGATGCGTCCGTCCTTGACGTGCAGGAGCGTCCACCGCGGCGCCCGCCCGTAGAGCACCAGGTGGTCGTAACCGTTCATCTTGGTGAACGACGGGAAGTAGTCGCCGGCGTTGCAGTCCATCAGCACGCCCGACTCGGGCGACCACGACGTGGCGTTGCCGCGCGCCGCGCTCGGCACGATGCCCGTCAGCACGCCCGAGCCGAAGATGAGCGGCACCCCGGGATCGAGCGGCGCGAGCGACTCGTCGAGCAGGCGGTAGAGATAGAACATGTTCGCGCCGCGCCCCGCGAGCAGCGCTCGCACCACCGACACGGGCGTGTACGCCTGCCGGACCTCGCGGCGCTCGAGGTCGATGAAGGCCGTCGCGCCCTGCGTTGGGTACTGCGGCGCGTCGGGCAGCTCGGCGAGGAGCCGCGCCACCCGGTCCCTGATGGGCATGGGGTTAAGGTACCACAGGGACTGGGGGCTGGGGACTGGGGACTGGGGACTGGTAACGACCACGGAAGGACCACGGAAATCGCCACGGAATAGGGCCGGCTGAAGCCGGCCCCCACAGGATGCATAAACGAAGCCGCGCGTTCTGAACCCCACCGCGCCACCGCGCACCGCTGTGCACCGTCTGCACCCTGCACGATGCACCCGTCACTGCCCCTGCCGTCCCCGCCAGTCCTCGTAGACCAGCCAGGCGCCGCCGCCCACGACGGCCATCGGCCACCACTGGCCGACCCACGCGAGCGACATCCCGAACATGGTGTGGCCGAAGAGCACGAGGCCGGCCGCGATGAGCGCGAGGCCACCCGCGAGCGAGCCCGCGTGGCGCGGCGCCTTGCCGTCCTCGGGCAAGTCCATCGGCCGCAGCCCAGACAGCGCCTGGTTGTAGAGGCTGGCCCGCCGCGCGGCGTCGATCACGTTGAAGAGCCAGAAGAACGCGAGCAGGAAGCCGACGACGCCCATCAGATCGCTGTCGATCATCTCGCCGGCGATGACCGCGATCAGGCCGCCGACGACCAGCGCGTTCACGAATCCCTGCTGGTAGTACCCGACGTAGACCTGGCCCAGACCGGGCATGGCCGAGAGAATCGCCGCGAGCCACGGCGACTTCCGCCGGGGGTCGTCGAGAAACGCGCGGCGGTCGGCGTACGTGTGGGCGGCGGGCGACGGTTCGATGACGGGCATGGCGGCCCGGGCGTCTTCGGCGTCGTGCATCATGGTGGCTGCTCCGTTCGTCATGGTGTCTCTCACCTCTCACTCACTCACGTGGGGCTCCGCCCCACACCCCGGCTCGGTCGCTTGCGGGGACCCCGTCGCCCCGCGCCGCTCCCTCGCGGGCCGCGCCGTGCGCGGCCGGCTCGTTCTGCGGCTCGCCAGCACCGAGGACGAATCACCTCATACGAGCCGCAGACCTCACTGACGGGAACGCGCGGCGGTCGCCGGCGGTTCGGTCGGGGAGGCAAACAAGCCGACGCTCCACTCGCGGAAACGGCGCGCCAGCGCCTCCACCTCGGCGGCCAGGCGGCTCATCCACGCGCCCGCCACGGCGAACGCGTCGTCCCACGTCCGATGCAGGCGATCGAGCCAACCCTGGGCGCCGGCGACGATCGACCGGTCGGCCCCGGCGGGGACCCGGTCACGCCAGGCGCCGACACGCGAGCCGACCGCCTGATCGAGGGCGCCGAGCCCGTCGACCACGTGCGTGCGGGCGATCGGCTCGACGCGCGCCACCGTGCGCTCCCACGCCGCGAGCGGGTTGCCGGCAATCAGGATCAGCACGACCGTGAACGCGTAGGCGGCCTCGAGCGCGAAGCGCGGCCGGCGGACGAGCGTCGCCCATGCCGCGCGCCAGCGGTCCGCGACGCGACCGGCGGTCCGCCGCCGGCTCGTGGCGGCCAGTACGCGGGCGG
>JAHECP010000024.1:0-8025 GCA_024641665.1 Acidobacteriota bacterium
CCGCGCCGTGGCCTCGATCTCGGGCGTGGCCTGGCCGCCGTCGAGCAGCCGCTTCAACAGGTCCGCCGCGACGTCGGCGTGGTGGTCCTGCAGCTCCAACACCGCCAGATCGAGCAGCACGCGCGGCTGGCCGGCGTCGGCGTCGAGCAGGCGGTGCGCGATGCGGCGCCCCGTGTCGCGCAGCTTCGCGTCGCCCGATCGCGCGAAGACGGCCAGCAGCACGGGGTCGGCCGCGTTGACGAGGGGCGGGGCGAGGACCGCCGCCTGCTCGGCGAGCTCCACGCCCCGACGGCGCCGGTCCATGCCGAACGCCACGAGCGCGTCGCGCATCGTCCGCCGCGCCGACGCCAGATCGACGCGTAGGCCCGCCCAGCGATCGAAGAACGCCACGGCCGCGGGCGACCAGCGCAGGTCGCCGAACTGCAGCCAGAACGGCGCGCTCAACCGGTCGGTGCGCGCGAGCAGCACGAAGGCGAGTCGCCGACGCGGCAGCGTCAGGAACAGCGCCGAACTGTCGGCGTCCCGGCCGTACTGCCACCGCACCTGCTCGCCGCCGATCGCCTGCACGAACCAGCCGAGGGCGTACGGAAACGGATGGCCGCCCTCGTGGCGCGGCGCGCGGAACATCGCGGCGAGCGACGCGCTCTTCAGCAGCCGCCCGGCGCCAAGCGCGATCGCGAAGCGCGCGAGATCCTCGACCGTGGACTGCACGCCGGTGCTCGGCGTCGTGCGCGCGCCGGCCGCGGTGTGGCGCATGCCCGCCGGCCGGAGCACGTCCGCCTCGAGCGCGGTCGCGAACGCGGCGCGCGCCGCGCGCTCGATCGGCGCCTGCAGCTTCGCGTAGAGCGCGCTGCTGTAGACGAACCGCGCGCCGGGCGTCCCGGCGGCGGTCTGCGTGAGCAGGTGCCGCACCAGGATGCCGGGGCCCGCGTCCGGCACCGGCTCGTCGAGCCGGAGCCGCCCGCGCTCGACCATTCGCAGCGCCAGCGTCGCGGCCAGCGGCTTGGTGAGCGACGCGATCGGATAGCGGACCGCCTCGCCCGGTCCCGCGTCGATGCCGAAGTGGCGGACCCAGACGATGGTGTCGCCCTCGACGACGGCGGCCGACATCGACGGAATGCCGAGCGCGGTGCGGAGCGCGTCGAGCTCGGCCTCGAACGCGGCGCGATTCTGCGCGGCGACGGGCGCCGGGGCGGTCAGGACGAACGCGAGCATCACAATCGGCACGGCACGCATGGGCCAGATTATGGCAGAGCCCGACCGATCGCGCGACCCCGGCGGGGCCAGGCACCTCCACGCGAAGGTGGAACCGTGCCTACTGCGGCGTTCTGGCGAGGCGGTAGAGCAGCACGGCGGCGCGCGCGGTCTGGGTCGGCAGCGTGCGGAGGTCGGCCGTCTCCTTCACTGTGTGATCGTCACGGCCCATCAGGCCGGCGCCGTCGATGATCATCGGCACCTCGTCGGCGACGAACGCCACGTCGGCCGCGCCGGCCTTGTCGGGATCAACCGGCGCCACGGGGCCGAGGCCGAGATCCTGGCTCGCGCGGTCGTAGAGCGCGAGCAGCCGCTCGTTGCCGTCGGTCGGCGCGAGCGGCGGATAGCCCTGGTCGAACGCGATCGCCGCCGTGGTGCCCGGCAGCGACGCCTTCACGATCTCCTGCATCGTCTGCTTCGCGCGCGCGAGCTGGTCTCTCGACAGCGTGCGGATGTCGCCCGAGACGAGCGCCCGGCCGGCGACGACGTTGGTCTTGCCGAACGCGGTGCCGCGGGCCTCGGCCGCGTCGAAGGTCAGCGACGTGCCGCCGAGCGCCACGCCGGGGTTGAAGGTCAGGTGCGCCTGGCCCGCCAGCCGCTCGCGGAACCCGTTCAGGATGCGCGCCGCCTCGAAGATCGCGCCGTCGCCGACCTCGGGCTGGAAGATCTGCGACGAGTGCGCGGGCGTGCCGCTCACCCGCAGCACCCAGCCGGTGGTGCCGCGCCGCGCGATGATCGCCGTCTTCGGATTGCCGTCGCCGTCCTCGAAGCCGATGGCGGCGGCGGCACCCTTCGCGGCGGCGACGAGTGCCTCGCGCGCGAGCCCCAACGGCTCGCCCGGCTCCTCTTCGTCGCCCGTCATCACCACCGTGACGTTCATCGACTTCAGCGCGCCGGTCGAGGCGAGCGCGTCGAGCGCGGCGACGATCACGACGTCGCCGCCCTTCATGTCGATGACGCCGGGCCCGCGCGCCGTGTCGGCGTCGAGGCGCTCGAGCGTCTGGAACGGGCTGTCCCGCTCGAAGACCGTGTCGAGGTGGCCGATGAGGAGGATCTTGGGGCCGGGCCCCGGATGGGTCGCCACCAGATGGCCCGCCCGGTGGAACGCGGCGCCGTCCACCCAGGTCGTCTCGAAGCCGAGCGCGTCGAGCTTCGCGCGGAAGATGCGGCCCACCTCGCGCACGCCGGCCAGGTTCTGCGTGCCGCTGTTGATGTCGACGACCTGCTCGAGCAGCGCGAGCGCGTCGGCGTCGTGCGCGTCGATGTACGCGACGAGCGCGCGCTCCTCCGGCGAGAGCCCGGCGGGCGCGCCCGTCCGGGCGGCGGCGGGAGACACGAGGGCGAGCGACAGCAGCGCGAGCGTCAGAAAGGGCATGAGCAGGACTGTATCACTGGTCACGGCTCACCCTTCGACTCGCGGCGCTCGCTCAGGGCGAGCGGCCTCCGGCTGGCGGGCTGAAGGAACACGACTGACGGCAACACGAGCGTCCGCGCCGTTGCCGGAATTTCGACACCGGCAAGACGCGCGCGGTGCGCGGAACCACAAGGAATGTCGTGTAGACTGGCGGCGATCGGCAAGGAGGCCTTCATGCATTCATCCTCCCAGGGCCCCAACCGCCGCGAGTTCGTGCGCACCGTGTCGGCCGGGCTCGCGCTCGTGCCCGCGCTCGGTCTCGACGGCGTCCGGCGGCTGTTCGCGCCGCGCCGCAGCCGCGTGGCGCTCGTCGTGACCTCGGATCGCAAGCAGGGCGTCGCGAACCTCCTGAAGCTGTTCGGTCCGCAGGGCATGGCCGGCAAGCGCGTCGTGCTCAAGCCCAACTTCAACACCTCGGACGACGCGCCCGGCTCGACGCACAACGACACGCTCGCCGAGCTCGTGGCCGAGCTCCGCGCGCGCGACGCCCGCAGCGTCACGCTGGCCGAGTCGAGCGGGCCGCCGCAGACGCGTGGCGTCATGGAGAGGAAGGGCGTCTACGACCTCGCCCGCGACCTGCGCTTCGACATCGTCAACTTCGAGGAGATGCCCGACGGCGACTGGGTGTCGTTCCCGACCGCGGGCACGCATTGGCCCGACGGCTTCGCGTTGCCGCGCGTCGTGACCGACTCGGAGTACACCGTGTCGACCTGCTGTTTGAAGACGCACGGGGCGGGCGGCGTGTTCAGCATGTCGCTCAAGCTGTCGGTGGGGCTGACGCCGAAGACGATCCGCCGGCCGATGCACCGCTCGCCCGACATGCGGCGGATGATTGCCGAGCTGAACACCGGCTACCGGCCGAGCCTGATCGTGCTCGACGGGGTGGCGGCGTTCACCGACGGCGGGCCGTCGCGCGGCGAGCTGAAGGCCGGCAACGTGATGATCGCCGGCGACGACCGGGTGGCCGTCGACGCCGTGGGGCTGGCGATGCTGAAGTCGCTCGGCGCCAACGAGGCGATCATGGGCCGCGGGATCTTCCAGCAGGAGCAGATCGCGCGCGCCGTCGAGCTGAAGCTCGGCGCGACGGGGCCCGACGAGATCGAGATCGTCACCGCGAATGCCGAGGGCCGCAAGCTGGCCGACACCTTGCGGGGCATCCTGGCGCAGGGGTAGAGACAGCCGTCAGGCGTCAGGGGGCAGGCGTCAGGGAAGGCGGCTTCAGGCTCTGGGCTCTTGCCAAAGCCCAGAGCCCAAAGCTGCACCCTGTCACGCCGTGACGCCCGGCTTCCAGACCTTCCACACCTGCCCGACGAGATCCGGTCCCGGCGTCAGCGTCGTCTGGCCCGGCTGCCAGCCCGACGGCGTCACCTCGCCGGTGGCGCGCACGTGCTGGAACGCCTTCACCTGCCGGACGAGCTCCTCGGGGTTGCGTCCCACCTCCGGCGTCAGCACCTCCATGGCGCGGATGACGAAGTCGGGGTCGATGATGAAGCGCCCGCGGATGTCGACGCCGGCCATCTCGTCGTAGACGCCGTACACCTGGCCGATCTTGCCGCCGGCGTCCGACGCCATCGGGAAGGGCACGCCGCCGTCGATCATGCGCGCGAGCTCCTCCTCCTGCCAAATCTTGTGGACGAAGCGGCTGTCGGTGCTGGCGGCGATGACCTCGACGTCCAGGCGCTGCAGCTCGCCGTACTTGGCCGCGACCGCGGCCAGTTCGGTGGGTCAAACGAAGGTGAAGTCCCCGGGGTAGAAGCACAGGACGATCCAGTGACCCTTGTAGTCCGAGAGCCTCAAGGGTTTGAACCCCTCCTGGCCGACCAGGGCGTTGGCCTCGAAGTCGGGGGCTTCCTTGCCGACCTGCGCTCGCACCATCGGTTCCTCCCGTGGCGGCCCGGCGGTCGCTGCGGGCGCGGGTGCTCCTGCGGCGATGGGTCCGCGGGCCGGCTTGACGCAACCGTCTTTCATCGCTGGCATGCGTCCTCCGTTGCCGACGCCTGAACGTCCCCCCTCAGAGCTGTTCGAAGCCCGACGCGAGCGTACTGACAGACGCATCGTAACACGAGGACCGTGTCGACAGAGAGGGAACGGATCGGCGTGAGACGATCACCACGATGGCACGAAGACCGCATCCGGGTGGATGGCACGAAGAGTTGTGACGCTGCAAAGCCACCGGACGGGGACGACCACGAGGAACACAACGGCCACGAAGACCGACCATCGTGTGCTTCCGCGTATGCCACGCCGCAGGCGGGTAGGTCGCCGGCCCTGCCTTCGCGCCATCGTGGTGTACGGGGGAGATCCGTCACAGAGTGACGGCCTTCGTGGTCGTCGTGCGCTTCGTGATCCCGCCGGTCTTTTCCGTCCAGTCTCGTCGGCGGACGGCTGAATCGCCGGAGTCACCCGCGCTCGGGCGTGGCGACGTAGCTCTTCCGCGCGCGGGCGGTCGCGCCGGGCTGCTTCACGAGGAGCTCGAGCTTGTGCGTCTTGCCGTCCAGCTTCTCGGGTGTGAACCCCAGCGCGTACTGGTGATGCAACTCGTCGGCGACGCGCTTGAAGGTCGTCGCCAGGTCGGCGGTCGATTGCAGCTCGAAGTAGCCGCCGCCGCTCTCCGCCGCGAGCTTCGCCAGACCCGGGTCGGGCTTCTGTTCGCGGCCGCCGCCCCACCCGCCGCCGCGCCGGCCGCCGAAGCCGCCGCTCCCGCCCGGGAAGGGGAACCCCCCGCCCGGCCGCCCGCCGCGGAACGCGGGGGCGCGGCCCATCAGGCCGATGGCGTAGACCATCATGTCCTCCTCCTGGGAGCGGCGCATGACGTCTCTCAGGCTCTGGTTGAGCCCGCCTTCGCGGCCGGGGCTGTCCATGCCGTCGGTGAAGACGAGCACGACGCGGCGGCCCTCGACGTGGAGGAGCGCCGTCATGCCGACGTTCACGGCGTTCCAGAGCGGCGTCGGTCCCGGCTCCTGGAGCTGTGTGTGCAGGATGTCGAGGAGCACGGCGTGGTCGCGCGTGAACTCGCGCGGATCGACCTGAATGCGGTTGGAGAAGCTGCCGATACGCGCCTCGTCGGCCGGCAGGAGCTGGTTGACGAACTGTTCGGCGCCGGACGCGACGAGGCCGAAGTCCGCGACGACGCTGCCGCTGCGGTCCAGCATCATCACGACCGTGATGGGCTGAACCGTGTTGGCGAACACGGTGATCGGCTGCGGCTTGCCGTCGTCGAGCACCTCGAAGTCGTCGCGCGCGAGGTCGGGTACCAGCCGGCCGTCCTCGCCGGTGACCGTCGCGTAGATCTCGACGGTGCGCGTGCCGGCGCGGAAGGTGGGCTGCTGTTGGGCGTTCAAGCCGGCGGCGACGAGCAGCACGCCGGCCACGGAAGTCAGCGCGAAACGCTTCATACGACCTTGCGGGCAGGGTGGCGATCCCAGAATACGCCTGTCGCTCGACGGGCGTCCACTGCCTATCCCAGTGGCATGACGGCGGTCTCGGTCAGGTGCGGATTGTCGAAGCGCACGCGCTCGCCGGCCTGTTTGCCGGGGATGGGGAGCAGGCGGGCGGACAGCGGTTTCTGGTACTTCGTGGCGAGCGCGGCCGTGTCCGAGACGACGGCCGCGAGCGCGTCGGCCGGCGTGTCGCCCGGAAGGGGAACGACGTCGAGACCGGTGCCGCAGACGCTCGAGTACAGCAGCAGCTCGGACGTCGCGAATCGCCCCTCGGCGGCCCGCCCGGCGAGCACTCGATCCTCCAGGATGGGCAGCATCAGGCCGGAGTAGCCGCACTTCTCGACGCTCAACCCCTTGAGCACGTCGGTGAGCGCCGCGCAGGCCGCGAGCGTCGACGGGCTGCCGAACGGGGCCTGCGTCAGCGTCTCGATGGTCCGGCCGATGCTGGCGTCGAGGCCCGGCGCGGGCGAGACGTCGATGCCGAGGTACCGCCAGCCGGCACGCTGCGCGAGCGCGCGGCCGTGCTGCGCCACCGGGTCCAGCGCCGCGTCCATCCGCTCGGTGAGGCGTTTCTTGGCCTGCTCGACGTCCCTCGTCCCTTGCAGCGCCTCGGTCAGCACGTTCGGCGTTTCCAGGCCGATGCTGAACGTCCGGCCGTCGGCGAACCAGGCCGCCGGAAAGAACGGCGTGCCCGAGGGAATGAAGGCCGTCGCCGCGAACCGGAAGTTGCCCTCGCCGCCCGGCGTCGCGCCCGCGATGGCGCGGATGGCTTCGGCCGCCGCACGCACGCTCTGCCGGTGCACGCCGTGTCCGGCCGAAGCCACACTCACCGAAAAGCTGGTTCTCAGCGTTTGCCGAACTACCTCCGCGCCCCACGACGCGAAGCCCTCGCGGAACTCGTCGGCGGTGATGACGGGGCCGATGCTGAGCTCCACGTCGTGCTCGTCGGCGAACCGGTCGAGGGCCCGGATGGCTGGCAGGGCCGCCGGGCTCATCCAGTCCGCGAGGTACTCCTGAAGCGGCTGCGTGGCCAGACGAAGGGTCTGCACTTCGTAGCCGTCTGTCTGGAACGCCTCGCGGGCCCGCTGCAGAAAGGCGACGGCGGCCTCGGCCGGCTCGAGCGCGTCCGCGCGCTGGAGATGGAGACCGGCGGTGATCGCGCGGACACGGAAGTTCTTGGGCATGGCAACCGCCTGCAGCCTGGAGGTCAACGGCGCAACCAGACCCAGACCGAGCAGCTCCGCGAACTCACGCCGCGAGAGATTCGGTGTCATGTCGGGTCCTTCGCTGGACGCGCCTTGCCGCGGCGAAGACGTGCGCTACGGCTCCGTCGGTTCGTCGGCCGGGGGCGCCGGCTGGGCCCCCTCGAGCAGTTCCAGCAGCTCGCGCGCGCGGTCCGCGTCCCCGGCGCGCACGACGATCTCGGCGGGGCCGAAGATCGCCTCGTTCGACCCCCCGAACGCGCTGCCGATGTCTCTGCCGTCGACGCTTCGCAGCACGTACTCGATGCCCTCGGCGTCGAGCACCGACCGGGCCACGGCCACCAGACCGGCATCCTCGGTCTTGAGCACGCTCAGCAGCTCGATGTCGGGAAGCCCGGGCTCCGCGGGCGGGGCATCTTCGAGCTCGACGCCGCAGGTCGGACACTCGCGCTCGTACCACCGGTAGGTTTCGCCGCACTGAGGACACCAGGTCATCGCACAGTCCTCAACGACATGGGGGGAGCGCCCCGCCGTCAGGGGAGAAAGATACGTCTTTCGGCGGATGTGCGCCAGCGGGCGCCGCGGCCCTCCGCTTTTGACCTGACGCCGCCGTGCCAGTACACTCGCGGCCGGTCCGCTCCTTCCCCCGCTGGAGGTCCACCGATGACGCCCCTTCGACGAGTCCTGCCCGCCATTCTCGCGCTGCTGGCGCTGG
>JAHECP010000024.1:8125-50786 GCA_024641665.1 Acidobacteriota bacterium
TTTGACCTGACGCCGCCGTGCCAGTACACTCGCGGCCGGTCCGCTCCTTCCCCCGCTGGAGGTCCACCGATGACGCCCCTTCGACGAGTCCTGCCCGCCATTCTCGCGCTGCTGGCGCTGGTGGCGTTCGAACCCCAGCCGCGCGCGCAGTCCTTCGCGCCGGCCCTGTTCCACGAGATGCACTGGCGCATGATCGGCCCGTTCCGCGGCGGCCGCACCAAGGCCGCAGCCGGTGTGCCGGCCGAGCCGAACGTGTTCTACATCGGCGTGTGCAACGGCGGCGTCTGGAAGACGACCGACTACGGCCGCACGTGGGGTCCGATCTTCGACGATCAGCCGACGGGCTCGATCGGCGCCATCGCCGTCGCGCCGTCCAACCCGAACATCATCTACGTCGGGAGCGGCGAGGGCCTGCAGCGCCCGGATCTCTCGGTCGGAGACGGGATCTACAAGTCCACCGACGCCGGGAAGACCTGGACGCATCTCGGGCTGCGTGACGGCCAGCAGATCCCGCAGATCATCGTGGACCCGAAGAACCCGGACCGCCTGTTCGTCGCGGTGCTCGGGCATCCGTACGGCCCGAACGAGGAGCGGGGCATCTTCCGCTCGCTCGACGGCGGGAAAACGTTCCAGAAGGTCCTGTACAAGGATGAGAACACGGGCGGCATCGACCTCGTCTTCGATCCGTCCAGTGCGAGGACGGTTTATGCCGTCCTGTGGGAGGCGCGGCAGGGACCGTGGGAAAACGGGGTGTTCACGGGCCCCGGCAGTGGCGTCTTCAAGTCCACCGACGGCGGCGACCACTGGCGCCCGATCGACAAGGGGCTGCCGACCTTCGCCGAGGACGGCCTGGGCCGCATCGGCATCACGATCGCGCAGAGCAACCCGAAACGGCTCTTCGCCACGGTGGAGGCCGACCGCAAGGGCGGCCTCTACCGCTCGGACGACGGCGGGGAGAGCTGGTACCTGATCAACGACAACCCGCTCGTGACCCAGCGCGGCTCCGACTTCGCCGAGGTCAAGGTCGATCCGAAGAACCCCGACGTGGTCTACACCGGCAGCATCGTCGTGTGGAAATCCACCGACGGCGGGAAGACGTTCGACCAGATCCGCGGCGCGCCGGGCGGCGACGACTACCAGCGCATCTGGATCAACCCGAACGACCCGCGGATCATGCTGATCGGGGCGGACCAGGGCGCCATCATCACGGTGAACGGCGGCGAGTCGTGGAGCTCCTGGTACAACCAGCCGACGGCGCAGTTCTACCACGTCACGACCGACAACGCGTTTCCGTACCGCGTGTGCGGGGGGCAGCAGGAAAGCGGCTCGGCTTGCGTGCAGAGCCGCGGCGACGACGGGCAGATCACGTTTCGCGAGTGGCACCCGGTGGGCATCGAGGAGTACGGTTACGCGGCGCCCGACCCGCTCGACCCCGACATCGTCTACGGCGGCAAGGTGACGCGCTACGACCGGCGCACCCGCCAGACCGAGAACGTCGGGCCGAAGCCCCTGCGCGGCGACGACTACCGCGTGGTGCGGACGATGCCCATCCTGTTCTCGCCGATCGACCCGCACACGCTGTACTTCGCGTCGAACACGCTGTGGAAGACGACCAACGGCGGCGAGAGCTGGGGCCAGATCAGCCCGGACCTGACGCGCAAGACGTGGGACGTGCCGAAGAATGTCGGCAAGTACATCGGCACCCCGGCGGCGCGCGTCACCGACCGCGGCGTCATCTACACGATCGCGCCGTCCTACAAGGACATCAACGTCATCTGGATCGGCACCGACGACGGCTACATCCAGGTGACGCGGGACGGCGGGCGGACATGGACGAACGTGACGCCGCCCGAGGTCGGGCCGTGGGCCAAGGTGTCACTGATGGACGCGTCGCACTTCGACGTGAACACGGCCTACGCCGCCGTCAACACCTTGCGGCTCGACGACCTGCACCCCTACATCTATCGCACCCGCGACGGCGGGAAGACGTGGACGCGCATCACCAACGGCATCCCCGACGGCACCGTCGTGAACGTGGTGCGCGAGGACCCGCAGCGCGAGGGGCTCCTCCTCGCGGGCACCGAGGACCAGGTCTACGTGTCGTTCGACGCCGGCGACCACTGGCAGTCGCTGCGGCTCGACATGCCGGCGACGTCGATTCGCGATCTGGTCGTCAAGGGCAGCGACCTCGTCGTCGGCACGCACGGGCGCGGCATCTGGATCCTGGACGACATCACGCCGCTCAGGCAGGTCACGCCCGAGGTGATCGCGTCCGACGCGCACCTGTTCGCGCCCGAGCAGGCGTGGCGCTTCCGCTGGAGCAAGTACACCGACACGCCGCTGCCACCCGACGAGCCGCGCGGCGAGAACCCGCCCGACGGCGCGGTCGTCGACTACTGGCTGAAGGCGGACGCCGCCGACCGGGTCACGCTCGAGATCGCCACGGCGAGCGGGGAGGTGGTGCGCCGCTACTCGAGCGCCGACGCGCCCGAGAAGCCGCTCGAGGGGCAGAACGTGCCCGCCTTCTGGCCGCGGCCGCCGCAGGTGCTCTCCGCCCGGGCCGGGCTGCACCGCTTCGTGTGGGACGTGCACTACCCGCGCCCGGCGGTGCTGCGCTTCGGGTATCCCATCTCGGGCATTCCGCACCAGACGGTGTACGAGCCGCTGGGGCCGTGGGCGGTGCCGGGGCGGTACACGGTGACGCTGACGGCGAATGGGAAGACCTACACCCAGCCGCTGGTCGTGAGGATGGACCCGCGCGTGACAACGTCGGCGGCCGAGATCCGGCGGCAGCACGAGGTGGCGATGCGGATCGACGACCTGCTGCGCCAGGACTTCGCGGCGCTCACCGAGGCGCGGGCGTTCGCGGCGGATCCGGCGCACGCCGCCGTCGCGCGCGACGCGGCGGCGCTCGTCCAGCGGCTGACGCGCCTGAACGGCGAGCTGGAGTCGCTCTTCAACCTCGTCGAGGACGCCGACGTCGGGCCGACCTCGCAGGCGCTCGACGCGCTGGCCGCGAGCGAGCGGGCCCTGGAGCAGGCGCTGGCCGACTGGGCGGCGCTGAAAGCGCGTACGTAGTGCCGGCCTTCAGGCCGGCCGCCCCGTAGCGCACACCTTCAGGTGTGCGCTACGCCGGCAGCTTCGGGACGAGCGCGTCGAGCAGCGGATCGAGCTCGGCCGCGAACTTGCGGTAGAGATCGGCGTTGGCCAGCTGGACGGAGAGGGCCTGGCGCCCGGCCGGGTCGTCGCCGGCCGCGGCCTCGGCAGCCTGACGCCACTCCGGTTTCGTGTACATCCGCGCAAGGAAGAGCGCTTCCTTCAGGGCCTCGTAGTCCGTCTTGCTCAAGCCGGCCTTCCGCAGGGCGGCGTCGAGGCTGTCGGAGCCCTCCTCGGCGAAGAAGCGGTCGCGAGGAAAAAGTACGAGGATGGGGCCAGACGGCATGTCGCTGCAGGCCACGAGCGCCGCCTCCCTCGCCTGTGCGTTCTCGATCCCGTTGAAAGGGTGACCGTTGACGGGGTTCGCCCGGTCGTAGATGTTGTGCGGGTACAGCGCAATCTCGAAGATCCCGTCGGCCGAAGCCAACGATCCGTAGGCATCGCCCAGATCCGCATAACCTCTCTTTTCAAGCCCTCCCCGCACGTCATCGAGGAACTTGCTCGTCTGCTGGTGCTCACGGTCGCATTCCTCTGGCACCAGTGCCTCCGGCGGCAGCTGTTCGTGGGGGCCGCGCCTCACGGCCCCCCAATAGTCGCGCGACATCCGCTCGTAGCAATCGATGGTCCGGCCGAAGGTGAAGATCGCCACCGGCCCACCGGCGCTCGCGGCGCGGGAGCAGCCCGGCACGTAGCGGGCTCCCTCCGGCAGGTCGACGTCCGCCCGGCCGCGGAAGAACTCGAGCGGGTCTCCGGAGAAGCTCGTTCGCGCCGCCTCCTGGCGCTCCACGTAGGCCTGAGTCGCGCCCAGCTGAGCGGCATCTGCCCGCAGAACGGGCAGGAGCTTCTGGATGTCGGCTGCCTTGAGCTGCAACTCCTGGGCCCGGACGCCCTCGGCAACCAAGGCAAGCGCGAGCACCGCAACCCCGATGAATCCGGCACGACAGGTCATGGCTTACTCCTCTCGCGCAAGCCGTTCGACGTTCGCCGCCGAGATCAGCAGCATGCTACACCCGGATCCGCCGCCGTCGACCGGTCTCCGCGCGCACGGCTCCAACCCGGCTCTTCAGTAATGTAAGGCGATATAATCGCGGGATTCGGGGCGGCGGAGGGACGGTGGAGGGCTCATCATGACGGTCATGGACGTGGCCCCGGTCGTGCTGGACGGCCAGGGCCTGACGATTGCCGACCTGGTCAGGGTCGCGCGCGGCGGCGCGAAGGTCGAGCTGTCGGCGGCCGCGCGGCAGCGGATCGAGCGCTGCCGCCGCTTCGTCGAGGCGCGCGTGGCCGACCACGCCGTCATGTACGGCATCAACACCGGGATCGGTGAGCTGTCGGAAGTGGTGCTGCCGCCCGAGCAGCTGCGCGACTTCCAGCGGTACCTGGTGTACAGCCACGCCGCCGGCTGCGGCACGCCGCTGCCCATCGAGGTGGTGCGCGCCGCGATGTGCTCGCGCGTCAACGTCCTGGCCCACGGGCACTCCGGCCCCCGCCTGCTCATCGTCGAGACGCTGGTCGCGATGCTGAACCGGGGCGTGACGCCCGTGGTGTTCGACAAGGGGTCGGTGGGCGCGTGCGGCGACCTGTCGCCCATGAGCCAGATGGCGCTGGTGCTGATCGGCGAGGGCGAGGCGTACTACGAGGGGCGGCGGATGCCCGGCGCCGAGGCGATGCGCGAGGCGGGCATCCCGACCGTCGTCTTCGAGGCGCGCGACGGGCTGGCGACGATCAACGGCTCGAACATGACGGCCGGCTTCGGCGCGCTCGAGCTGTACGACGCCGATCGGTACTTCAAGTCCGCCGAGATCGCCGCGGCCCTCACGCTGGAGGTGCTCAACGCGAACATGGCCGCCTTCGACGCGCGCATCCACCAGGTGCGCGGCTACCCGTCGGCGATCGCGTGCGCGGCGAACATCCGGCGCCTGACCGAGGGCTCCGAGATGCTGCGGCAGCCGGGCAAGAAGGTGCAGGACGCCTACAGCCTGCGCTCGACGCCGCAGGTGACCGGCGCGGCGAAGGACGCCTGGAAGTGGGCGGCCTACATGTTCGAGATCGAGCTGAACGGCGTCGGCGACAACCCGATCTTCTTCCCCGAGGAGGAGACGTACCTGACCGGCGCGAACTTCCAGGGCACCCCGCTCGGCGTGCCGCTCGACATGGTCGGCTCGTGCGTCACGATGATCGCGGCGCTCAGCGAGCGGCGCACCAACCGGCTGCTGAACCGTAACCTGTCGGTCGGCCTGCCGGCGTTCCTCACCAAGGGCGCGGGCATGTTCTCGGGCCTGATGCTCACGCAGTACACGCAAGGGATGCTGGTCTGCGAGGACCGCATCCTGTCGGCGCCGGCCTCGACCGGGTCGATTCCCGCGGCGGCCGACCAGGAGGACTTCGTCTCGATGTCGTTCACCGCGGCGCTCAAGACGCGCCAGATCCTCGACAACGCCTGCTACGTCGTGGCGATCGAGCTCCTGGCCGGCGCGCAGGCGGTCGAGTTCCGCCCGGCGCTGAAGCTCGGCAAGGGCACGGGCGCCGCGTACCGGGTCGTCCGCGAGCACGTGAAGCCGCTCGTCGAGGACCGACCGCTCCAGTACGACATCAACAGGCTCGGGGATCTGGTCCGGTCGGGCCGGCTGCTCGAGGCGGTGGAAGCGGAGGTCGGCACGCTGGAATCCTGAACCCGGAGCTGGCCTGAACGATTCATGAACGTCAATGCCGGTCCGACCCATTCGCTCCGAAAACCGGGTTCCGCAGGCCGGAAGAACCCGACTCCGGCTCATCGCCCGCGGACGCGCCGTGGGAGCCCCCATCCCCACGGCCTGTCGCCAGCCTGCGTCGCGTTTTTCGTTCGTCCAGCGGTCTGCTCCACACGGTTTTCTGCGCGAACGGGCCGGACCGGCATCAGCGGTGGTGAACAGTCCGCGCCAGGTCTGGGGCCTGTCGCGGGGGTCGCGGGGCGGCCCCGCCCGGCGACCCCCGCCGCGATGTCCGCAGACGTCGGAGCTGAACGACCACAGGAGTCACACGCATGATCGCCGCGTTGCTCGCGCTCTCGTTCGCCGTCCAGGCCCCCACGCCGGCGCCGCCGCTCACCCCGGAGCAGACGCTGGCGATTCGAAGCGTCTCGGATCCGGAAGTGTCGCCCGACGGCCGCCGCGTCGCGTTCGTCGTCACCGAGCCGCCCGAGGGCGCCGAGCGCAACCGTGACGTCTGGATAGTCACCGTCGTGTCGCGCGAGGTGCGCCGCCTGACCTACACGCCCGCGGCCGAGTCGTCGCCGCGCTGGTCGCCCGACGGGCGCACGCTGGCGTTCCTGTCGAGCCGCGGGGGCGCGCCGCAGATCTATCTGCTGCCGATGGACGGCGGCGAGGCGCTGGCGCTCACCGAGGGCAAGAGCGACGTGCGCTCGTTCGAGTGGTCGCCCGACGGGCGCGAGATCGCGTTCATCGCCACCGAGCCGCGGAGCCCCGAGGAAGAGAAGAAGATCAAGGACAAGGACGACGCGCGGGTCGTGGACAAGGACGACCGGAACGGGCGCGTGTGGATCGTGGACGTCGCGTCGAAGGCGGTGCGGCAGCTGACGCACGACCCGTGGGCCGTGTCGCAGGTCCGGTGGACCCCCAAGGGCGACGCGCTCGTCGTCCAGGCCACCGACCGGCCCGCGTCGGAGCAGGAGACCGATCGCATCTGCGGCGTGAGCCTCGCCGACGGCGCGGTGACGCCGATCGCCGCGCCCAGGGGGCCGTTCGGCGGGCTCGCGATTTCGCCCAACGGCGCGTCGGTCGCCTACCTGGCCGCGCGCGTGGACGGCCCGAGCCCGCACGATCTGTACGTGCGGCCGCTCGGCCCGGGCGCGGCGCGCAACCTGACGGCGACGAGCCTCGACCGCCCCGTCGGCGGCGTCGAGTGGCAGCCGGACGGCCGGCTGATGGGGATCGTCCAGGACGGGTTCAAGAGCCGGCTTTACGCGATTGCGCCGGACGGACGGGCCGACGCGCTGCCGGCCGCGCCGGTCAACCCGTCGTCGTTCTCGTCGAAGGCCGGAGTGCTGGCGTTCACGGGTGAGACCGCGGTGGAGCCGCCCGAGCTGTGGCTGTCGGTCGAGGGCGGCGCGGCGGAGCGCGTGACGCACCTCAACGACGGCTGGCAGCACCCGCCGCTCGTGGCACCGGAGGTCTTCAAGTACAAGAGCTTCGACGGCGCGTCGATCGAGGCCGCGCTGCTGGTGCCACCCGGGCACCAGGCCGGCGTGAAGCTCCCGCTGGTCGTGCTCGTCCACGGTGGTCCCACCGGGCGGTGGTCGGACCGGTTCGAGTCATGGGGCCAGCTGCTCGTCTCGCGCGGCTACGCCGTGCTCTACCCGAACATCCGCGGCTCGACGGGCTACGGCTTCGCGTTCCTCGAGTCGAACCGCGCCGACTGGGGCGGCGGGGACTTCAAGGACGTGATGGCGGGCGTCGACGCGGTCGTCGCGCGCGGACTGGCCGATCCGGACCGGCTCGGCATCGGCGGCTGGTCGTACGGCGGCTACATGTCGGAGTGGGCCATCACCGAGACCGACCGCTTCAAGGCCGCGGTGGTCGGCGCCGGCCTCTCGGATCTCGCGAGCGAGTTCGGCACCGAGGCAGGGCCGTCCTACGACGAGTGGTTCTACGGCCTGCCGTACGAGCGGCTGCAGGGGTTCATCAAGAGCTCGCCGGTCACCTACATCAAGAACGCGAAGACGCCCACGCTGATCCTGCAGGGCACCGAGGACACGACCGACCCGCAGGGGCAGAGCGACGAGCTCTACCGTCCGCTGAAGCGCTACGGCGTGGAGGCGGAATACGTGCTGTACCCGCGCGAGGGCCACGGCCTGCGCGAGGAGAAGCACCTGCTGGATCGGCTCAACCGCATCATCGCGTGGTACGAGAAGTACCTGAAGTAGGGGCCGGCTTCCGCCTTCGCTGAAGCTCCGGCGGACTCGCCGTAGCCTTGGTGGAGGCGGTCAGCCGGCCCTGCCTCCGGCGCACGATCGTCACCACGAAGCACACGCAGATCCCAGCGCGGCGGGGCCACAACCGAATTGGGGATGCGAAGGCCGCTCTTCGAGGCGGCCGGTCAGGGGCCCGCGCCGCGGACCGAATCCGGCAGCCCGGGAACGCTCGCTCCGGCTCGATGCCCTCCCGACCAGCGCGGCGGGCAGGGTTGGCCGATCAACACCCCGACGACCGACCGCCGCCGGGGGGGTGCCGGCCAGCGACGCTCGCGAAGTAGCAGCCCGCCGCGCACGCCTCGCTACGCTCGCGTTCCGGATCCGGAAGCGGGCTGCCTCCACGGCCCGCCGCGCGGGCCCCCGACCGACCCCGTCGCAGCGCCGGCGCGGCCAGGAGCCGGGCCCTGGCTGCGGCGGCCGTGGAGCCGAGCCGAGCGCAACCCGAGCGGAGCCGAGTCTTCCGCAGCGGGCTATCGCTTCGCGAGCTTCGATCGCCGCGTTGCCCGAGACGGTGGCCGGTCCGTCGGAGTTGTCGGTCGGCACACGATGCCCGCTGCGTCAGCGTGAGGGTACCGAGCGAAGCGAGGGTTGCCGGCGAGCGCGATTCGGCCGCGGCGGCGAGGGCTCGGCTCCCGTGCCAGCCGTCGCGCGTGGGGCGCGCCGCTCTTCGAGGCGACCTGTCGACGTGGCGCCGGTGCGGCGAAGCCGGCGCCGGGGGACGGACGAGGTTTACGTCGCTCAGCTCGTGGTGAGCGTACGTCGCAGGCGGATTACCGGCTCGAGAACTTCTTGAACAGCGCCCAGGTGACCCAGAACGAGAGCAGGAACACGAGGCCCGGCGCGACGATGCCGGGCAGGTCGTAGAGGATCGACTGGCCCTCGGGGCGGTTGCCGGCGCTGACGGCGGCGGCCGCGAGCACGAGGCCCACGACCGAGAGGGTGCCGACGATCCACAGGATCGCCAGCGCGCGCGGCGTGAAGATGCGGTCGGCCTTCACGATGCGCTTGCGGTAGTTGTAGTAGGCGAGCAGCAGCCCCAGCGCGCTGACGGCGTAGGCCATCACCATCCCCAGGATCTTGCCGACGGCCGGGTCAACGTTCATCGCCCGCCTCCCACCGCGTGACGCGGTCGATCTCGGCGAGGTACTTCGCCTCCTTCTTCTCGAAGTCGGTGGAGATCGCCCGGAGCTTCGGGTCGATGATCTTGAACATGAGCACCATGCAGACCATGCTGAGCACGAGCGCCACCCAGCCCCAGGTCTGGAGGAGCAGGGCGCCCGCGATGCCGATCGTCGCCAGGAAGAAGGTCAGGATCGAGAGGATCGATGCGACGAGGTCGTGGGAGGTCCACTCCTCCGCCTCGATCGGCGTCCAGTCGCGCTTGAAGAGGCTCATCGTCCGGTCTCCAGCTTGAGGTCGCCCGACGGGGTGACGAGGCCGAGCCGCACGGCGTCGCGGCGGACGGGGCCCCAGAAGCCCAGGGGGCGGGCCATCACGTAGTACTTGACCAGGTGCGGGCGCTCGTCGGGCTCGGTGAGGAAGGTGACCGGCACGTAGACGAGCGCGACCAGGACCACCAGGAGCCAGAAGTTGGCCCAGTTCGGCAGCTCCGGCAGCACGCCGACCGCAGGCAGCACCCACACCACCAGCCAGCTCATCACCAGGTTCGCGATCCAGCTCGAGAGGTACGCCCACGAGTTGAAGCGCCACCAGACGACCTGCAGGATCGACGGCACCCAGATGCCCGCGGCCTGCAGCCACAGCGCGAAGATCAGCCACGAGGTGATCGACTGCATGAAGAGGCCGAGCAGGAACGAGCCGGCCAGCAGGAACACCGTGTTGATCCGGCCGACCTTCACGAGCGTCCGCTCGGACGCCTCGGGGTTCACGTAGTGGTGGTAGAGGTCGCGCGTCGCGTAGAGCGCGCCGAGGTTGAGGTGCGACGAGATCGTGGAGAGATGGATGGCGATGATGCCGGCGAAGAACATGCCGAGCAACCCGGCCGGCAGGTACTCGAAGCCGAGCCGGAACCAGCCCATCTCGTACTGGCCCTCCGCATGGATGCCGGGGAACATCACGAAGAAGGCCAGGATCGACACGGCCCAGAAGGCGTTCCGGAAGATCGTGGCGAAGCCGCCGGCCCAGATCGCGTAGCTCGCGTCGCGCACGGTCTTCGCGCTCTGGATGCGCTGCGCCTCGGGGTACCAGTCGATGAAGTTCCCCATGCCGATCCCGCCGATCGTGGCCATGACCAGCAGGGTGATGAAGTCCATCGTGTAGAAGTGGTCGGCGTCGAGGCCCCAGAACCCGTCGAAGTGGAACGGATCGATCCGCCAGCCCTGGCCGAGCGCCGTGAGCTTGTGCACGATCATCAGCGGGCCGCCGGCCTCGGCGATGCCCCACACCGACACGAGCGTGATCACGACGAACGCGATCACGCCCTGCTGGAAGTCGGCCATGATGACGCCCCAGTAGCCGGCCGTCAGCACGTACACCGCGCAGATGGTCGTGAAGAACGTCACGCCGAACCAGGGCGGCCAGCCGAAGAGGTACAGGCAGACCTTGCCCATCGCCGCCGAGACCCACGCGACGACGAACATGTTCATGAAGGTCTGCCAGCCGGCCAGCCAGCCGCGCAGGAGCTCGGCGCCGAGGCCCGAGTAGCGCAGGCTCTGCCACTCGGCCTGGCTCATGGCCATGGAGCGCCGGAAGATGCGCGTCGAGATGAACGCCGAGAGCGCCGTCCACGCGGCGAAGAAGGAATACCAGATGCCGCGCAGTCCCCACTTGTAGATCACGCCGGCGATCCACATGGGCGTGTCGGTCGCCGTGTGCGTCGCGTAGACCGAGGCCGCCGGCAGCCACCAGGGGAGCCCGCGCCCCGCCAGGAAGAAGTCGCTCTCGCTCTTCTTCCCGAGGTTGTAGAAGATGATGCCGCAGAGCGTCATCAGGAGGATGAAGAGGACGGTCCACATCCAGTCGAGCGGCGTGAAGTGGACCAGCAGCTGGGTCTCGTCCATCGGGGTCCTCGGGAGCGGCGGATGGTCTCGGTGGCGCCCGACATCATATCTCGAATGGGCGCGCGCTGGAACGCGCGCCACCCCGATCCATCAGAACAGGCACCGAGCCCAGAATTCGCCAGAGACTCGCGTTGTGCCTTGACCGCCTCGTCCCGAGTGCGCATACTCAGCCCGTCATGCGGCTCGAAGCGAGAATTTCGCACCCGTTGTGGGAGCCGCATAACGGGCTAGGCCGCGCACAGCGCGACCCGCGTCCCTCGACTTCGCTTGGGACGCCCTGAGCACAGCCGAAGGGCGCAGTCGCGGAGTGGGGCTCTCGGGGCCCCCACGTAGCGACGGAGCGGGGGTTTGGCCCCGCAGCGTCCGGCCCGAATGGCTGTTCGAGGTCGCGGGCCTCGTGCAGTGTCTTGCCCTCGCGGGGAATCCCTCAACCGAGCACGTTCTGGCCTGGCTGCCTCAGCCGCAGTCGAGGTGTGAGCGGGCGATTGTCCGAAGGCTCGTCCGTCGCGCGCGCCTCGAGGGCGGGCGCCTCGACCCCGCTGGTCGTCCCAGATCTCCGGTCACGCGACACCGGGCAGCCGGGACGGCCGGGCGTTCTGGCGTCCTGCGGGCCGCGACCGACGCCGCGCGGGTCCTGCGCGCGGAGTACGCGCGGCCCTGGACGCTCGACACGCTCGCCCGCCGCGTCGGCTCGAATCGTACGGACCTCGAGGTGGGGTTCCAGGCGCTCTTCGGCTGTTCCGTTCACGGGCACGTGACCCTGCGACGGGTGCGGGAAGCCCGGCGCCTGCTGCGCAGTGGGGTGCAGACGATTGAGGCGGTGGGACGAGCCGTGGGGTATCGCAGCAAGCCGTCTTTCTGTCGGATCTTCCGGCGAATCATGGGGATGACTCCCGGGGAGTATCGTCGCGGGTGGGCGTTCGTTCCGGCGAACCTGCCGGTGATCGAGTTGTTGATTTCGAACCGCGGCTGTCGAATGAGAACCACCTTTGTCGATTGAGACCTTGCGGACTGATGAGGGTGGCCGTACCTTCCTCACTGTTGGCGTGCGCGGGTGATGGCTTACGCGCGACCGCCGCCGGACGGGCGGGGGGCCAGCACCCGTCTCGGCTGCGCGCAGGCCGCTCGACATGCGCGACGGTGTTGTCGACCGTGCCGACGCGGAACTTAGTTCGTGCGACGAGGTGATCAGGCACCTCGTGACGCAGGTAGCCGCCGGGGTCAAGTGCATCGGGTGTGTCGGACGGGATCTGCGCGGAGCGCAGCTGACGACTGATGGTGCACGGAGCATTATCACATTAGCGGCTGAGGAACACGATGAACGGATTCCTGGTCGTATCGCTGTTGTCGCTCTTGTCGCTCGCGGCGGTGCCACTTGGCCAGCAGGTGCCCCAAGGAACCGTCAGCCGTACCGTGGACGGCAACTACCTGTTCGCGTGGACCTCCCTTGATGGCAAGGCGCACAGTCTGCTGCTGGTCATCGGAGACAAAGTGGTGCCTGCTGCGACGGTCATCGTCACGCTGGACGCCGAAAGCCAGTGTGTTTACGAGTACACGGTGTCCAACGGTCCGGGCGCTCTTCAGGCGCTCTACATGTTTCGGATCATGGTCGAGTTTCCGGTGCAGATCGTTGCTTCGCCCCCGCGGTGGCAGGCCAACGAGTTGTCCTCACGCGCCCGGGTGTACTGGTACCTGAACTCAGGTGGCGGCGACCGGTGGGGCATCCCGCCCGGCGGATCCGAAGGTGTGTTCACCATTACGAGTCCCAATCTTCCTGCCGTGACCGATCTCCAGGCCGAGGGCGCGGTGCCGGCACGAGCGGCCGATGGAGAGATGCCGCAGGAATTGGACAGTAAGTTCCGCGAGTTGGTGCAGGCCGCACCAAGAACGACGAGGACCATCGGACCACGGATTGCGGTGGCGGAAGGCGAGTCGGTCGGGAGTCTGCTGGTCAGGATCCAGGACGCGTATGGCGCAGAACTCACTGCAAGTCGGCATCCAGCAGGGGAGCGGGTCATGGCGCTGATCAGCTCCGCGTCTCTCCTGTTCCAGGAGTCACGATTGCGAGAGGCCTCCGAGCGGCTCGACGACGCTATCAGCCTGCTGTCCCAGCCAGCAGGAGGGGTATGGCGTGACCAGCTCAGCATGGGGCTTCGCACAGCCCTGCGATTCGTCACCCGTCGCGTGCTTGGAGAGCAGGCACTGAAGTGACCGGCTGAGCGTGCGTCACGACTCGCAACGAATCTGACGCGGACGCACACGAAGGTCACTTGCCGGGAGGATAGGCGCTCTCACCCAGACCTGAGGCCGCGTCCTGGGTGTTGGCGAACGCTGAAATGCAGCCACGACCGAGCATCTGAAACGCGGCCACTGCAGGTGGCCAGGCTGAGGCATCCTGGAGGGTTCACCGATGGCGGGGGCCAACTACCTGAAGATGCCGAGGAAATCGCATGTGGAAGCGCCGCTCGAGCTCAAAGGGCGGGAACAAGCAACGGGCGTCCATGTGGTGTTTACGCCGCAGACCACCATGGTGACAGGCGGCGTGCGTGACGATCATGTCCAGGCCGTCGAGGACTACACGGTGATCGTCTTCGCCCAGGACATCACCTTCTGGCCGTCGATGGCCGGGGTGGCGTCGCGGTCGTCGACGCGGGCGCCGCGCCGCCGCACGCGGCGGGCAGGAGGAAGGCAATGACAGCGAATGGGGCGAAGGTGTGCCTCACCGGGATCTCCAGTTCTGGAGGGGACGGTCAAGGATAGCAGACGGCGTTACAGGGTGCACAGGGTGCACGAAGGTGCACCGGGTGCACAAGGGTGCCAGGTGGCGCCCGGACTGACGCTGTTGGCGCGGCTTCTCTCACGGACGAGAAGAGGAGGCGCGCCGGTCGAGGGCCTCAGCGCGCCGGCGGCGCGGCCGGCGACTCGACCAGGCCGAGCCGCACGAGCAGGTCGTCGAGGTCGGCGAGCATGTCCTTGTCGAGCTCCGGGATCGGGAACCGCCCGCGCGGCGACGCGAGCGCGCCGCGCAGGTGGTAGATGTGCTTGCGGATCGGCAGGTTGATCCGCGGCTGGTTCTCGAAGCGGATGAGCGGGCAGTAGCGGTAGAAGATCTCGGTCGCCTCGTCGAGGCGTCCGGCCGCGAACGCCCGGTAGATCCGCACGAGAATCTCGGGGAACCCGAAGCCCGTCATCGTGCCGACCGCGCCGCGCTTCAGCTCCTCGAGGAACATGTTGCCGCCGAGGCCCCCGAACACCACGAGTCCAGGGTTGGTCGAGAGGAGCTGGCCGATCTTCACGGGCGAGGGCTCGTCCTCGAGCTTCAGGAACCGGCAGCGGGGCTCTTCGGCGCCGAGCCACCGGAACGCTGGGAGGCCGCGCTCGACGCCCTGGCGAGTCTGATGACGATTCACGCCGTGCTGGGCAACCGGGCCGAGGCCGTGCGCGTCTACGAGCGCTGTCGCGCCTTGCTTCGCGACGGCCTCGGGACGCACCCGTCGCCCGAGACCGAGGCGATCTACCGGGGCCTGCACCGCTGATCGTGGTTCCCCCCTACGAGACCCCCGCGGCCTTCAACGAGGCCTCGCGAATCGCCTTGAACTCGGAGCCCGGCTTCCACTGCGGGTACGTCGCGGCGTCCGCCACGTCTAGGCCGACGTGGAACAACAGGTCGAGATCCTCGGCCGCGCCGCTCATGTCCCAGTCGGCCTTCACCTGGTCGGACGGCCGGTGGTAGTCGTTCGCCGTGTAGGCGTCGTGCACCTTCGTGCCGTAGCCCTCGGGCTTGCCGATGCAGTCGATCCCGGAGTCCGGATCGAGCGCCGGCACGCCCACCTTCGCGAAGTTGAAGTGGTCGGAGCGGTAGTAGAAGCCCTTCTCCGACTCCGGGTCGGGCCGGAGCACGCGGCCCTGGGCCGCGGCCTCCTTGCGCGCGTAGTCGTCGAGGTCGGAGTTGCCGAGGCCGATGACCGTCAGGTCCTTCGTCCGGCCCCACACGTTCATGGCGTCCATGTTGATGTCGGCGAGCGTCTTCGCCAGAGGGTAGATGGGGTTCTCCGCGTAGTACTCGGACCCGAGCAGGCCCTGCTCCTCGGCGGTGACCGACAGGAAGAGGATCGAGCGCCTGGGCGGCGTCAGCAGCTTCTTGAACGTCCGCGCGATCTCGATCAGGCCGCCCACGCCCGAGGCGTTGTCCACGGCGCCGTTGTAGATGGTGTCGCCGTTCACGGCCGGCCCCACGCCGAGGTGGTCCCAGTGCGCCGTGTAGACGACATACTCGTTCTTGAGCGTCGGGTCGGAGCCCTCGAGCCTGGCGATGATGTTCCTCGACTCGATGCGGCGGATCGTGTCGTGCAGTGTGATCGACGCCGTCACGCCGAGCGGCACCGGCTTGAAGTCGGGCTTCGCCGCCGCGGCCTTCAGCTGCTCAAAGTCCTGGCCGGCCATCTTGAACAGCTTCACGGCGGTGTCGCGCGTGATCCAGCCCTCGATCGACGACCGGTGCATGTTCTCGTCGGGCGACTCGAGGCTGAACTCCTCGCCCGCGGCGCTCTGGAGAATCGCCCACGGATAGCCGGCCGGACCGGTCTCGTGCACGATCAGCACGCCCGCCGCGCCCTTCTTCGCGCCCATCTCGAACTTGTAGGTCCAGCGGCCGTAGTAGGTCATCGCGGGCCCGCCGAACATCTTCGGGTCGAGCTTCGACGGATCGTTGGGGTCCGGCACGGGCGGATCGTTCACGAGCACGACGAGCGTCTTGCCCTTGACGTCCATCCCCTTGTAGTCGTCCCAGTGGTACTCGGGCGCGACGACGCCGTAGCCGACGAAGACGAGATCCGAGCCGTCGAGGGAGACGGTCGGCTTCACGTGCTTGGTCGCGGCCACGAAGTCGTCCTTGAACGTCAACCGCTCGACGTGGCCGCCTTTCCGGAAGGTCAGCGTGGTCTTCGGGTCGGGCGTGATGCCGACGAGCGGGACCTTCTGGATGTAGGTGCCGTCGGCGTTGCCGGGCTCGAGGCCGAGGTCCTTGAACTGCCGCTCGATGTAGGCGACCGACAGATCCTCGCCCTTCGTGCCGGGCGCGCGCCCCTCGTACTCGTCGGACGACAGGACCTTGATGTGCTGGAGCACCGCCTGGCCGTCGATGGCCGGTGTCGGCGCGGACGCGGCCGCAGACGCCTTGGACGCCGGCGGCGAGCCGCCGCATGCGACCGGAAGGATGACCAGCAACAGACCGAATGGGGCGAGCGTGCGCCGCATCGGGATCTCCAGTTCTGGGGGGAAGAGCCTCAAGCATAGCAGAGGGCAGGACAGAGGTGCACAGGGTGCAAGGTGCACTCGGGTGCACTTGGGTGCCAGGTCGCGCGATCTCTTGGGTGACTAACGTTTCTTGATCGCCGCCGCCGTCGCGGCGCTCGCCACGCGCGACTGCTGGCCGCGCAGGTTGGAGGCGCTCCCCGTGAACTCGCCGACCCAGAACTTGCGGTCGCGCGCCGCGTCCACCAGCCTGGCCTCCACCCGCACCGCGTCTCCGTCCTTCAGCAGGCTGGCCTCGAGCACGATGTCGGCGTCGAGCGCGCGGGCGACGTCGGTCAGCGACCGACCCGCGGTCGCCGCCCCGAGTGTGCTCGTGCGAGAGACGACGGCCAGGGCGCCGATCCGGGCGATCCCGGCGGCTACGCCGTCGGTGACCTGCGCGGCCAGCAGACGGTCGGCCGGATCGGTCGAGTAGGTGGCGAAGGGCAGGACGGCGATCCGAAGAGCCGGCGACGCCGGCGCGCCCGGGGTCCAGAAGACCGCGCGGCCAACGCCGAGCAGCCCGGCCACGAGCAGCGCGCCCGCCACGGCGAGCCGCCAGCCCGGCCAACGAGCCGCCGGGGCGGCCGAGGGGCTCCCGGGCGAGACCGGCGCAGGCGCCTCATCAGGCCGGCGCTCGAACTCGGGCACGTAGCGGCCGCGAGGCAGGCGGATGATCACGGCGTCGTGGCGGCCGTCGCCGCCGTAGTACGCCTCGATCTTTCCGCGCAGTCGGCCGGCCTCCACGCGGACGATGGAATCCACGCGGGGGTCGTACTCCTGGCCGCGGTCGAAGACGTCCACGCCGATGACGTACTCCTTGAGCTGATCGCTCTCGCCGGAGAGCGTCCGCTCGACGACGTAGCGCAGGAAGCGGCTCAGACGGTCCGCCTGCGCGAAGCCGCCGCTGGCGAGCAGCCGGTCGAGCTGCCGGCGGATCTCCTCGGCTGTGGGGTTCACGCGTTCAGTATGGACCAGGTCGGGGGGCCTGCGGAGGCCGACTCCCGTCGGGCCGTCGCAGGTAACCGTTACCGTCGCGGCAAGTCACTGCCGCTGGCGCGGCGGTGCGGGCACGCTCGGAGGCGAACATCCCGTTCAACACGTTCAGGAGGTTGCCGCCATGCGGAACACCGGTCGGACTCTCTCGTGCCTCGCCTGCGCGTTCGGCGCCCTGATCGCCGCGCCGCGGCCCGCCCTTGCCGGGCCCCCGCTCATCTGCCATCCCTTCGATGTCGGGTCCGCGCCGCTGCTGCCCTGGGGCCAGGGCTCCGGATGGAACAGCCCTGGCCGTTCGTACGACCGGCAGCGGCTCGTGGCCGACACGCTTCGGCTCTTGGCGCCCGACGCGCCCGTGCTGGCGCGCATGGAGAACCTGCGGCGCGCGACGATCTACGCGACGGCCGACCGCGGCGTCGCCGCGGAGCTGCTGGCCGCGCTGCTGGGCCGTGCGCTCGCGGCCGACGTCCGGGGTGCGCGCGACCCGCTCCCGTGGTTCGACGCCGGCTATCTGGTCGAGTCCTACCGCCAGGCGCGCGTCATCGCCCGGTGGGACATGGTCGCCGGGACGGGCTGGGCGCTGCCGGACGGCACGCCGGGCCTCGACGGCCTCCCGTTCGTGCGCAAGGCGCTCGAGCTGGCCGGGTCGAGCCCGGCGATGGCGTTCGCCGCGTCGCTCATGACCCGAGGGGCGGCCGCGGACCAGTACCGCGGCCTCGCTGCGGCTGGCGCGCCGGACGGCTCGCTGCTCGCGAAGAACCTGCGCGCAGTCGGTGAGCGCTGACAGAGCAGGGTGCACCGGCTGCATGGGGATGCACCTGGTGCACCCTAGTACGCTTCGCGGCGTCCGAGCGCGATCAGGTTGATGATCAGGCAGCCGAGCGAGCACTCCGACAGCAGCATGAACGCGATGGCGTACGAGCCGGTGATGTCGTGCACCGCGCCCATGACGATCGGTGGAAAGAAGCCGCCGAGGCCGCCGGCCGCGCCGACCAGCCCGGCCACGGTGCCCGTTTCGGCGGGGAAGAGCTCGGGCACCAGCTTGAACACGGCGCCGTTGCCCACGCCGAGCGCCGCAGCCGCGCCGAGAAAGCCGATCGTGATGCCCGCCATGCCCGGCTGAAACGCGAGGAGCACGGCGAAGAAGGCGACGGCCGTGAAGACCCCGGTGAGGACGGCCCGCCCGCCCTTCCAGTCCGAGAGGTAGCCGCCGATGGGGCGCACGAGCGTCGCGAGGACCACGAAGCCCGCGGTGCGCGCGCCGGCGTCGGTCTGCGTCAGGCCGTACTCGGAGACGAGCAGCGTCGGCAGGAAGGCGCCCATGGCGACGAAGCCGCCGAAGGTGACGAAGTAGAAGAGGATCAGCACCCACGAGACGGGCCGGTCCCACAGCAGGCGCAGGCGATCCTTCACGCCGTCGGTGCGCGGCGTGAACGCCGGGCTGTCGCGGCCGGTGACGTAGAACCCGGCGGCCAGCGCCACGAGCACCGGCACCCAGATCCAGAACGCCCAGGTCCAGCCGACGCCGGCGGCGAGGCGCGGGGCGATGATGGCGGCGAACGCCGTCCCGATGTTGCCGATGCCATAGACGCCGAGCGCGAAGCCCTGCCGCGACGGCGAGAACCACTGCGCGACGTAGGGGATGCCCACCGCGAACGAGGCGCCCGACATCCCGAGCAGGAGCGCCGCCACGAGCAGCATGCCGAACGACTGCGACAGCGCGGCCAGCGCCACGGTCGGCACGAGCAGCAGCATCAGCGCGGGGAACACGATCCGCCCGCCGAAGCGGTCGGTCAGCATGCCCGCCGGGATGCGGAACAGCGCGCCCAGGATGACGGGCGTGGCCACGAGCAGGCCCACCTCGGTCGTCGACAGCCCGTACTGCTGCCGGAACATCGGCGCGAGCGGCGAGATCAGGCCCCACACCGAGAAGCACAGCGTGAAGGCCAGCGTGCCGAGCAGGAGCGCCCACAGGCTTCCCCGCGAGTCGTGATGGTCCATTCGAGGTTCCGTCAGCAGCGTCCACCCGTACAAATAGCAGACGGACCGGGGCCCGGCCTATGACGATCGTCATGCCGGGAGCCCAGCCGACCCCCGTCCTCCTCAGCCTCGCAGCTTCAGGGCGCCGACGGCTTCGCGAGCGACTCGGCCAGCCCGAGCCGCGTCAACAGGTCGTCGAGATCGGCGAGCGTGCCCGTGTCGAGATCGGCAATCGGGAAGCGGCCCCGCGGTGACGCCAGCGCACCCCGCAGGTAGTAGATGTGCTTGCGGATCGGCAGGTTGATCCGCGGCTGGTTCTCGAAGCGGATGAGCGGGCAGTAGCGGTAGAAGATCTCGGTCGCCTCGTCGAGGCGTCCGGCCGTGAACGCCTGGTAGATCTGCACGAGGATCTCGGGGAACCCGAAGCCCGTCATCGTGCCGACGGCGCCGCGCTTCAGCTCCTCGAGGAACATGTTGCCGCCGAGGCCGCCGAACACCACCAGCCCGGGGTTGGCCGAGAGGAGCTGGAAGATCTTCACGGGCGACGGCTCGTCCTCCAGCTTCAGGAATCGGCAGCGTGGCGCCTCGGCGCCGAGCGTCGCCATGAACTCGACATCAGCGGCACGAGCACCTCGAGTCCGGCGAGCCCCGGCGGCGCCAGGAAGATGCTTCCGGCGCCGCGCGCCTTCTCCTCCTCGAGGAACGGCGAGTGGTCGGTGCCGACGACGTCGATGAGACCCTCGCCGAGCTTGCGCCAGAGCGCCTCCACGTCGGCGGCCGAGCGGAGCGGGGGGTTGCACTCCGCGAACCCCGCGTGCACGGCGAGCGCCTGCTCGGTCAGGAAGAGATACGGCGGGCAGGTCTCGGCGGTGACGCGCACGCCGCGCGCCCGCGCGTCGCGCACGAGATCGGCCGACCGCGGGCTGGAGAGGTGCACGACGTGCGCGTGCGCGCCGGCCTCGGCGGCCAGGGCCAGCACCTCGGCCACCGACGTCTCCTCCACGATCGGCGGCCGGCTCTCGGCGTGCGCGAGGCCGTCGGTCCGGCCCGCCGCCTCGAGGCGCCGCTGCAAGGCGAGGTAGAGCGGCGCCTGCTCGCAGTGAAACGCGTGCGGGAGGCCGGTGGCGGCCACCGCGCGCACGACGTCGCGCCGCGCGGCCGGGTCGAGGCTCCAGAGCCCCGCGAACTCGTCGAGCCGGGCGGGCGGCGGCGGCTGCAGGAAGGTCTTGAACGCGACGACCCCGGCGTCGGCCTGCCCGGCCACCTCGTCCACGTTCTCGTCGCCGGCGCCGCCGTAGAGGCCGAAGTCGACGAGGGCGCCCGGCTGCATGGCCGACACGCGCCGGCCGACCGCCGCGGCCGAGTTGGTGGGGACCATCGAGATCGGCATCTCGAGCACGGTCGTGATGCCGCCGGCGGCGGCCGCCGTGGTGCCCGACTCGAAGTCCTCGCGTTCGGGGACGCCGGGATGGCGCGTGTGCACGTGCGTGTCGATGACGCCCGGCAGGACGTGCAGGCCGGCGGCGTCGACGGTGTCGGTGGCGTCGGCCGCCGCGCCCGGCGGCAGCACGGCCGCCACGCGGCCGTCGCGCACGGCCACGGTGCCCGGCACGGCGCCGCGTCCCGTCACGAGCGTGCCGCCGCGAACGACGAGGTCGTAGGATGGAGGCATCACGACGCGCCGCCCCGCTAGGACGCGGGCTCGCGCCCTCCCTCGTGGATCTCGAGCAGCCGCTCGAGGCGGTCCATGAGCGCCTGGTGGCGCTGCTGCAGCTCGACGAGCTCCTGCCCCTCGCGCTCGCGCACCTCGTCGAGCTTGGAGTGCAGCGCGAGGATCTCCATCTCCGCCTTCAGGTTGACCTCGTAGTCGTTCTGCGCGTCGAGACGATCCTTCGCGGCCTGCCGGTTCTGGCTCATCATGATCACGGGCGCCTGGAGGGCGGCCAGGCACGACAGCACCAGGTTGAGCAGGATGAAGGGGTAGGGATCCCACGGTTGCACGGAACGCACGTTCGCCCACATCCACAGCACGAGGACGACGCCGAACAGCATGATGAACGTCCAGCTGCCGCCGAAAGTCGCGACCTGGTCGGCGAGGCGCTGGCCGAAGGTGATCTGCTGCTCGAAGGTGATGTTGAGGTTCTTCGCGACCGGCCGGCGTCGGAGGAACTGCGTGAGCACCTGCAACTCGAGGCCACCCAGCCGCCGCACCTGTGCCTGCACGTCGTCCACGACGGTGGTCGCCGGCTGGCCGACGAGCGCGCCGGCGTGCCGGGCGGCCTGATCGAGCAGCCGGACGCTCGTGGCGAGCACCAGGCCGCCGACGAACGACACCAGCACGTGGGACACCGGGCCGCCGGGCGCGGTGACACCGAGCGACCGGAAGAGCCAGACGCCGACGATGCCGCCGGCCATCCCGATGAGGAGGTTGCCGAGAAGACCGTAGCCGCGGCCCTTGCGGGTGAAGCCGGTGAGCCAGCCCGCCGCGATGCCGCCCAGGATCCAGGTGAGCACCTGCATGAACCCACTCCTTCGAGATCGCGTCGCGCGTGAACCGACGGCCGCCCGCGGGATCGGGGAACGGCGGCCCGCCGTGAGAGGGACGTCCGGTCGCTAGTATGGCGCAGGCACGGAGAAGGGGCCACGCGAAAACGGCGCGTCGCGGATCGGGAGCGCGTCAGGCGTCGACGAGCAGGCGGCCGTCGCGCATGATCTCGCGCTCGTCGAACCAGACCGTTGGCTGCTTCACCAGGCCGTCGAGGTGGCTCGCGACGCGGACGCGGCCGCCCATCGACTTGTTGTCGCCGAAGGCGATGTGGATCGTGCCCATCACCTTCTCGTCCTCGAGAATGGCGCCGCTCAGAATGGCGCGGTCGTTCGTGCCGATGCCGAACTCCGCCACGTTGCGGGCGTCGGGGCCGTGCGGCTCGAGGAGGGCGACCAGGCGGGCCGCCTCCTCGCCGCCCTCGATCGAGGCCGCCAGGCCGTCCTCGACCGTGATTCGGATGGGCGTCGTCACGACGCCGATCCCGGCCATCGAGCCGTCCACGGCGACTACGCCGCGCGACTCGCCCTCGAGCGGCGCGAGAAACGCCTCGCCGGTCGGGAGATTGCCCGACTGGCCCCGCTCGCGGAACAGCCCCGTGCTCGCGTACGCCGTGCGCCCCGAGACGGGCATCGTGATGTCGGTGCCGGCGGGCGCCGTGACGCGAATCACGCGCGTCGCCTCCATCAGCCGGCAGATCGCCAGCGTCCGGGCGGCGATCCGGTGGTAGTCGGCGGCCATGCAGCGCGCCATGATGGCCTCGGTGACCGCGGGCAGCGTCGCGACGCGGACGCCGCCGGCGCTCGCCGCGCGCCGGGCGTCGGTGTGCGTGAGCGACTTCGACGTCGGGCAGAGCACCACGTCGAACTGCGTCATGAGCGCCGCCACCTCGGGCGGCGGCTCCTCGCCGTTCGAGCGGCGCGGCAGGATCTCGACGAGCAGGACCTCGTTGCCGAGCGAGACGACGGCCTCGCGCAGCGCGTAGCCGATCCCGCGCAGCGGCTCGTCGGTCACGACGAGCGCGCGCTCGCCGGGCTGGAGCCCCATGCAGTCACGGACGGCGACGAGCGCGGCGGTGGCGAGATCGGATGAGGTCATGATGGCATCCTCCAGAGGCCGGAGGCCCGGGACCAGAGGCCAGCCGGCTGAAGCCGTCAGCCGTGAGCCGTGAGCCGTGAGCCCCGAGCCGTGGGTCCTGAGCCGGTATTATCCTAGTCCCAGGGAGGCTGGGTCATGAAGGTGCTCGTGGATCTGTCGGTCGTGCCGCTCGGCGTGGGCGTGTCGCTTTCGTCCTACGTCGCCGCGTGCGAAAAGGTCTTGAAGGACGCGGGGCTGAAGACGACGCTCCACGGCTACGGCACGAACATCGAAGGGGAGTGGGACGCGGTGTTCGCGGCCGTGAAGCGGTGCCACGAGGTGGTGCACGAGATGGGCGCCCCCCGCGTCAGCTCCACCCTCCGGGTCGGCACCCGCACGGATCGCGACCAGACGATGGAGGACAAGGTGCGGAGCGTGCAGGCCAAGATGCGCTGATGCGCCCCGTCCGGGCCCCGGGGAGCCCGCCCGGACCGGAGTGCCTGTCAACCCCAGCCGTCGTGGTACCATAGGTGGTGCCGCTGGGCGATCCGGGCGGCGAGGCGTGCCCCGCGCGACCGGAGCGCGAATCAGAGCGCAGGGGCCGGGTTCCATCGAGAAGGAGGCAGCATGGCGAATCGAGCGCGACCGACCCGCCTGAAGCGGGAGAAGGAAAAGGCGAGGGTCGAGAAGCGGAAAGAGAAGGACGCGCGCCGCCAGCAGGCGAAGGTCCGGCGGGCCAACGCGCCGCCCCGCCATGGCGACGTGGATCCCGACCTGGCCGGCATCGTCCCCGGCCCGCAGCCGCTGCCCGACGAGCTCGCCGAGGTCCTCGAGAACCAGGACGAGAGCTGAAGCCCAGTCCTCGTCGTCGCGACGACCGACGAGGACCGGCCACCGGCCGTCCCGCCGATATTCCGTCCACACCCTGCGGCGCTCACGAGCGCGGGCGTTCGGCCGCGCGCGTGCTCGCCATGCGCCCGCCGGCGGATTCGGGGGCGCTTGCGCCGTCAGCGCTCGACCCGCTCGGTCGTCCGCATCCGCCGCACGATCTCATCGAACACGTCCGCCAGGCGGAGCACCCCGACGGCCGTCCCGCGCCGGGTCACCAGCACGCGCATCGTCTGCCACATGATCATCTTGTGCACGGCCTCGGTGAGCGTGGCGTTCTCGTCGATCGACTCCTTGATGGGGCGCATCACCCGCTTGACCTCCACCTGGGCGGCGCGCCGGCACACGGTGTCCAGGGCGTCCTGCCAGAGGCTCATCGACTCCATCATGGAATCGACGAAGGCCTCGCTGACGCCGGCGCGGGCGATGGTCTCCAGGTCGCCGAGCAGGCTGTACTTGGGTTCGAGCGCTTTGAGGAAGTCGAGATGTCCGAGCTGGCCGATGACCTCGCCGCGGTCGTCCACGACGAGGACGGCGCGCGCCGGCTGGCCGCGCGACTGCAGGCGCCGACTCGCGGCCTCCAGCGCGTCGATGGCTTCGACGATGGTGCGGTTCTGGTTGACGGTGCCGTAGCTGCCGAGCGGCACCATCAGGTCCGTGACCCGGTTCTCGTCCATGGCGGCCCTCCACGCCTGCCGCGCGCCGGCCGCTCCCACCGCAGGTATGGTAACGCGAGTCGGGGCCGCCGGTCCGGCTTTACTTGGGGGGCGGCGCCGACGTAGCATGCCCCTGTCTGGTGGCCCTGGGTGGGGTGCCGACTGGCAAGGGGAGCGGCGCGGATGACAGCGACGCGCCATGAGCTGGCCGCTCGTTTCGGGTACGGCCCCCGGCTCGCCAACCGGCCGCACGCCCGCGGCCCCGTCGCGTTCTCGCGCGACACGACACTCCCGCGAGCTCTTCTGGGCCACGCTCGGCCGCCTCGTTCTCCTGTACTTCGTTCCGCTGCTGCTACTTGCGGCGTTCTTCCATATCCAGTACCGGTATCTGGTCCGTGACAGCCTGCGCGCGCACCTCCAGGTGATCGCCGAGCACCAGGCGACCACCTTCGACCTGTTTCTGCGCGAACGTCTGGTCAACCTCGACAATGTCGTCGACGATCCTCGGTTCCCGCCCGGGCCGGCCGACGAGCGTCGCCTGCTCCCGTTCCTGGACGAGCTGCGACGCGCGAGCGATGCGTTCGTCGATCTGGGCGTGGTGAGCGCCGAGGGCGAGCTGACGGCCTACGCGGGCCCGGTGCGGTTCCAGGCGCCGGTCAACTACCGGAACGAGCCGTGGTTCCAGGCGCTCGTCAGCGTCAACGGCGGGCGGCCGTGGGTGATCACCGAGGTCTACCTCGGCTTCCGCGGGAGCCCCCACTTCACGATCGCGGTCAGGCGGCAGCGCGGATCGGCGATGCGGGTCCTGCGCTCGACGCTGTCGCCCGAGCGGCTCGCCGACTACCTGAACGGCCTCGAGGGCGCGAGCGAGGTACACGCGGCGGTGGTGACCGGCGCGGGCGCCGTGCAGATCACGACGGCCCGCGCGGCGGTGGTGCTCGCCGGCGCGCGGCTCACGCCGCCCGCCGCGCCGCCGCGCGGGTTCATCTCGGGGGCGGGCCCGGCGGCGCGGATCGACTACGCCTACGCGTGGCTGAACGAGACCCCGTGGGCGCTCGTCGTGACGAGCGCCGCTCCGGCGCCGGGCGTGTGGAGCGCCGGGCTCCCGGTGCGCCTGTCGGCGGCGACGCTGGCCGTCTTTCTCATCACGGGCACGCTGATTCTGGTGCGCGCGCGCCAGGTCGCCGAGCGGCAGCTCGCGGTCGAGGAGACGCAGGCCGAGCTCTCCGGGCAGCTGGTGCACGCCGAAAAGCTGGCGTCGGTCGGCGAGCTGGCCGCGGGCATCGCGCACGAGATCAACAACCCGCTGGCGATCATCGCGGAGGAGGTCGGCCTGCTCAAGGACTCGCTCGATCCGTCCCTGACGAGCGCCGAGGACCCGCCGCTCGCGATCGCGCCGCACCTCGACATCATCCACGAGGCCGTGTTCCGCTGCCGCGACATCACGCGCAAGCTCCTGACGTTCGTGCGCAAGGCCGAGGTGCACCTCGCGCCGCACGACGTGCACGGCATCCTCGACGACGTGCTGGAGGTGATGCTCGGCAACGAGCTGGCGATCTCCAACGTCACGGTCGTCCGCGAGTACGACCGGGCGATCCCGCCCATCCGGACCGATCGCAACCAGCTCGTGCAGGTGTTCGTGAACCTGGTCAAGAACGCGATGGACGCGATGCCGGGCGGCGGCACGCTCATCGTCGGCTCCCGTCTGGGCCAGGGCAAGGCGCGCTTCTCGGTGCAGGATGACGGCTGCGGCATGACGCGCGAGCAGCTCCAGAAGGTCTTCATGCCCTTCTACACGACGAAGGAGCCGGGCAAGGGCACCGGCCTGGGGCTCAGCGTGAGCTATCTGATCATCCAGAACTACGGCGGCAACCTCTACGTGGAGAGCGTGCCGGGGCAGGGCAGCCTCTTCGTCGTCGAGCTCCCGTGTCCGCCGGCGGAGGGGGAGTGACTGGGGGGAACGGACGATGGCCAGACGAGTGAAGGACATCATGCTTGCGCTGTCCGAGTACGCCGTCGTGGACGAGGACGCGACGATCCTCGACGCGCTCCGGGCCCTCGAGGCCTCGCAGGCCCGGCTGCCGGCCGGCCGCCAGCCGCACCGGGCGATCCTGGTGCGCGACGCGCGCGGCCGGATCGTGGGCAAGCTGCACCACTTCGCGTTCCTCCGCGCCCTGCGGCCCGAGCGGCGCGCCATGGCCGAGCGCGGCATGCTGGACCGGGCCGGCGTCGGCGACGACCTGCGCGATCGCTCGATGCAGACGCTGGACCTGCTCGCGGGCGATCTGGTGGACGTGTGCGCGCGGGCGCGCAGCGTCGCGGTGCGCGAGGTGTACACCTCGGCCACCGTCAGCATCGACGAGGACGCCTCGCTCTTCGACGCGATGGCCGAGTTCCTCGCGCACCAGACGCTCTCGCTGCTCGTGCGCCGCGGCGGACAGACGGTCGGGATCCTGCGCCTCAGCGACCTTTTCGACGAGCTCGCCCGGCAGATCAAGCAGGGCGAGTGTCTCGAGGACAAGGACGGACGGTGACCCATGGCGAAGGTGTTGCTCGTTGACGACGAGGATCAGTTCCGCACGTCGTTGGCGACGCGGCTGCGCACCCGCGGCTTCGACGTCGTCGATGTGGACAACGGGGAAGCCGCGATTCGGGCGGTGCGGGCCGACGAGGCGATCGACCTCGCCGTGCTGGACCTCAAGATGCCGAAGATGGACGGCATCCAGACGCTCGAGGAGCTCCGGACCTTCCGCCCGGCCATCCAGGGGATCATGCTGACCGGCCACGGGAGCCTGGACTCGGCGAAGGAGGCGGGGCGCCTCGAGGCGTTCAAGTACCTGGAGAAGCCGTGCGACATCGACGAGCTGGTTGGCGTGCTGCGGGACGCGGCAGAGCAGGTCGTCTACGCCAAGGCCCGACACGAGATCGCGCACGTGGCCGAGCGGGGATCCCTGTGGCCGTGGCTGCTCGGCGCGCACAACTCCCGGCCGCTCTTCCTCTTCGTCGGCGCGGCGCTGTTCCTCGGCCTCGTGCTCACCCCGGCGCCGTCCCGGCTCGTCGAGCTGCTCGGCATGGAGAAGCGCGCCCCGGGCGCGACGGCCGACGGGCCCGAGCCGATCATGGGGTACGCGTCCTACCGGGAGATGACGCCGGGCCAGACCATCGCCGGCTACTACACGCGCAAGAACAAGCTGGAGAAGACCGTCGTCCGCGCGGACGGGACGACCGCCAAGGCGGCGCTCACCCCCGACGAGGTCGCGTTTCGCGCGAAGGTGATGCTCGGCGTCATCGCCGTGTCGGCGCTCTTCTGGGCGACGGGCGCCGTGCCGGTCGCCGTGACCACGCTGTTCGTCGCCGCCTGCCTGTACTTCTTCGGGATCTTCAAGCCCGACGGGATCGCGCAGGCCTTCGCCAAGGACGCGGTGCTGTTCATCTTCGGCGTGCTGGCGCTCGCCAAGGCGATCACCAAGACCGGGCTCGACCGGCGCATCGGCCTCCTCCTGCTCGCGCCGGCGAAGAACCTCACGTTGTTCCTGCTGGTGTTCATGCCGCTGCTGTCCGTGTCGTGCTCGTTCCTGTCGGAGCACGCGCTGGTCGCGTTCACGATGCCGCTCTTCGTGATGGTGTACGCGAGCGCCATCCGCGCGGGCGGGCTCAAGAAGGACCGGACGCTGATGGTGCTGCTCGCGCTGGCGCTCTGCTACGCGGCGAACTCGGGCGGGCCGGGCTCCCCGGCGGCGGGCGGCCGGAACGCCATCATGGTCGGCATCCTGGCGGACTACGGCATGGCCCCGACGTTCCAGCAGTGGGTACTCTACGGGCTGCCGCTCGTGCCGGTCATGTCGATGGCGGTGGGGCTGTACTTCCTGCTCTTCGTACGGCCCCACGTGGCCGTCACGCACCTCGACATCGCGGCCGAGGTGCGCCGCGCCGCCCAGAAGATCGGCCCGATGACGCGCGACGAGTACGTCACGGCGGGCGTCCTGATTCTGGTGATGGTGCTGTGGATCACGGCCAGCGACGCGCTCGGCCTCGGGGGGCCGGTGCTCCTCGGTCTCGTGCTGCTCAACATCTTCCGCATCCTGCCGTGGAAGGACATGCAGAACATCCACTGGGAAGTGGTGTTCCTCTACGCGGGTGCCACGGCGATTGGCGCCGGGATCGCGGCGACGGGCGCGGCACTCTACGCGGCCGAGGCGTTCGTCAACATCCTGCCGGACGTCCTGCGGACGGGCTCCGGGCTGGCCATCGCCTCGAGCCTGTTCACCGGCATCACCACGAACTTCATGAGCGACGGCGCCACGGTCGCCGCCATCGGCCCGGTGACCGTGCCCATGGCGACCGTGGCCGGCGTCCATCCCTGGATGGTCGGGTTCTCCACCGCGTACGCGTCGTCGTTCGCGCACATGATGATCATCGGGACGCCGTCGAACGCGCTGGCGTATGCCATGGCCAAGGACCCCAGCACCGGCGAGCAGCTGGTCACGCTGGGCGACTTCTTGCGGCACGGGTCCGCCGTGCTCGTCATCAGCTTCGTCGTGCTGTGGCTCTGGGCGATTCTCGGCTACTGGCTCTGGCTGGGATTCCCCGCGGTGTAGGCCGAACAAGAGGAGCGCTCCATGGAGCACGTGATCAAGCTGCTCATCGTCGACGACGAGACGCGGTTTCTCGAGGCCATCGCCCAGCGGCTGACCAAGCGCGGCTTCGACGTCCGGACCGCGACGAACGGCGCGGACGCCGTCGCGCTCGCGCGCCGGGAGAAGTTCGACATCGCCCTGCTCGACCTCAAGATGCCCGGGCTGGACGGCAGCCAGGTCCTGCACATCCTGAAGGACGAGCACCGGTTCCTCGAGGCCATCATCCTCACCGGCCACGGGTCGCTCGAGAGCGCGGTCGAGCTCACCAAGCTCGGCGCCTTCTCGTACCTGCCCAAGCCGTACGAGATCGACAAGCTGATCGAGACGCTCAAGGACGCGTACGAGGCGCGGCTGCGGAAGAAGTTCGCCGCCGACGAAGCCAAGATCGGCGACATCGTGAGCGCGGCGGTCGGCGGGACCGCGCTCGGCATCCTGCGCCAGCTGCGCCAGCTCGACGACGAGCGGCGGTAGGCGGATCGGGGTGGGTCGTGCCGGGGCCGCCGCCGGGTGCCGGAACGGCCGGCGAGCCCGGCGGCGGGGGATTGCGCTGACCTCAGTTCAGAGCCCGAAGACGCCGAGCATCATCCACTGCTGCAGCTTCTCGACGTAGGGCTTCACCAGCGCCTTGTTGACCTCCGGCACCTCGCTGCCGCCCACCTCGGTCGTCGGGACCTCGCGGCTGCCCGACTGGGCGGCGCTGGCCAGCCTGGCGAGGTCCATCTCCGAGAACGGCAGCCCCGCCGCGGCGTAGACCTGCCCGCGCACCCACGCGTACTCCTCGAGCGAGAAGCCGCTGGCGTTGAGCGCGTCCACCTGCGCGTGCTTCGCCTCGACGATGATGCCGGTGAGGTCCCTGAGGGCGCCCATCGCCTCGGTGAACGTCGGCTGGCGGTTCTCGCCCTTCTGCTGGCTCTCGAGCTGGTCGTACTTGGCCTTGAGCTCCGCGTTGCGGGCGCCCAGGCGCGACTCCATGGCTTCCTGCACCTTCACGAAGCGGGCGACCTGGGCCTCGGTCAGCTCCCCGTTGTCCGGCGGCGTGAACGAGGCCTTGTTCGTCACGGTCTTGTCGATGTCGGCCAGCTCGCCGAGCTGCTTGAAGCTGGTGATGTACGCCCGCGCGGGCCTCCACACGAATACGTAGCCGAGCACCCCGCCGACGATGCCGAGCAGGACCACCACGCCGAGGCATCCGAGCGCGACCTTCTTCACGTTCATGAATCCCTCTCCCTTGAGATGGCCGGGTCCATCATGGCGCCCGCGCATTGTATCCCGACTCGACCACCGGCCGGGACGGGGAAGAACGACGGGCACGGACCGGCCCCGGGCGGGCGGCCGGGGCCTGAGGGCCCGTGCGCCCGCGGTGACGGCGCGGTCACTGGATGATGCCCTTGCGCACGGCGTACAGCGCGATCTCCGCCGCGCTGTGCAGGTCGAGCTTCTCCATGATGTGGGCGCGGTGCGTGTCCACCGTGCTCGGGCTGAGGTGAAGGAGCTCGGCGATGTCCTTGTTGGCCTTCCCCTCGGCCACGAGCTGGAACACCTCGCGTTCCCGCTCGGAGAGCAGCTGGTAGCGGTCGGAGAGGCCGCGCTCGGCCATGCCGCGGACGTAGTCGTCGAGCAGGACGCGCGCCACCGCGGGGCTGAAGAACGACTTGCCCTCGGTCACGGCGTTCAGCGCGCGGATGAGATCGGTGTCGGCGGAGTCCTTGAGCAGGTAGCCCCGGGCGCCGGCGTGCAGCGCCTGCGTGACGTAGGCCTCGTCGGCGTGCATGCTCAGGATGAGGACCCGGACCTGGGGGACGCGGCGCGCGATCTGCCGCGTCGCCTCGATGCCGTTGAGCAGCGGCATGCCGATGTCGAGCAGCGCGACGTCGGGCTTGTGCTCGACCGCGAGGCTGACGGCGGCCCGTCCGTCGCTCGCCTCGGCCACCACCTGCCAGTCATGGCGGGCTTCGAGGATCTTGCGGAGGCCCTGGCGCACGAGCGTGTGGTCGTCGGCGAGCAGGATGCGCACCGTCACGCCTCCCGCGGCACGGAGGTTCCGGCGCCGAGCGGCGGGCGCTCCGGCGCGACGAGGCCGCCGGCTTGAGGCGGCAGGGCCGGCAGCTCGACGGAGATGCACGTGCCGCGGCCGGGCGCCGTGTCGAGCACGAACGAGCCGCGGAAGCCCGACACCCGCTCGCGCATCCCGATCAGCCCGAATCCGCGGTCGTCGGACGCCGCGATCCGGCCGGCGTCGAACCCACGACCGTTGTCCTCGACCCGGAGGCGGAGCGTGGATCCCCGCCGCGCGAGCGTCACGCGCACGGCCGTCGCGTGGGCGTGGCGCGCCACGTTGGTGACGGCCTCCTGCACGATCCGGTACGCGCACGTCTCGATCTCGGTGGCCAGCCGGTCGATCGTCCCGTCCGTCTCGAGGTCGGCCCGGGTGCCCGTGCGGCGCGAGAAGCCGCGCAGCAGCGACCCGGTCGCCGCCGGCAGCCCCAGATCGTCGAGCAGGGCCGGACGCAGCAGCTGCGACAGATCGCGCACCGCGTTGAGCGTCCGGTCCGTGATGGCGCGCGCCTCCTCCAGGCCCGGATCGGCCGCGCCGCTCGCCTGGGCCCGCCGCTGCGCGAGGCCGAGCTCGGTCTTCACGGCCGTGAGCGCCTGGCCCACTTCGTCGTGCAGCTCCCGGGCAATCGTCCGCCGCTCGTCCTCCTGTGCGTGCACCAGCCGCGCGGAGAGCCGCTGCAGGACGCGCCGGTTCTCCTCGTCCCGCTCGATCTGCGCCTCGACACCCTTCTCGAGCGTGCGCGCGTAGACGATGACGAGCGTGGCGATGCCGAGGCTCAGGACGAGTGCCAGCGCTCCGATGATCCACACCCGCTGCTGCGTGGCCCGGTAGAACTCGACGACCTCCTGCTGCCGCCGCTCGAACGCTTCCTGGTTGGCGGCGTGAATCTGCTCGGAGATCCGCAGAATGCTCTCGCGACGGGATACCGCCCCGGCGCGCAGCCGCGCCGAGATGTCCGCCGACGGCGACTGGTAGGCGGCGTCGAACACCGGCCCGACGGTCGTCCAGCGGCTCGCGAGCGCCGCCCGCAGCTCCGTGAGCGAGGCCGGCTCGCCTCCTTCGCCGAGCAGGGAGGTGTACTCCGCCAGCGCGTCGTCGGCGTGCTGGCGCGTCGCGATCAGCTGCTGGCGCGCCCGCTGAAGGTCCTCGGGACTGGTGGCCGACAGGAGGTCGCGCAGGTAGATGGAACTCAGGAGCACATCGCGGCTGACGCTCGAGAGCAGCTCCTCGGATCGCAGGAAGCGGGCGTTGGTGACCTGGGCGTGCGCCTCCACCTCGCGGAGACGCTGCAGGATGTCGTAGCCCGACGCGACCCACAGCGCGAGGACCACCGCGAAGCCGAGGAACGCCGCGCGGCGGATCGTGAGGCGCGCAACGCCGGCGCGGCCGCGCCGCCGCGTGGTCCCGGTGCGGGCGGGCGCCGATTCGGGCTCGGACATGGCGACATCGTATCGCGCCGCGGGCGTCTCGCCAACTCGAGGGGGAGTGCGTGACTCGTGGGGGGAGGAGGAGAAGAACCCAAGGAGGGGGCCCCGGGGCGGCCGATCCGGCGTCTCCGAGGCCCTGAGGGCGCTGGCCCGTGGCCTTGGGTGCGACAGAGAGTAGCGCGGTCCGTGCCCCGGAGCTATCGGGTCAGGACCTGATTTTTGCGTGGCACACACCTCAATCGCCGTCGCGTTGCGCGCGGCGCCCGGGTCGGCCCAAACCTCGCGCGGGTGCGACGCCAACGGCTTGACGGGACAGGGCTCGGCCCACGAGCCCCAACGGAGTTTCGAGTACACGGCCGCCGGCACAGCGGGCCCGCGGGCCCCGGCGCCCGGCTGCAGCCGTAGGGTCGGGACCCTACGGTGCCGGTCGTCCGGCACCCGCCATCCACACCTGACGCCCGGGGCGCTCGCGCGTCAGACGCCGCTGGCGGAAATGGCCGGCAGGCCGGCCTGCCGCAGCTCGGTGTTGAGCGCGGCCAGGTCCTGGCCCTTCAGCGTGTTCCACCGCGCCATCACGTCGCCCATCGCGTCCTGCCGCGATGTGACCGCGGCGACGATCGCCGGCGTCGGGGCGACGTCGGCGCCCTGCAGCAGGTTCATCATCTGGCTGAGCGCGCCGCTCGCGCCCGCGAGCGTGTCGAGACTGCCGCCGCCGAAGCGGAAGCCGCCCCCGCCGCCGCCCTCGAGCGCGGCGGCCTTCTGGTCGAACGCGGCGAGCGCGCCGGCGGTCGCGCCCTGCGCGCGCCCGCGGAGCGCGGCGACCTGCTCGCGCACCCCACGTAGCTGCGTGAGGGCGTTCTGCAGCACGACGATGCCGTCGTACATCTCCTTGGAGAGCGTGAACTGCTGCGCGAGCCCTTCGGGCGGCGTCTTCACGCGCGGGTCCATCCGCACGGTCAGCGGCTGCGTGTAAGTGCGGCCGCCGGCGGTCAGCCTGACGGTGTACTCGCCCGGCGGGACCCACGGCGAGGTCGGCGCCGGCGCCGTGTTGTGCGCCACCGCGGCGATCGGGTAGCTCACCCGCGATCCCGGTGCGGGCGGGTAGTGGAGGTCCCACACGAAGCGGTGCAGGCCGGCGGCGTTCGACAGGTGCTGCGGCGGCCGCACCCAGTAGGTCGGCACGGGCAGGTTCGGGTCGATCGGCTCGATCGGATCGTCGCTCGAGTAGCGGCGCACGAGCGCGCCGGAGCCGTCGAGAATCTCCAGCGCGACGGGCCCGGTGGCGTCCGTCTTGAGCCAGTAGTCGAGGATCGCGCCGTCGGGTGGGTTCTCGCCGGCGAGCTCGTCGGGCGGCAGGGGCGTGTCGGTGTTCATGTTCCAGCGGACGCGGGTGGCGACCTGCGGCTCGAGCAGGAACGCGTCGGCCGTGGTGACCGACGGACCGATCTGGCGGAGCGGCGTGATGTCGTCGAGGATCCAGAAGCCGCGGCCGTGCGTGGCGGCGACGAGGTCGTCGTCCTTGACGATCACGTCGCGGACCGACGACGCCGGCATGTTCAGCCGCAGCGACGCCCAGTCGTCGCCGTCGTCGAACGAGACGTAGATCTCGCGCTCGCTGCCGGCGAAGAGCAGGCCCTTCCGCTGCGGGTCCTCGCGCACGACGTTGATCGTGCCGCCGTCGGGGATGCCGTTGACGATCTCGGTCCAGGCCCGGCCGCCGTCGTGCGTGCGGTAGATGTGCGGGCGGAGGTCGTCGAGGCGGATGGTGTTGATGGCCGCGTAGGCCGTCAGCGCGTCGGCGTGTCCGGCGTCCATCAGCGAGACCTTGGCCCAGGGCGTCAGCGCCTTCGGCGTGACGTCGGTCCAGGTCTTGCCGCCGTCGTGCGTCACGTGGATGAGGCCGTCGTCGGTGCCGGCCCAGATCGTGTTGGCGTCCACCGGGGACGGGGCGACCGTGTAGATGACGCCGCGCTGGGTCGGCTGCGCCGACGGCTGGTCCTTGTAGATGCCGACGCTCGCGGGGATCTCCCACGTCTTGCGCGTGAGGTCGGGGCTGATCTGCTGCCAGGTCCGGCCGCCGTCGGCCGTCTTCCAGAGCGTGTTCGCCGCGAAGTAGAGCACGTGCGCGTCGACGGGCGAGAAGAGCACCGGCGCGGTGCGGACCGTGCGGAAGTCGCCCGAGCGGGTCGGCGAGGGGCCGACGTTGGCGACCTGCCCGGTGCGGCGGTCGTAGCGCGTGACGCCGCGGCCGCCGTACACGATGTCGGGGTCGAGCGGGTCCGGGGCGGTGTAGCCGTACTCGTCCACGCCCACCGGGTGCCACTCACGGAACGTGATCTCCCCGTCGTTGCCGCGGCTCGCCACGCAGGCCGAGCCGCTCTCCTGCTGCCCGCTGCAGAGGCGGTAGGGGAAGGCGGTGTCGGCCGCGGCGTGATAGAGCTGCGCCGTCGGCAGGGCGTACCACGAGCTCCAGGTCCGGCCGCCGTTGAGCGACACGATGGCGCCCTGGTCGCTCGCCGACGCCATGATGTCGGGATCGTCCGGGCTCACCCACACGCGCTGGTAGTCGTCGCCGCCGGGCGCGCCCCGCAGCCCCGTCCAGGTGCGGCCGCCGTCGGTGGACTTCCACATCACGACGCTCGCGCTGAACACGATGTCGGCGTCCTTCGGGTTGACGGTCAGCACCGGCAGGTCGCCGCCGCCGATGCGCGCCGCCGGCCGCGGGTCGTTCGTGATCCGCGTCCAGCTCTCGCCCGCGTCGTCGGACCGGTAGATGGCGGTGTCGCGCCCGACGGCGACCGACGCGTAGAGACGGTTCGGATCGCTCGGCGCGACCGCCACGTCGGCCTGCTGCACGGCGTCGTCGCCGGTCGGGAAGCCCGCCGTGAGCGGGCGCCACGTCGTGCCGCCGTCGGTGGACTTGAAGATGCCGCCGTTCGTTCCGCTCCACTCGGCGTTCTCCCACGGCCCTTCCTGGGCCTGCCACAGGCAGGCGTAGACGGTGTTGGGATCGGCCGGGTCCAGCTCGAGGTCCGAGGCGCCCGTGTTCGGGTCCTTGTAGAGGACCCGCTGGAACGTGCGCCCGCCGTCGGTCGAGCGGTACACGCCGCGCTCCTCGTTGGGACCGTACGGGTGGCCGAGCACGGCGACCAACAGGCGGTTCGGGTCGCGCGGGTCGACCACGACGCGCGGGATCTGCTGGCCGTCGCGCAGGCCGAGGTGCGTCCACGTCCGGCCGCCGTCGGTGGACTTGTAGATGCCGTCGCCGATCGAGAGGTCCGGGCGGTGCAGCCCCTCGCCGCTGCCCACGTAGATGGTGTTCGGGTCCGACGGCGCCACGGCGACGTCGCCGATCGACCCGGTCGGCTCGTGGTCGAAGATCGGCTGCCAGGTGCGGCCCGCGTCGTCGGTCCGCCAGACGCCGCCGTTCACCACGCCGACCAGAAACGTGTGGGGGTGACCGGGGACGCCCGTGACCGCCTTGGTACGCCCGCCGCGGTACGGGCCGATCGAGCGCCAGTGCATCGCGCCGAACAGGCTGCCGCCCGCCGGCTGCGCGCCGACGGCGGCCTGATATGGATTCGAGACGCGTCCGGATGGGCTCGGCGCGAACGCGAGCAGGGACGCGATGAGCAAGGTCGCCAGAACGAATCGCGGTCGTGTCACGGCTTACCTCCGACCGAGCAGTGTAGACCATCTGGACGCGGAGGGCGCCGGCCCGATCGCGCGCCCCGGTTGCACCCCGACGTGTTCGCCGCCGCGTCGGCGTCGGCGCCGCCCATCGCATGAAGGAGTTCGTCGTCGAGAACCTGGCGACGCCGGCGGCGCCCCGCGCTGATCGTCGGGCCGGCCCTCACGGGGCTGCCGGGTGGCTTCCCCCGCGGGCCGGCGTCCCCACACCGGACACTGCCCGACAGTATCTCCACCAACTTCCCGTCAGCGCCCGCACCCGTTGCGCCGTAGACTAATCGGTCATCCGAGACAGTCCAGCTCGGCCCCGCTGCCGCCGGTCTCGTCGGTCAACACGGGAGGACGGTTCGATGCTGCGTGTCGCCCCCGTCGTTCCATTGCTGGCCCTGGTGCCGTTGGCCGCGTGCTCCGGAGGTCGCGACGCGCAGGCGCGCGGTCGCGACGCCGGTCCTCGGCCCGTCACGACCGTCGCGGTCCGTCAGGACGACGTGCGCCGCTCGATCGACATCGTCGGGACGCTCGCCGCGGCGGAGGAGGCGGTGATCTCGTCGGAGGTGGACGGGAAGGTGAACCGCATCCTGGCCGACCTCGGCGACCGCGTCGGCGCGGGGCAGGTGCTGGTGGAGCTCGACCGCGAGAAGCTCCAGTACGGCTACGACGCGGCGAAGGCCGCCTACGCGCGCTGAAGGCGCGGGCGCTCGTGGCCCAGCAGCAGCTCGACGACGCGGAGACGCGCTACGAGGCGGCCCGGGCCGGCTACGAGTCGGCCGTGCAGACCGCCAAGAACCTGGCCGCCGACATCGACGCGGCCGACGCGAACATGCGGCTGGCCGAGCGCGAGCTGCGCGACGCGCTCATCAAGGCGCCCTTCGACGGCTACGTGCAGAAGCGGTTCGTGTCGCCGGGCGTGTTCGTCCGCGTGCAGACGCCGGTGATGAGCCTGGTGAAGATCGACCCGCTCAAGCTGGTCGGCGAGGTGCCCGAGCACATGGAGCCGTGGGTGAGCGTCGGGCAGACGGTGGAGCTCCGGGTGGACGCCTATCCGGACCGCGTCGTCACGGGCCGCATCGCGCGCATCAGCCCGGCGGTGAACCAGCAGACCCGCGCGTTTCCCCTCGAGGCGACGGTGCCCAACCCCGACGGGCTGCTCAAGCCGGGCACGTTCGCCCGCGCGCGCATCGTGTCGAGCCGGGTGAACCGGATCCTCGAGGTGCCGATGGCGGCGCTCCAGTACCGGTACGGCGTGAACCGGGTGTTCGTGGTCGATCGGGATCACCTGGTGTCGCACGAGGTGAAGCTCGGCGACCGGCTCGGCGACCGGGTCGAGATCGTCGCGGGCCTGAGCCCGAACGACGTGATCGTCGTGTCGGACGTCGAGCAGCTGGCCGACGGCCTCAAGGTGGCCGTGGCGCGGGGAGAGTGACGCCATGACGCTGCCCGAACTCTGCGTGCGCCGCCCGGTGTTCGCGACGATGCTCGTCATGTCGCTCGTCGTGCTGGGCATCTTCAGCTTCCGCGACTTCGGCGTGGATCTCTTCCCGAAGGCCGACCCGGCGACCGTCTCCGTCACGGTGCTGCTCCCCGGCGCGAGCCCCGACGAGGTCAACAGCTCGATCGTCGAGCCGCTCGAGTCGGCGCTGAGCAGCGTGTCCGGGATGGACGAGCTCACGGCGACGGTGCGCGAGGGCAGCGCGCAGATCACGTGCAAGTTCGTGCTCGAGCGCCAGATCGACGACGCGGCGCAGGACGTGCGCGAGACCGTGTCGCGCGCGATGCGGAACCTGCCGCCGCAGGTGCTGCCCCCCGTCATCCAGAAGGTGGATCCGGACGCCGCGCCGGTCTTCACCGTCGTGGCCTCGGCCGCGGACATGAGCCTGCGCACGCTGACCGAGGTGTCCGACAAGCAGATCAAGCGCGCGCTCGAGACGGTGGACGGCGTCGGCGAGGTCACGCTCGCCGGCGGCCGCGCGCGCGAGGTGCACCTCGTCCTGGACGTCGAGAAGCTGAGCGCGTACGGGATTTCGGTGAACCAGGTGCGCGACGCGGTGCAGCAGGAGAACGTCGAGGTGCCGGGCGGCAAGCTCGAGCAGGGCAAGTCCGAGCTGACCCTGCGCACGCTCGGCCGCATCGACGCCACCGACCAGTTCGCGCACATTGTCGTGGCGACGGTGGGCGGGACGCCCATCACCATCGCCGACCTCGGCACGGTGGAGGACACGACCGAGACGCCGTCGACCGGCGCGTGGCTCGACGGCAAGCCGGCGGTCGTGCTCGACGTGCGGCGCCAGTCGGGCCAGAACACGATCAAGGTGATCGAGGCCATCAAGACCAAGCTCGCCCGGATCGCGCCGACCCTGCCCAGGTCCGTGCGCCTCGCCGTGACGCGCGATGACTCGCGGTTCATCTACGCGTCGATCGCCTCGCTCGAGGAGCACCTGCTCTGGGGCGCCTTCCTCGCGAGCATCGTCGTGCTGTTCTTCATCCGGAACATCCGCGCCGTCCTCATCGCCTCGCTGGCCATCCCCGCGTCGATCGTGGCCACCTTCACGCTCATGCGGGCGATGGACTTCACGCTCAACAACATGACGCTGCTCGGCCTCACGCTCGCCGTGGGGATCGTCATCGACGACGCGATCGTGGTGCTGGAGAACGTCTTCCGCTACGTCGAGGAGAAGGGCCAGGCGCCGTTCGACGCGGCCATCAACGGCACGCGGGAGGTCAGCCTGGCCGTGATGGCGACGACGCTGTCGCTCGTGGTCATCTTCCTGCCCGTGGCGTTCATGAACGGCTACGCCCGCCGCTTCATCAACCCGTTCGGCTGGACGATGGCGTTCGCGATCATGGTGTCGCTGCTGGTGAGCTTCACGCTGACGCCGATGCTGAGCTCGCGCTTCCTGCGGATCGGGCAGGGCGGGCACAAGACGAAGGACATCCGGTTCTTCACCTGGCTCGACGTGCACTACGAGCGCTGGCTGCGCTGGGCGCTCGCGCACCCGCGCGCGATCATCGCCGCGGCGGCGCTGGTCTTCGCTGCGACGTTCCCCCTCAACGCGCTGGTGGGCCGGGAGTTCATCCCGAACGAGGACCAGGGCGAGTTCCAGGTGGTCGTGGACGGGCCGGAGGGCACCTCGCTCGACGGCATGACGGAGATCGTGCTCGATTTGAGCCGCGACATCGGCGCGGTGGACGGCGTGGCGCACGTGGAGCCGACGATCTTCGAGCGGCCGAACCACTCGCACATCCAGGTGCAGCTCGCCGACGCGTCGGCGCGGACGCTGACGCAGACCCAGATCGTCGAGCGCGTGCGGGCGCTGCTCGCCGCGCACCCCGCCTACAAGCCGACCGTCATCGAAAAGAGCGCCCTGGGCGGCGGCGAGCTGGGCGGCTTCCCGATCAACGTCAACCTGCTCGGGCCCGATCTGACGCGGCTGGCCGACTACACGATGCGGCTCTACGACGAGGCGCAGAAGCTGCCGGGCCTCGCCGACATGAAGGTGACCGTCAACGTGAGCAACCCCGAGATCCGGGTGGCGGTGGACCGCCAGCGCGCCGCCGACCTCGGCGTCCGCATCTCGACCGTCGCGCAGGCGCTCCGGCTGATGGTGAGCGGCGAGGACGAGATCTCGTGGTACCGGGAGGGCACCGAGCAGTACCCCGTGAAGATGCGCGTGCTCGACACGCAGCGCCGCGACATGGACGCCATCGGCCGGCTCACCGTGCCGTCGTCGCGCGTCGGGCAGGTGCGCATCGACAACATCGCGACGCTCGGGCGCGGGCTGGGCCCGACGATCATCCAGCGCTTCAACCGCCAGTTCCAGTTCATGTTCATGGCCGACCTCCGGCCTGGCTACCAGCTGGACCAGGCCTCGAACGACGTGCGCGCGCTGGTGACGAAGCTGAACCTGCCGCCCGGCTACAGCGCGCGCTACGGCGGGCAGACCAAGATCCTCGACGAGACCACCGGCAACCTGATCCTGGCGATCGGCCTCGCGAGCGTGTTCATGTACATGGTGCTGGCGGCGCAGTTCGAGAGCTTCCTGCAGCCCGTCGCCATCATGCTGGCCCTGCCGCTGTCGGTGCCCTTCGCGCTGCTGACGCTCTGGGCCACCCACCGCACGCTGAACCTGTGGAGCGCGCTGGGGATTCTGCTGCTCCTGGGGATCGTGAAGAAGAACTCGATCCTGCAGGTGGACTACACGAACGTGCTGCGCGCGCGGGGCGTCCCGCGCGACCAGGCGATCGTCGAGGCGTGCCGGACGCGGCTGCGGCCCATCCTGATGACGACCTCCGCCATCCTCGCCGGCCTCGTGCCGACTGCGCTCGGCATCGGCATCGGCGGCGCGCAGCGCTCCGCGATCGCCGTGACGATCATCGGTGGGCAGTCGCTGTGCCTGTTCCTGACGCTGCTGCTCGTGCCGGTGGCCTACGTCCAGTTCGACCGGCTCGAGCAGGCGATTGTCGGCGAGCGCGCCGCGGGCTGGCTCGGCCGCCTCTCGGCCGCCACGATCGGGCGGTGGCGCCCGGCCGGCGCGCGCGACTAGCGTCGGTGCCGGGACAGAGCGCTCGTGGGAGCTTCAGCGTGGGCCATCAGGCGGAAAGCCAGACCTCCACGAATCGGCCGTCGACCCACACGTAGGCGGCTTTCGGTCCTTCCGGCTGGCTCACCAGCACGTACGCACCGGGCGTGCGAACGATCCGGCCGGAGCCGCCGGCAAGCGAAGTCTCGCGAACTTCCTTTCCGAATTCACACGTCACGAGCCTCGGCCCGTGCCACTTTGCGAGGACAAACGCGCGATAGCCGTCGTCGGTGGCCACCAGCGCCAACACTTCCGGACCCCGCACGGTCTCGATCGACAGGGCCAGGTCCGGGCGCCCATCGGCGTTCAGGTCAATCTCGCAGCTGCTGTAGAACTTGGCCGGTGTCCCGGTTGCGGGCGTCTGCTGAAGCGTCGCACGTGCGGCGGTCGAGGACAGCAGCCAGGCGGACAGGCATGCGCACACGATCACGCGAAGTGTTCGCACGGTCACGTTCCCTCCTGCCTTTCCGTGCCGGCCTGCCGGCTACGATCCCGCGAGGCTCTCGACGTCGGCCCGCAAGACCACCAGGTCCGCATGTCGCCTGGAGAGTACCTCGTGTCGTTCGTTCTATCGTTCCTTCGGTGTGGCGTCCTGTCCAGAGACTGACAACCCGACGTCGCGGAGGACGCCGGACAGCCGTGCGCGCGAGACAGGTCCTGCATCAGGGCTCCCAGGTCGGCGAAATCCCCATCTGAAAGGCGGTACGCGTGACCCGGCCCGCGGATGCTCTCACCCTTCTGATTCACAAACACGGCGTTGGGAAGCAAACCCACGACCTTCAGCCGTACTACCCGATCGTCGAAGCCGCTGTTCTCCCCTCGTTCCAGGAGGAGCCTGAGCCTCAGGGCTTCGGCGCTGTCGGTGTCCATCTCGAAGCTGCAGGTCGCGTCCTTCTCGATGGTCTCCCTCGTGACGGGCACGTAGGTTTGCGTTCCGAACGGCAGGTAGAACAGCCTGACTGTCCTCGCTTCCTGGACGCCGCGAGTCGGAGGCGCCTGTCCTTCCTGCTGAGTTGCGGAGGACGCCAGCAAGAGCGCTCCCCCCGCAAACACCAGGACGACGACATGACTGGCGCTTGGGAATCGAGTCCTCATGGTCATCCTCGATGCCGGTTGTCCCTGAACTGCGCGACACCTCTGAGACGTGCAGTTGCAGGCTCTGGGCCTTCGGCTTTGGCCTTGCGGGCTTTGGGCTCTCGGCTCCAGGCCTGGCCCTGTCGCGATCCGGTGAGCCTCGCCACGTCGGCTCGCAGGACCTCGAGGTCCCGCACGTCGTCCGTTGAGTACTTCTTGAGCTCCCCAAAGGCCACTGACGCAGCGTACGGCGACAACCAGGTGCCCAGGTAGTAGTGCCAGACCGCACCTCTGGCGACCGGCGCGAACCAGGTACCTGAGACCCAGAACAGCACCTCGACGATCAGCCACAGGTGCACGAGGTATGAGTACGCCCAGAGCCTTCGCCACCGCTTGTCTTCTATCGAAAGCCCGATTCGGACAAAGACGACAGCATGCAGTGCTGTGAGCATGCCCAACAACAAGCCCGTTGCATAGAGTAGGGTCTCCGAAGCCATTCATTGGAGGCGCCGCTCGGAAAGTAGACCAGTACGCCGCTCGGAAAGTGATCCAGTCTGAGGGCGGTTCATTCTACGTTCTTCCCGTCTGAAAGAGAACGGATCGGCTTGTGGGAATGTGGGA
>JAHECP010000328.1 GCA_024641665.1 Acidobacteriota bacterium
CGGCCGCGTCGAGCGGCGGCGAGGTGACCGTCACCCCGCCGGCCGTCGAAGCCGCGCCGGCCGCCGCGGCGCCCGCGGCGGGTGCGGCCGAGTCCGGCCTGCGCCTGGAAATCGCGCCGACCGGCGCGTGCTGGGTCTCGCTCACGGTGGACGGCACGCTCGTGTTGGAGCGGGTGATGCAGCCCGGCGAGCGGATCGCGCGGCGGGTCCGCACCGACGCGGTGATCCAGGTGGGCGACGCGGGCGCGTTCGCCTACACGCTCAACGGCCGCCCGGGCCGCCCGCTGGGCGAAGCCGGGCAGGTCCGGACGGTTCGCATCACGCCAGACGACTATCAATCCCTGCTGCGCTGAGCGCGAATCGGCGCCCGGCGGCGCCGCGGAGGTGGGATGCCGGATCCCGGAGTACACAGTCCGCTCATCGACTTCTTCCGGCGCGGCGAGGTGGCGCGCGACGTGCGGGAGCTGGCGGCGCGCGGCGCTCTGGCACCCGGGCCGCACGAGCAGCTCGCGCTGCTGATCATCCTCACGGGCGATCCCGACCCGGCCATCGGCGCGACGGCCAACGCCGCGCTCGACACGATCCCGACCGAGTCGCTCGCGGCGTTCCTGGCGCGTCCCGACGTGCCGCCGCAGATGCGGGAGTTCTTCGCGGCGCGCGGCACGCAGCCCGCGGCCGTCGCGGCGACCGATCTCGACGTGCCGCTCGTCCCGGTCGACGACAGCGACCAGCCGGCCGTGGCGGAGGGATCGGCCGAGCCGAAGCTCCTGTCGGCGCTGAGCGTGACCGATCGGATGAAGCTGGCGATGAAGGGCACGCGCGAGCAGCGCACCGCCCTCATCCGCGATCCGAACCGCCTGGTCTCAACCGCCGTTCTCAGCAGTCCCAAGCTGACCGACTCGGAGATCGAGGCGTTCGCGCGCATGGCGAACGTCGGGGAAGAGGTGCTGCGGATCATCTCGACCAACCGCCGCTGGATCAAGAACTACTCGGTCATCGCGGCGCTCGTCCGGAACCCCAAGACGCCGCCGGCCCTCTCGCTGCGCTTCGTGCCACGCCTGGTGGACAAGGACATCAAGGGACTTTCCACCGACCGGAACGTGCCGGAGATCCTGCGCATCACGGCGAGGAAGATCCTCACGAAGTCGCGCACCTGACCGCCGCCCGATGGACCGTTCCGGCCCGCGCCGCCGCCGGCGCGGCGCGTCACTTCGTGCGGCGGGCGGGCCGGGGGCGGCGAGGCGTCCGCGACGCGCCGGATCCGCCGCGCTCCCATTCCGATCGCATCTGGGAGAGGCCGTCCATGTACACGGCCGCGCGCTCCCGCTCCTCCTCGGACGCCATCGATTTCAGCAGCTCCATGGCGCGCGCGAGATCGCGGCGGACGCTTCGAGCGGTCGTCTCGTAGTAGAGACGCTTGATCTCAGCCAGCTTGTCCATGTCGGAGGATCTCCCCGGCGCCCGCCGCGCCCGTCACGGCGAGACGTGCACCGTCAGACCGTCGAGGTCCACGTGGAAATCGAGCACGCGCGCCCCCTCCGCGGTGAGGGCGCGCCGCACCGCCGGCGCCGCGTCCGGTTCGACGAAGCACACCAGGCAGCCTCCGCCGCCCGCGCCGCACACCTTGGCGCCCGCGGCGCCCGCGGCCCGCGCCCCGGCGATCAGGCGGTCGATCGCGGGGGTGGTGACCCCCGGCGCGAGCGCCTGGCGGTTCGCCCACTCGGCGGCGATCTGCCGGCCCACCTCGGGCCAGTCGCCCCGCTCGAGCGCGGCCCGCATGGCCACGGCGACGTCGCGAATCCGCTCGAACCGGTCGAACACGGCGCGGTCGCCGTCGAGGTGGCGCTTGATCACGTCCCAGTTGTTGATCCCGGACTGGCGCGACGCGCCCGTGTAGGCGAGGACGAGCCGCGCCTCGAGCTCGCGCGGATCGACGTCGAGCCGCACGCGACGGACGCGGTCCACGTCCAGTTCCACCGCCGAGACGCCGCCGTAGTAAGCGGGCCGGTAGTCCTGCACGCCGGTCGGCACGCGGATGACCTGCGCCTCGATGTTCTGGACCGTCGCGAGCAGCGTCTCGTCGTCGAGCGTCGTACCGGTCCAGGCGGCGAGCGCGCCGCAGACGGCGACGTTCATGGCCGAGGATCCGGCGATGCCGGCGCCGATCGGCGACTCGGCGCGGGTCGTGAGGCGCAGGCCGTCCACCCGGAAGTGCCGGACCAGCCGGCTGAGCAGCGCCAGCGGGCCGTCCGCGTCGAGCGCGGCCCAGCCCGGCGCCTCCACGGTGCGGCCGGCATCCTCGGACACGATCGTGATCCGGCCGTCCGGCGCCGGGGTCACCTCCGCCCGGGCGCACAGGTCGATCGCGACGTTCAGCGTCTGCGCCCGATCGTGGAAGAGATAGAGGGGCCAGATGTCGAGCGTGCCGCCGGCCAGGTCGATGCGGGTGGGAGCAGACGATGTGAGACGCACCCGCGCATTATAATGGCGTCGGCCTCGGGCCCGCGGCGTCCCAGGGCGCGTCGGTCCGGAGCGCCGCCGGACGCCATGACCCTGCGCGACATCCGCCGCCACATCGGTCAGTTCGCCCTCGTCGGCTTCGACGGTCCCGCGCTGACCGCCGACGTGAAGGTGCTCGCGCGCGAGTTCGACCTGGGCGGCGTCATCCTGTTCGCGCGCAACGTGGAGGCGCCGGACCAGGTGACCGCGCTCGCGGCCGAGGTCGGCGCGCTCGCCCGGGAGCTGCCGCTCTGGGTGGGCGTCGATCAGGAAGGCGGGCGCGTGGCGCGGCTGCGGCGGCCGTTCACCGAGTGGCCGCCGATGGGTGTGCTGGGGCGGAGCGGCGACGAGGACCTGGCCGCGCGCTTCGCCCGGGCCCTGGGCGCGGAGCTGGCGGCGGTCGGCGTGACCTGGGACTTCGCCCCCGTCATGGACGTCGGCACCAACCCGAAGAATCCCGCCATCGGCGATCGCGCCTTCGGCGACCGGGCCGAGCTCGTCGCGCGGCTCGGCCGCGCGGTGGTGCGGGGGCTCCAGGCCGAGGGCGTGGCCGCCTGCGCGAAGCACTTTCCGGGGCACGGCGACACGGCCGTCGACTCCCACCACGAGCTCCCCGTCGTCGAGCACCCGCTCGAACGGCTGCGGGACGTCGAGCTCGCGCCCTTCCGCGCGGCGGTTGCCGAGGACGTGGCGTCGATCATGGTCGGACACCTGCTGGTGCCGGCGCTCGACGAGGAGCGGCCGGCGACGCTGTCGCGGCGGGCGATCGACTGGCTCCGGTCCGAGCTGGGGTTCGACGGGGTCGTCGTCAGCGACGACCTGGGCATGCGGGCGATCGGCGATCGCTGGGGACTCGCCGAGGCCGCGGTCGGCGCGGTGGCGGCCGGCTGCGACATCGTCCTGCTGTGCGGCACGAGCGCCGACGAGCAGGCGCGTGCCGTCGAGGCGCTGATCCGCGCCGCCGAGGACGGGACGCTGCCGGTCTCGCGCGTCGAGGACGCGATGCGGCGGCAGCGCGGGGCGAAGGCGCGCTGGCTGGCGCGCGC